>JAPLNF010000304.1 GCA_026692965.1 Planctomycetota bacterium
AATCATTCACGCAGATCATATCCGAAGAAAAAAATAATTCGCAAATCAATCTTTACCTGCTGCGGCATTTGATTCGCCATTCATGTGATGCCAAAGATTCTGAGTCGTTGCAACCCCTTTGGGATCATCATTATTATTTGAATATTGAACATTTAACAAAACCTGTTGGAAGGCATAATAAGCAGGTTCAATACGGGGCATTTCATTTGAAATAATCTCCTCTAACTCGGAGGGGGTGCAACCTCTTGGAATACTGATGTTTTGGGACTTGCACCAAGCCAATAAAGCCTTCCAAGTATACCCTGTCAATTCTCGAAGACTAGATTTTTGCCAATCTTTGCGATCAAAAGGGTTATCAAAATTTTCGAAAGGCAAAGTTTCATCAGCGACAGAGGCTTCTGCAATATCCTCTTGTTTTTTCTTTTTTTTAGAGCGATCAAGCCAGTCAAAAAGATTACGAAACCAATCTAAAAGGTTATCAGCCCAACCAAAACTGAAACTCAACTTGTAAACGACAACATAAAGAACAAACAAAAAGGTCCCAACTGCAAAAACAACTTTAAGAATAACTTCAAGTGCAGCCATCATCTTATCAAGGCCAGGAATATTAAAGGAAGAGGGCGGCGAGGCAGGAGGTTCTTGATTCGAAGTAGAATTCGATTTCTGGTTCCCATCACTTTTACGAGTATCACTTTTACCTTTATTATTTTTAGATTGACCCGACTTCTGAGCCCCTTCCTTAGAAGAGCCTCCCCCTTTTTCACCAGAATCACTTTCACCTTTTCCAGACTCCTTGGATGCGCCTTTGTTATCTTTATCCTCAGTAGGCTTACCCGCTTTTTGATTTCCATCCTTGGGAGAACCTTTATCGCCTTCCTTTTCGCCTGGATTCCCATCCCCTTTCCCTGATTTCTCTGATGATTTTGCGTAGTTACTTGCATCCTGATCTTTATCCTGACCCTTGGAAAGAACCAAGGCAATGGGATCTAAAAAGCCCTGAGGCCTAGGCAACAGTGATGCAAAAACAAAACAGGATATCAGCAAGAATAAACCAGAGAACAACCAAAACCCCGCTGTAAACAAAGGCATGGATAGATTACGCCTTCGTAAGTCGGACCTTATTGTTAAAAAAGAAGTGCTCATTAACAAAGAGATGCAACTTGCAAGATAAATGCAAAGGCAGACCAAAAAATATTTCCCAAGATTTGGGTCAGTGCTATTTTGAGTTGATCCACCTAATCCAAAAACAGGTATTGAGCCAAATAAAAAATAAAGCACCCAGACACCGCGACCTTTTCCGCCCTTAACTTTTTTAGGTTTTTTCGTTGCCAACTCCGCAAGAACTTCTTCTGCTTCATAATTAAATTCGGTACTTTCCTCTCTTGTATCGCCCCACGATTCTGAAACCTTTTTATTGCCCGGGTTCAACTCTTTTTTTAATCCCACTGAAGCAAGCAATCCATCTTCGTCCTCTTCTCGTTCACCAAGATCTGTCACATCCCAGGTAATTTTGTAAGTAAACCACCCAACAAAAATCATAAGAACGGTAACAATTCCAAGAATTTCTCCGCCCATCAAAGAAAATGGGACCCAAATAACCATTCCCAACACAAATGAATAACCGCCAACAACCTCTTTCAAATCATCGATAAGGAACATACGGCTAACCAAAACAGTGGCAAGCACTTCCCAAAATAAAATCCAATGTGATGAAGTCCATTCGGATGAAAGGGAAAAACGAGCCAATAAAAAAAATGTTAATGAAACCATTAGAAAAACAATCAACACCAAGCCTATCGTACCTACCAGTTGATCCAGCACTTCCAGTTTATCGCGATAAGCATATGCTTTTTTCTCTGCCATGTGCGTTTCCTAGACAAGGCTTAAAGGAGAAGTTCGATCGATCTGGGATCTACAAAGCTGAGGAAGAGACTCTTGATCAATAGCATGGCGAATCTCGCGGATACCATTAGTAATCAATTTTTTAAAAGCCCTGTTTAAGCCCTCATCATCAAATTGAATTAAAACAACGGAGACAGCAAACCCCTGCTGTTTTAAATTCCCGAGCATCATAGCCGTTTCTTCGGTTACACCTGCAAGAACAGCAACAAGAGTTAAATCTCTGGGCAAATGGATTGAAACTTCTCTAATCATTTCGGAGAATTTGAGGGAATCTGATTTAAGCGCACGGCCCATCATTTCCCTCAATAATTGCAAATGCTCAACACCTCTTCGCGATGGTAAAAACATTGGTTGCAAATGGTTTGGCCTACTGCTATCCAGCATAAAAGTTCGAGCTTCTGCCCGAGTATCAACTTCGGGTTCACTTTCATTCTCTTGAACATTAAATGCGGCATCGGTGGCATTAGTTCCAATTCCAAATGGTTGATTCAACAAACAAACTGCATGGGCAAGCGAGACCGCAGCGTCGATTGCAAGTTCCGAACGAAAAGGTTCACCTCGTGGTGGAAAGTTGGATTCATGAAAATCCAATAAGATCATCGCACCAGCAAGGCAGGTTGGCTCGAATATTTTACATTGAAACACACCTGTTCGGGCACTGGCTTTCCAGTGGATACGGGACATCGGGTCGCCTGGTTCATAATCGCGAACCCCCGCTATCCGGGTAGGGTCTTCGAATATTTTCATAACCATTTGAATTTCGCCAATCGGCCTGCGTGAGGTTAAATCATAACCAAGCAAATGAGTTATCTTGGGAAGCACGAGCAAATAAAAAGGTTGGCATCCAATGCGATATCTTCGCATGAAGCCAAAAGGGTCTCCAGTTTCTGCAAACACGGGCCCAATCTGAAAAAATCCCCGATGCATGCATTCCAGAGAATAAGAAAACTCTTCTGTTTGCATCGAAAACATCGATAAGACTTTAAGCCTTTTCCCTTTCAATTTTAAGAACGGATGCCGAGGGTTAACAGCATCTTCAGGTAACAGATCTTCTAAAATCACCCAGGGAATAGGGATTAAACCGAGATAGCGGACTAAAACTTTAACCCTTACCTTATCGCCAACTTCTGCAAGGGTGCAGCGCATTTTTCTTTCAATTCTTAACCCGCTTGCCCAATGCCAAGCCAACATCCGACTGCTTATCAAAATCAATGCCATTAGGTAGGCAGAGAATGCAAGGAGTCCGGAGCCCAAAACTTGGGCAGAAAATCCTATCAGCGTTATTCCAAGGAGCCAATACATTAGAAATAATCTTTTCCAGTGTGATAATCCGAGGAAACAGGAACTGGAATATCATCTAAAACATCATTGATGACATCTTCCGTTTTAATTTTCCTAAGTCGGGTTTCGGGCTTGAGAATGATTCGGTGTGTAAGCACAGGCACGACCAACTTTTTCACATCATCCGGAACCACGAAAGTTCTGCCCTGGATTGCAGCGCTTGCTTGTGCCGCCCTTTGTAACGAAAGCGATGCACGAGGGCTTCCACCTAATAAAATATTTTCGTTATCCCGGGTGCCATGAACGATCTCAAGAATGTAGGTTCGAATTTGATCATCCAAATGAATCTTCCTGACCAATTCTTGGCAAGCCATCCAGTCTGCAGAACTAACAACGGGCACAACATCGTCAATCGGATGGCCAAACTGCAACCTTTTAAGCATCAAGGCTTCTTCTTCAATGGTTGGGTATCCCAGACTTAATTTGATTAAGAATCGATCTAATTGGGCCTCAGGTAATGGAAAGGTTCCTTCATGGTCTACGGGATTTTGTGTGGCTATTACAAGAAAGGGTGGCTTAAGGTTATAGGTTTGGCCATCCGCAGTCACCCTTCTTTCAGCCATGGCTTCTAAAAGTGCTGCCTGGGTTCGAGGAGTAGCCCGGTTAATTTCATCTGCAAGGACAGTTTGTGCAAAAATAGGGCCCGGCCTGAATTCAAACTCCGCTGTTTTCTGATTAAAAATGGAAACCCCATTAATATCACTTGGAAGCAAGTCGGGGGTACATTGGATCCTTTTAAAGACACAACCAACGCTGCGGGAAA
>JAPLNF010000305.1 GCA_026692965.1 Planctomycetota bacterium
CACTTCCCGTTATGCTTTCTGGTGGCAAAGATGATGCTGCTGGCAAATGCCTTGACGATCTTATGGATGCTTTGGATACCTATATTCCTGACCCTGTTCGTGAAGAAGACAAGCCATTCTTGATGAGCATCGAAGATGTGTTCTCAATCAAAGGTCGTGGTACTGTTGCTACTGGCCGTATCGAACGCGGTGCTTGTAAAGTTGGTGACGAAGTTGAAATTCTTGGACTCCGCAAGGATCCAGTGAAAACCGTTATCACAGGTATCGAAATGTTCCAGAAGACCCTCGACAGAGGCCAAGCTGGTGACAATGTTGGTGTTCTGCTTCGTGGTATCGACCGCGATGGCGTTGAACGTGGTCAGGTTCTTGCAAAACCAGGCAGTATCAACATCCATACCAAATTCGAATGTTCAATCTATGTACTTAGCAAAGAAGAGGGTGGTAGACACACCGCATTCTTCAGTGGCTATCGTCCCCAGTTCTATTTCCGCACCACTGATGTTACAGGCTCTGTAACTTTACCTGCTGGTGTTGAAATGTGTATGCCTGGTGACAATGTTAAAAGTTTAGTGGTTCAACTTCTACCAGACTCCCCAATTGCTATGGAAGAAGGCCTCCGCTTTGCAATTCGTGAAGGTGGCAGAACTGTTGGATCTGGCGTTGTTACCAAGATTCTTGAGTAACACCAGCCTTGTTAAAGCTGCGGGGCGCCCGCTAGGAACTATTTCCATTCGGGTGCCCTTGGTTTTTAGACTACTAGTGAATTGGAGTTTACGATGCGTGAATATGTTTGGCTAGAATGCACTGAATCCGGCGAACGTAACTACAGGGCTCAAAAAGAAACCCGTGGACCAGAACGCCTAGAACTTAAAAAGTATTGCCCAAAATTGCGCAAGGTTACTATTCATAAAGAAACCCGCAAAAAATAATTCCTGCCAACCTCTTTGGTTATGATTAGATAAGGTTGGTTACATGATTAATACGGGTGTAGCTCAACTGGCAGAGCACCGGTCTCCAAAACCGGGGGTTGAAGGTTCGACTCCCTCCGCCCGTGTTCTTAAAAATATTGTCGGGAAAAAAAATATTTTTCTCGTATGATCTTCATTGGCGAACTATTGCTAACTCGCCTGGTTTTTTCAAACAGTCGGTCTTCCTAGGATAAAAATGGCATCGACCATTAAAAATAAACCCGATTCAGCCCCCGCCTCTGTAAACGCTAATCCTGCGATTTATAGTTTGGGCTTTCTAGTACTCTTCGTTGCTATTGCTTACGCTTTACTGCAACTACTTCCATTGGCATGGTTTAATCTCTTAAAATTCCCAGCAACTTCTACCTCTAATATCACGCTCACCTTAGTAGGTTTTGGCCTTGGTATCTCTGCACTTATCGTCATCGGAAAAAACAAAATATTCCACGAACTACCTGGCCTCAAAGCAGGTATTTTTATTGGGTTTGTTCTAGCCCTTACCAATCTCTATTTTGATTCTATTTGGGGTAAATTTACTGAAAGTCTTGTGTTCGATAAAAGAGTCTTCCCAGAATCATTTGGGTTAGGCTTGGCTGGCGCAGGAGCAGCTCTTGCTGCAATCGGATCATTTATCTTTTTCTTCCGCCCCAGTAATATAAAACTCTTTACTCGCATTGAAGAACAAGGTTGGTTTTCCCGCGATTCCTTCAAACAAAATCAAGGATCCAAAATCCGAAGAGGCACAATCATGTGTCTTCTAATTTTGTTCGGTACTGGCATCATGACCCTTGTTCGTAACGATACTCTTGCGAGAAATGGTTCCAACTGGCAGATCGAAATACCTTACACAGGTAAAGTTAAAATAAACAAAGTAGGTGATGCCCTCGCTCTTCTACAATCGGCTGGTTACAAACCTGATAGCCAATTATTAGTTTCTCGAGAAGCTTTCCTTTTGGCTAATTCAGCTATTGATCCAAATCTGAATATTAAAATTGGTTTGTTAACGGGTGATTCTAAATATAAAATTGATGAGATAGTATCCAAAGATTCTTTCCAAGAAGAATCGCGTGAATTAATTAAAAATGATCGTAAACCTGCTGAATCTGTTCCACTCAAAATTGCAGAAGGAACTGTCATCTATCGTTCCTTGATTTTGCTGCCTGGAGTTCAGTTCTCAGGCCCGATTCTTTTAATCATCCTTGCATTATGGGTCTCGTGGAAAGTTGTCAATATTCCGGTATTTGCCGATTTCTTGATCGCAACTGAAGCCGAGATGAATAAAGTTTCCTGGACAACCAAAAAGAAGTTGTTTCATGATACCATTGTGGTGTTAACCACCTTGGTTTTGATGTCAGTCTTTTTGTTTGCGATGGATCAGTTTTGGAGAATTTTCTTGACAAAAGCGGGGGTGCTCCGCTTCGGTCAGGATAGTGTTCAGAAAAATACAAGTGTTGACCTGAAAAAATGGTAAACAACTGTTTCGGAGTTCGAAACAATGGTATCGGATAATTTAGAACAACCTGTTGACCCTTCAGTAGAATCTGAAAGTCATCCCGTTCAAAGTTCTACACCTGAAATTAGTGCAAAACCTAGCTTAGGCAAAAGCTGGTATGTTGTCAAAGTTCAGAGTGGTAGAGAAGAATCCATCAAGGAAGCACTCGAAAAACGAGTCAAAATTGATGGTCTGGAAGAATTCTTTGGCCAAATCCATATTCCAATTGAAAAAGTAACGGAAATGCGCAGGGGCAAAAGAGTCTCCAGAGAAAGAAAGCTTTTTCCTGGTTATCTTATGGTCGAAGTCGAATTTAATGACCCGATCTTGTACTTGTTCCGGGAAACCACTGGTGTTGGTGATTTTGTAGGTGGCACTGCCACTCATAAACTTCCCACCCCAATGAGTGAGCGGGAAATCGAACGCATGCTCCGTGTCAAAGGTGATAATGTTGCAGCTACCGTTGTTAGCAGACCCGCTTTTGATGCAGGCGATCGAATCAAGGTAAAGGATGGAACCTTTGCGGGCATGGATGGCGAAGTCAAAGAAATTATGGAAGCATTGGGCCGAGTTAAAGTGGAATTAACTATTTTTGGAAGGCCAGTTCCCGTTGAATTGGAATACTGGCAAGTTGAAATCGTTTAAATAAGGGTTTGAAATGGCAAAGCAAGTTACAGCTCAGATTCGTCTACAGTGTCCAGGTGGTTTGGCTACCCCTGCACCACCAGTTGGCCCAGCATTGGGGCAACATGGTGTTAATATTGGGGCATTTGTATCCCAATTCAATGAACGAACTAAAGATAACAAAGGTATTATCGTACCTATCGTTATCACAGTTTATTCTGATCGTTCTTTTGAATTTATTGTGAAAAGCCCTCCAGCCTCCATCCTTCTGAAGATTGCTGCAGGCATTCCTCCTGAAAAGAAAAAGGGCGGAGATGTTATTCCTGGGGATGAAAAAACCAAAGGAAGTGGCAAATACAAAGGCTTTAAAGTATCACAAGCTCAAGTTCGCGATATCGCACAAAAGAAACTTGTTGACCTTAACGCTCGTGATTTAGACCATGCTGCTCGTATCATTGCTGGTACTGCCAGAAGCCTTGGTTTAACAGTCGAAGCTTAAGCATAAATAAAAATCGTCAAGAAACGGCCAATTTCTAGTGGCCGATCTTGCTATTTGTATCTACTATAAATATTCACGAATAATTTGGGAAATAGTCATGGCAAAATCAGAAAAAGAACCAAAAGTCTCAGAAGAAGCAGCAACCCCTGTTGCTACACCTAAGGCTGCACCTGCCAACACAAGTTCTGAATCTTCCGGTAAAAGGAAGGGCAAGCAACCAGGTAGGCCACCTCACAAAGGTAAAAAGCTAAAAGCTCAGATTGCTACGATCTACGCAAAAGTAACTAAAGAAGGCCAAGTTTCTTTAGATAAAGCTATCACGATTCTTAAACAAGTTAAACGCGCAAAATTTGATGAATCCATCGAAATTCATATGAGCTTGGGGATTGACTCCGCTCAAAGCGATCAGATGATTCGTGGTAGTGTTGCTCTTCCTCATGGGGTAGGCAAGAAGGTTCGTGTTCTTGTTTTCTGCCAAGGCGATAATACTGCTAAAGCAACTGCTGCAGGTGCTGATTTCGTCGGTGAAGGCGATCTAATCAAAAAAATTCAGTCTGAAAACTGGCTAGACTTCGATGTTGTACTTGCAACCCAAGACATGATGGGGCAAGTCAGTCGCCTTGGTAAGGTTCTTGGGCCCCGTGGTTTAATGCCCACTCCAAAAGCAGGAACTGTTATTGGTTCAGGCCAAGATATTGCTGCGATTGTTAGAGAATTTAAATCAGGTAAAGTCGAATACCGTTCAGACAAAGGTGGCAATGTGCATGCAGGCATTGGCAAAATTAGTTTTGATACCGACAAAATTGCTTCAAATGCTTTGGCTTTTGTTGAGCAAGTTCGGGCATCGAAGCCTACTGGCATCCGTGGCAACTATATTAAGTCTGTAACAATATCAGCGACAATGTGTCCTGGAATTCCAGTCACTATTTAATTGAATCAACAAATGTAAGATCAAACATTATTGTTTGATCCATAGCAGGATACAGAAAACATGAGTAAGTTAATTAAAGGAATGGAAATTGAAGCCCTTCGTAAGGACTTTAAAAATGTTAAGGATTTAGTATTTCTTGAAGTTCAAGGAATTACTGCCCAAAACAACACGAGTCTTCGTGCGAATCTTAGAAAAAAGAAAATTCACTTTAAAGTGGTGAAAAACACTTTGGCCCGTATGGTTTTGTCAGAACAAGGCATCAACATTGCCCGTGATTCTGCTTATTTCCATGGCCCTACTGTTTTGGTTTGGGGTGCAAATTCAATCGCTGAATTGTGCCGCGAACTCGAAGCCGAACTCAAGAATCCTAAAACCGCAGCAGGTTACAAAACAACTGTAAAAATTAAAGGCGCAGTGGCAGACTCTTTACTTGTTACGTTTGACGTAGCTATCAAGATGCCAACTCGCGAAGAAGCCATTGGAACTATCGCCGGCATGATTCTTGCACCTGGTGCAAAGCTTGCCAGCCAGATTATTTCAGTTGGTGGCATTATTGCCAGTCAGATCAAAACAATATCCGAAAGAATTCCTGCAGAAACCACTGGGGTTGCTGCAGAGTCTACCGCCAGCTAGGGGTCTTTTTTTAACCGTTATTACGCACCAATCGCTGCTAAGCTTCAAGCAGCAATTTAAGAAAGGAAAGTTTTCATGTCCGATGCAACAACCTACGCTCCAGAGATTTCAGATCTTGGAGAAAAAATCGTTTCTCTTACCTTGCTCAAGGCAGTCGAATTGGCTGATTACCTTGAAAAGGTTCACAATATTAAACCTGCTGCAGGCGGTGGCGTTATGATGGCAGCTGCTGGTGGCGCTGCTGCTGGCGCTGAAGCTGCTCCAGCTAAAACTGAATTTACTGTGGTTTTGGATGGCGTTGCTGCTGCTGACAAGAAAATCAGCATCATCAAGGTTGTTCGCGAAATCACTGGCCTTGGCTTGAAAGAAGCTAAGGATTTGGTTGAAGGCGCTCCTAAGAATGTTAAAGAAAACATTGCTAAGGACGAAGCTGAAACTGTCAAGAAGAAGCTTGAAGATGCTGGCGCAAAAGTAAGCTTGAAGTAAACAAAGCGAATTTGATTCCGGGTAGCTTCTTTAAGAGATTAAAGCTGTTATCCGGAATTCATTTGTTTTTTGTTTTGCAATGCTTAGTTGTTGTGGTTTAATACGAAAACGCTTGGATTGTTTGATATTTGCTCTGAATTAAGGAAATGGATTCCCTTTATTTAGATTTGCTGCTGTTTGAAAGGGAAAGCTCACTTAAATATGTCAGCAAAAGGATATCCTATTATCGAGTTATTTGATTTTACTAAGGCACTTAGCCAGGTTAATTTACCTGGCTTTAGCTATTTTGGGAGATTTTATCTTATGCCAAAAAATCTTGGTAATGTCTATATCGGTTTAAATCAGAATGTAATTAAGCTAACTGGCTTTGCTTTAGCGTTATTGAGTCCTCCGACTTTTATTATTAACTTTTGATGTTCCCGTTGGGCTGACGTGGGAACGGTTTTGGTTTGTCACCTCTTTCGTACCTGTCGGCATTATTGAACTTTGCTTGGAATCCACCAAGGGTAGGAGCTACTTGCCATGCCCATTACTTCAAAACGCACAATCACCCCAGAAGTTGTTAGAAACTTTGGACGATTCGGCGATACTATAGATGTTCCTTCATTAACCGACATCCAGACTAAATCTTACGATAGATTTATTCAACTTGATGTACATCCTGAAAAGCGCGATGCTTCAGGATTAGAAGGCGTCCTTAAAGAAATCTTTCCTATTGAAAGTTACGATAAGACTATTCGTCTTCAGTACCTTCGTTATGAACTGGGCAAACCACGTTTTGGCCCTGATGAATGCAGACAACTGAGGCTGACTTACGGCCGACCATTTAAGGTTTGGCTCCGCCTTGAAAAAGAACAACCCGTTGAAGAGGAAGTTTTTCTTGGTGAAATGCCCATCATGATTGGTGGCGGTGAATTCATCATCAATGGTGCAGAACGCGTTGTTGTAAGCCAATTACATCGCTCACCTGGCGTCGATTTTCAGAAAACAATCGATGGCGACAAGGAATTGCATAGCTGCAGAATCATTCCTGAACGCGGTAGCTGGATTGAAATTAATGTAACGAAGAAGGATGCTCTAAGCGTTCGAATTGATCAGTCAGGCAAGTTTTCTGCCATGACTCTACTTCGAGCAATGGATCCTAATTATTCCACAGATGCTGATATCATTAAGGAATTTTATGAAACTGAAACTGTAAAAATGACAGCTGCAGGTAAAGCCAGATTGAAATCTGCTCAAGTGGTTGGGGATGTTATTGATCCTGAAACCGGTGAGATTTATGCTGAAAGTGGTGAAATCCTTACCGAAGAAAAGGTTAATGCTATCTCTCTGACCAGTGTCAAAGAAGTAATCATTCTTAAAGCTGCCAAAGATCCGATCATCATGGCATCTTTGAAAGATGATGCAACTAATACCCATGAAGAAGCTTTGCTGAAAATCTACCAGAGGCTTCGTCCTGGTAACCCCCCACAGCTGCAAAAGGCCAAGGAACTATTCAAAGAAAAGTTCCAAGACCCTAGCAGATACCGTCTGGGTAAAGTTGGCCGCTTCAGGCTTAACCGAAAATTCGATCAGGAAATCCAAGAGTCAGAAATGACCTTGCGTTCCATCGATTTCCTCAACGCGATTAAGTATGTTCTTAAATTACGTGCCAAGGAAGGTTATGCTGATGATATCGATCATCTTGGTAACAGGCGCGTTAGAACAATTGATGAACTTGCTGCTGATGAGTTGCGCAAGGGATTCCTTAAATTGAAGCGTACCGTTCAAGAACGCATGAGTATGCGCGAACAAACGGATATGACTCCAAGGCAATTGATCAACCCTAAGAGTATCTCTGCAGCCATCGAATACTTCTTTGGCCGTGGTGAACTTAGCCAAGTTGTGGATCAAACCAACCCATTGTCTCAGTTAACGCACGAAAGGCGACTTTCTGCCCTTGGGCCTGGTGGTTTGAACCGAAAAAGGGCTGGCTTCGATGTACGCGATGTTCACATTTCGCACTACGGAAGAATCTGCCCAATTGAAACTCCTGAAGGTACTAATATCGGTCTTATCTCGCATCTTAGCATTTATGCTGGTGTTGATGATTATGGCTTCCTTATTACCCCCTACAGGGCTATCAAAAAACGTAAACTGACCACCGAAGTTAAATGGTTGCGTGCTGATGAAGAAGCTCTTGCTAACCTTGCACCAGCCGATGCACCTTCCGATGGCCAGAAAATTACTGAAGAGCGTATCATTGCCCGCCATGAAGGTGACTTCAAGCAGGTCGGTGCTGATGAAATCGAATACATCGACATTAGCCCCAAGCAAATGGTCGGGGTTTCTGCTGGCCTTATTCCATTCTTGGAACATGATGATGCAAACCGTGCATTGATGGGTTCCAACATGCAAAGGCAAGCGGTTCCTCTGTTAATCACCGAGGCTCCACTTGTTGCCACCGGTCTTGAAAAAGATGTTGCTTACAACAGCGGCATGGTTCTCAAATCACCACTCGATGGCTACATCACGTATGTTGATTCCGATCGCATTATTGTGGGCCATCATAAGCTTGCTGATACTGGTGAAGGCAGTGTTCTGGATCGTGCACGAGCTCAATCTGGGTATCGCGAACTTATCCTTCGCAAGTTCGTAGGCCTCAACGAACATACCTGCCAAAACCACAGACCTCTTATTAAATTTGGCCAAAAAGTTAAAAAAGGTACCGTCCTTGCTGATGGTGCTGCCACTAGTCATGGCGAACTCGCTCTGGGCAGAAATGTGCTTGTCGCATTTATGTCTTGGGATGGCTACAACTTTGAAGATGCTATCATCATTAGTGAGAAACTGGTTCACAACGATACCTACACCAGTATTCACATTGAACATTTTGAAATCGAGATTCGGGAAACCAAACTCGGTAAGGAAGAATTTACCCGCGATATCCCCAATGTTTCACCCAAGGCACTTGCAAACCTTGATGAGCATGGTGTGGTTCGTATTGGTACCTATGTTCAACCAGGCGATATCCTTGTAGGCAAGGTATCACCCAAGTCTAAGAGCGAACTTACGCCTGAAGAAAAATTACTTTATGCAATCTTCGGCCGGGCTGGCGAAGATGTCAAAAATGACAGTCTTGAAGTCCCATCGGGTATTGAAGGTATTGTAACTGAATCCAAACGATTCTGTCGCAAATCCAGCATGACTGATGATGAAAGAAAGACCCTTGATAAAGAATCCCGTGATTTGGAATCTCATTACAACAAAATAATCATCGAAGAATTTCGTTCGATGCTTACTGAGTTGGGTGGCGTTCTAGATAAAAATCTGGTCAAAGATTTTGCAGGCAAGTCTTCCACTGATAAAGAAGAAAAAGCCTTGCTCGATCTTGCTCAGCATTTCACCATGGACCGTCTCGATATTCGCAGTCCAGAACGCAAAAAAGATTGCGTTGAAGTTTATGGCAGACATCGCGAACGCTTGAACACTTTGTTTGACGAAAAGGATCGTAAGCTCAATATCCTCAAAATGGGTGATGAACTTCCTCCAGGCGTTCAACAAATGGTCAAGGTTTACGTTGCTGCAAAACGACAGATTTCTGTCGGCGATAAAATGGCTGGTCGACATGGTAATAAGGGGGTTATCTCCAAGATTTTACCTGTCGAAGATATGCCTTATCTTGCTGATGGTACCCCTGTTGATATTCTTTTGAATCCTCTTGGTGTTCCTAGTCGTATGAATGTGGGACAGATTCTTGAAACCCATCTTGGTTGGGCAGCTTCCAAGCTTGGTTTCAAGGCCATCACCCCTGTATTCGATGGAGCTACCGAAGAAGAAATTCGGGATGTCTTGAAAGAATGCGGCTTACCTGTCTCTGGCAAAAGCTATTTGTTTGATGGCAGAACAGGCGAACGATTCGAACAGGCTGTTACCGTTGGTTATATTTACATGCTTAAATTGCATCACCTTGTTGATGACAAAGTGCATGCCCGAGCAACTGGTCCCTATTCACTCATTACCCAACAACCCCTCGGCGGCAAAGCCCGCTTCGGTGGACAACGCTTTGGGGAAATGGAAGTTTGGGCACTCGAAGCTTATGGTGCTGCATACATCCTTCAAGAACTTCTTACCGTCAAGAGTGACGATGTTGAAGGCAGAACCAAGATTTATGAATCCATGGTTAAAGGTGAAAACACCCTCGAAGCTGGCACACCTGCAAGCTTTGATGTTTTAACTAATGAAATTCGTGGCTTGGCACTGAACATGCAATTAGAAAAGAAGCGATTATAGTTAATTTAATCCCCGGCTTTGTTTGTTAACTTAGCTGGGGTATGTGTTATTATTGAGATTTTCCCTATAGGTTGGCCGGGGTTTTTACCGGATTCTTCACTGCGGAGGCGATGCTATCTATGAGCAATGCTAATAATGGTGATAGTTCTTATGATCGTATTAATGACTATGGTGCTGTTCGCATCAGTCTTGCTAGCCCACATGACATTCGTAA
>JAPLNF010000306.1 GCA_026692965.1 Planctomycetota bacterium
AAGCTGAATGGTTTTAGCCATCACTCGCAGGGCTTTACGATCTTTCTTATCGACATAATTTTTGGCATCGAAATCAGGGATGCAACCGCCAAAGCGGATGGGTAAACCAGAGGCATCGAACGAGGTAATTCCCCGGACACCACTTTTACCCTCGATCAATGCTTTATGAAATGAAGGCCCATTAATTCCTAATGGAGTAAGAGCCCCAATACCGGTAATAACCGCTCTGCGCAAAGAAACAACCATGGCACCCCACCATTCTTGGGTTATTGAATCACACCCAAGGAAAAAGAAACACCGAGGGCGCGTACCCTCAATTTAGCCAGGGCTATCCTTGCCGGTCTGAGAAGCAACTTTTGCTAATCCCAGAAGATACTTGAGCTCTCCTGAGAAAACAAAATTATGATCACCAAACATCTGTTTGGAGCGAGCCTGATCGAGGTGGGCAAAGAAAATTAAATTTCTGCCTCTGCAGTCTGAACCCCATCCACGAAGACCTTACCCAAAACGGAGGCCGCTTCCGGCCTCATCATCAGAATCTCGACTTGATAAATGAGCTGTTCACCAGCAAACATTTCTCGTTCAAAACGAGTTTTGGCAATTTTGGCAAGCACCACTTTCTCGCGAAATTGGTTGGCCTCACCCACCAGAATTCCACCTGTTTGCGCCAACCCCTCAATAATAAGGGCAGCGGGCATCACAGGGTAACCTGGGAAATGATCCCTAAAGTGGTCTTCCGCAGTGCTGAGATTTTTCACAGCCTTTGCGGACTTACCACTTTCGAATTCCAAAAACCTGTCAATCCAGATCCATCTCATAGATCAACTAACCTTGCCATGCAGTCAGGAGAAAATCAAAGCAGATACCTCGGATTTAACCGAAATAAGTGCCCTCTTCGCCGGACTTATTGTCAAATATTAATTCTTGCCCGCAGCCAACTTGCCTTCGATATAACGGGCAATAAGAGCAACGGTGAAAAGGTCGCTGAAATTGTTCACTTCAGGATTCTTTGCAAATTCTGTAAGGTCAGCGAAAGGCATCTTTTCCTTCAGCTCCTCGATACCCTTAGGGGTAACTTTGCCATTTTGCACGATATCTGGATCGCCCTGTAAAACTGCTTCAGGGAAAAGCTCATTACGGGGAATCTTAATTCCAAATTCCCTTTCCAATCGGAATACTATATCCAAATAGTCAATCGATTCTGCTCCTAGGTCGCCTTGAAGAGTTGAAGTGGGTTTCACTTCATCTTCTTCAACATTCAACGCTTCGATAAGGGTTGCAGATACCTTAGCATAGATCTCTTCTTTAGTAGCCATAGCCTTTAAATCTCCAAAAAACCCAAAGAAACATAATGCAAACTGATAATTCCGTTGATCAAATAACCTCAACTTAAAATTTAAGCGAGCCTAGTTCTCATAAAATACCACCTTGCCCAAACCATCATAAAAAAAACGCAATACCATCCTTGGCTTATCCATTCCTAAATTATACTGAAAATTCACCTTAAACCTTGAAATAAACATCAACCCGACGCTGCTCCCAAACTTAAACCACCATCAACAGTGATCACTTGTCCAGTAATATAACTCGCATCAGGGCTTGCCAAGAATAGCACAACCTTCGCAATATCCTCGGGTTGGCCATACCGCTTCATGGGAATAAATTTCTTGATCATATCCCCAGCTTTGTTTCTTACCGCAGCGCTCATATCCGTTTCAATAAACCCTGGCGCTACCGCATTAACTGTAACACCTCGTGATGCAAGTTCAACCGCAAGTGATTTAGTGAAGGAATTTACCGCTCCTTTACTAGAAGCGTAATTTGTCTGCCCTGGATTCACATAATCTGCTGCAACGCTGGATATATTAATGATCCTTCCAGATCGCTTACGCATCATGGAAAAAGCAATTGCATGGCAGAAGTTAAAGGTGCCACCCAAATTCGTCTGGATAACTTTGCTCCACTGCTCAGGCTCTAGCCTAACAAACAAATCATCATGAATCATGCCTGCGTTGTTCACCAGAATATCTACGCCACCTAAAGTCTTCTCGACTTCTTCGACTACTTCTTTGGTACGGGCATATTCCGCCACATCAGCTTGGATCGCAATTGCGGTGCCGCCTTTAGACACAATTTCTGCAACTAAGCCATCTGCAGCTTCTTTGCTACCCTTATAGATGATCGCAACCTTGGCGCCCTGAAGCGCTAAACCCATGGCAATAGCTTTACCTATTCCCCTGCTTCCGCCAGTAACGATGGCTACCTTGTCTTTAAAAATCATCCTATCATTCCTAATCGTAAGTAAGAGCCTATCATCCGATCCATTAATCATCGACATATCATCAAGAATTCATGCTTAGATAGCGATGTAATTCTTTATAATGCGCAATCATCTTCTCATCGGTTTCTTTAAAGCTAATATCCTTGTTGCGCAGGTTGTAGCGGGCCAGAGTAATCCTAGCAGACACCGTGGATTGCCCTTCCATCTCGCCTTTACCTTTAAATACTGCTAACTCTTCAGTTTTTTCGACCAACTCCACGGTAATAATCATTTGCTTACCGGGTTCCATGAAATTACCATACTTGATGTTCTTAGCTTCCCTAAGAACAATAACGCTATGAGCGTAATCTTCACTAATCCGAAGTAACCAAGCCCCAGCTTCGACCAAGGTTTGCAGCATTAAAACACCAGGCATCACCGGGAAGGTTGGAAAATGGTCTGCCAAGTACTCTTCCCCGAGCGTTAGGTTTTTTAACGCCTTAAGGCTAACCCCTGGTTGAACTTCGATAATCTTGTCAATCAGGTTAAACGCATCCTGTTTCCATTCCTGAGAAAAACTTTTTATCAACACCCTTGGTCAGGTAATCATACCCAACTTTAACTCTAACATGACTATAGTTGGCCCCCATCTCTCGGGCAAACTAAAAAACTACCACTCACTCTTAACTACTATCAGCAATCTTATTTCTAGTGGTCAAATCTTTAAACTAAAACCATCCGAGCAAAGAATACCTTACTCTTTTGTCTATTGTCATAAATTTAAGAATATTTATCAAACCGAAAAGGTTTATTAAACTGAACAAAATAAACAAACGGGGAGCTTTATACGAATCAGCGAAACTTTAACGTTATTTCCGATTGCTCTCATTATAAGCTTAATCCTAAAGGGACCGAGTTAAACGAGTTGTGATTCAAAACCCTACAGTTTAAAATTGTCTTTTAAAAATGTTATTTATTTTTGGCCTATTTCACCTGATTCGTACGCTTATGGAAAATATTGCCCTTTATGTGACTCAACTACTTGCAATTCTTATTATTCCGTCTTAAATTAAGGGAGTTCCGCTGCTTTGTTTATTCGGCAACTGGGCGATGTCGGATTTACATTCGGCGGAACATCTTCAAAAACTCATAAAAAATTCTTAATCTATTTCAGCGCTTATTCCTCCACGAAGAAATCCACTATCGGCTTTCGGTTTGTATGCAAATTCCAGTTCTTTAGTTGTTAGAATTTTTCCTTTTTGAAAATTACTATTCATTGCAGCTTCCAATACACCAGAAGTTAACAATGTCCGCTTGATCGGAATGGGAGATTGTTTTTTAGTAAACAACTTTTCGAGGTTATGAACTTGCGCATCAAAAAACTTGGCTCCGGGCGGCATGGGCAATCGAAATAAACACGATGCAGGCTTTTCTTGACCCTTGATTTTCCCTGC
This sequence comes from Planctomycetota bacterium, assembly GCA_026692965.1. Lineage (GTDB taxonomy): Bacteria > Planctomycetota > Planctomycetia > Gemmatales > Gemmataceae > UBA969. The sequence goes on from JAPLNF010000306.1 coordinate 3,715, forward strand.
AAAACAGAAGTCTTGTATGTGGCCATTCAACAATAGAACCGTCCCTCTGGTTCCATCCAGATACTCAATCAAAAAGGCAATCGGCTCAACCCGCGGCATGGTTAACGATGTAACAGTAGAGGTATTGGTGCGGATATCTCC
>JAPLNF010000307.1 GCA_026692965.1 Planctomycetota bacterium
TACCGTGAGATCTGGTTCTGGTTCGGATTCTTCAATTTTGGTAGGTTCATCGAGTTTGGCAGCTTGAACGGGGCCATTTTCGAATGGAACAAGCATAATTAAGAGGATTAGCAAACCGTGCATAGCTGCGCTTATAACGCCAGCACCCAATGCCCAAATAATGTTTGCATATCCGGAGTTATCTTGAAGTGTTTCGGAAAGCTCAACATGGCCAGCTTCGTGGCCCATTCCTGCGAATACCGCCAAGCCCATTGCGGGTTTGGTGGCAGCAATAACGGGCACCGCGCCTTCAAGAAGTACCGAAGTAACTTCGATACCCCTGTCGCGGGCGATCATCTCAGCGTTTTTTTCATTTTGAGCAACAATCTTAGATTCAATGGGCTTGCCTGTCCCCTTGACTGTGCCTTTAACGATATAATTTTGTGACATGAATAACTCTCCTGAAATTTATTGATACTTTATTATTGCATGTATGGTTTGGGAAATCAATCAAATCCTATAGCCGGGAAAGTTTGAATTTCCAGAATCGTTCTCTGGTAATTTAGACGCAGAACCGTCAATTTGGTTCCCAATAGCTGTCGAATAATCTTTAAAAATAGGGTCGACTTCTAATCGGCGGTTTCTTAACCGGTTTGAAGTCTTTTGATCTCCACGCAAAAACCAAATAATTAATCCAATAATTCCTGAAAGAACAACCAACGAAGATACGGTAAACAAAGGGAGTAACCCTTTCGCCCAAGTTGAACCTTCGTCAGTAGATTCGATAGATCCTCTTGTGACATTTAATGTTTTTCCAATCACTAAAGGTGTATCTTTCCAAGGGTTTTCGCTACCAGTGTTTGCTGTTTTGTAGCGATATTTTTTGAAAAAGTAGCCTTGAAACACGATCAGAAAATCATCTTTTTCAAAAGGTTGGATATTGTCAGGCAATTGAGTGAATAGGATACAAACAGGGTTAGGCCCATACATCTCTTGAAAGACCCATCCTTCGTATAGTTCGGAAACACCTGCGCTGAGTAATGCAACAGGTGGTGTTAATTTTCTGAGGCGCCTTAGCCTTCCTTTGATTTCCACAACCTCGCCTCGATTTGTTCTGGGTTTGGTCATAAGATCAGAGAAAGTAAGGTCTTTACGTGCTGATTGGGCAAAGGCCAAAGCTGAAGTTTGATAAGCCATCAGTACGAATTCGCAATAAGCAGAGGCTTCTAAATCATCAACTGAAGGGCCGGAAATTGGCTTTTCGTCTTTTACCCGTTCCAAAAACTCATCTGGAATCGGTCGAACAACATCTGAATTAATCAAAGACCAAAAATCTTCTTCGTCCCCGATTTTCAATAACCCAATTGCTTCAATTCCAGAAGATGCAGACCCTGCGGGCATAAGAATCAAACCACAAGTTGCAAGAAGGGTTTTGTCTCGTCTTGAAGACAAAGGGGCAGTAAAAGACCATAAATTAAAACCTGCATCATCTCCACTAATTAAAGTAGAAAGCGAGCCTAAAAGCCCAATCCCCGGCGTGGTTCCAGACCCAATACAAAGGGTTGCTAAATAGCTCTGTTCGGGCTGGAATAATTGAAATAGAGGAACCGTATCGATATCTTGCGAAGTCGCTTTTTGTGGTGGAAGTAAGAAAGCTAGAAGTATAAAAACTAGGGCAACAAATTTACAAATGGTGTTATTTTTAGACATCATTCGTGCCTGGAATAATTAATTAACCACACTGATGTTGAATCCCGGAGGTTCAACAAAACTGACATTTTTAAAACCAGCTTTGCGGCAAGTGTCTGCAACCATGATCACATTGGACCATTTTAACTTGCTAGCAGGCTGAATTTTTATCACTTCTTTTTCGGTGGCAGTTTCATTAGCTAATTTTAACTTGTCAAAAAGCTCTTTAAGATCACCGACGATAACGGATCCTGAGTTTTGTTTGATGTGTATTTTTGCGATTTCTCCACGATTTATATCATCTGTAACAGCTTCTACAACAATTGTTACATCAGCTTCGATTTTTGGGGGAGCATCTGGATCGGGTGGTGGAGGTGGTTGTTTGGTTTCTTTGGCAGCAGCTTCGTTTTCTGAAGGCAAGCTTAAATCAAACTGGCCCTCCATACCTGAAGGATTGTACGTAAAGATGAAAAAAGTTAGCAATTGAAAAGCCATATCCAACATGGGCGTGATGGGCAATATAACTTCAGGTGATGGTTCGTCGTTCTTGTGCTTACTCATATTGGTTGCGCCACGCTCTTAGTTACAGCCCGGAGTTTTATTTGCCTAAATCCCTCGATTTTACACATTTGCAGGACACGGTAAACCTGATCATAGTCAGTAAGCTTGTGGGCTCGCATGACAATGGTGGTTTTAACTTTGCCATCTTTGCTGGTTCTTTTAAGGGTGTTAAACTGGTTTCGAAGCCAGAACTTAAATTCGCTGAATCGCATGGGTTCTTCGCCAAGGATAATAATGAAAGGGTCGCCTTCTTTAAACTTATCGGTAAGTTTTTGAAGGGCGGTAGCCCCTTTGGATTCATAATCCTTTAAAATAAAAGGTCGAACATTAACGAATAAAACATCGACTTCATTCTTGTCCATGGGCACAGCTAACGCACATCATTAAAAACATTAGAAGCTGCAACACCACATCCAATAAAGGAGTGAGGTTCGGTTCCATATTTCCTTCGCCGGATGCACCATGACTCATGGTAATTTGACCCCTCGTTGACTTTCAGTTCAGTCTTTAAATGGTCCCTTTTAAACAATCGTGGTGCTGATTTCTCTTGATCTTGAGAAATCAGCATCGATTAAACTTGGGGCACGGACTTTGTTGGAACATTTGCAGCGGCGGCAGGTGCGGCGGGTGCTGCAGGCGCACCAGGTTGACCTGCTGCTTTTTTAGTGCTGTGATACATCTGGGTTAATAGATCATCTGCGATCAAGCTAGTATCCATCGAAATTTTAATTAATCGATTGCGATAAAATGCATGAAAGAAAATTGCAGGCACGGATAGACCAATACCAAGAAGTGTAACCACAAGTGCATGCGAAATACCATCAGCAAGCTTATCAGGCCTAGGTGTGGAACCCGGTCTGCCAAGTTCCATAAAGCTAAGAATCATACCAAATACGGTTCCAACCAAACCAATAAGGGGCCCAAGTGTCCCAATAGTTGAAAGATAAGTGATTGCTACTTCTTTGCTGGCCTTGATGCTATCAACCATGTTGTAGGCTGATTCCCTGGCATCTTCAATGCCGTACTGAAGCCTAGACATACCCTGACTCATAACTCTGCCAAGAAAGGATCCGTCTTCTTTGGCTATATCAAAGGCTTGTTTGAACTGCTTCTTATTAACCAAGTCGGTGAATTCTTCGACAAAATTAGGGGGAATGGATGTAGCCATTCGTAATTCCATTGCTAAAAGACAAACAAGCGCAATAAGTGCAATTGAAATCGCAAGAATCATTGGGCCGAACACCCAACCCGCAGATTTAAGAATATGCATGAAAAGACTAGGATTTCCAGCAGCAGGTTTGTCGCCTTCATCCTTCTTTTCTGCAGCAGGAGCTTCAGCTTGGAAGGCATAGGAATTATTAGTGCTGAATAAAAATCCAACAAGAACAAGCAAAACAAGTGTAAACCTTGACAAAGTCCCTGACATGAAATTCCCCTTAATTAGCGTTAGCATCTTGTCAATCCTTTTGAAAACACCAAAGTCACTTTATGAAAGTTTATTTGGAAGAAGAAAGCTAAATTTCATTAAACTTTCATTCTGTTATTAATTTGACACACAGTAGCAAACATTAGTTCCATTAGAATCAAAAACATTAAAATAAAATTAGCTTTCCTTATAACAACGATGAAATCGTGTTCTGTCAAGGAATTATCGCACTACTTTCCCCCAATTTTTTCTTGGAAGTGTTTGAGTGTTTTTGTTAGGCCCTCGGTTCGTTGTATTTTTGGCTCCCACCCTAAAAGGTTCTTTGCACGAGTTATATCGGGTTTTCGGACTTTTGGGTCATCCTGAGGCAGGGGGTGAAAAATGATTTTGCTTTTACTTCCAGATAAATCAAGTATCTCTTTTGCAAATTCAAGAATGGTTACTTCACTTGGGTTCCCCAAATTTACTGGCTCATGATAATCCTTGAACAATAATTTTGTGATACCTGCAACTAAATCATCAACGTGGCAAAAACTTCTCGTTTGCGAACCATCCCCATACACGGTTAAAGGTTCGCCCCTAAGTGCTTGGCCCATGAAATTAGGCAAAACTCGTCCATCATCCAACCTCATGCGATTGCCGTAAGTGTTAAATATTCGGATGATGTGGGTGTTGATGTTGTGACAACGGTGGTATGCCATTACCATTGCTTCAGAAAAGCGTTTGGCCTCATCATAGACTCCCCGAATACCAATAGGATTAACATTTCCCCAGTAATCTTCGCATTGTGGGTGTCTTTCGGGGTCGCCATAAACTTCACTGGTGCTTGCCAATAGGTAGGAAGAATTTTTTGCTTTTGCCAAACCTAAAGTGTTGTGCGTGCCCAAAGAACCAACCTTAAGAGTTGGGATTGGGTGCCTAAGATAATCAACCGGACTTGCGGGAGAGGCAAAGTGCAAAATGTTGTCAATAGGGCCATCAATCTCCAAGTGGTGACTGATGTCGTGGCGTATAAAGCTGAATTGCGGATGGCCTCTTAAGTGTTCTACATTTCCAAGGCTGCCGGTAATTAAGTTGTCAACGCAGATAACTTCATGCCCAAAGCCCAAAAAGGTTTCACAAAGGTGAGACCCGACGAAGCCAGCACCGCCGGTAACAAGTGTTCGCACTAGTAAAAATCCTTTCAATCGTTCTTATCGAGGAAGCCTTCCCGTTAAAATTACCGCAAGGCTCAGTTTACAAACTTTAAAAATCATAAGAATTATTTCTATTATTTTTATGGTTTTATAAACTGCTTATATGTTATCTAATATTTGTTGAAAGAATAATAGCTGATTTATTTATTCGACAGATGTGAATTATTAATTGTTTGGCAAATAGTTTAGGTTGTAACTTTTTAGTCCTTTTTGCTTACTTAAAAAAGAGAGAATTATGAACACAAATCCCATGCGTTTTTACACCGTAGTTCCTAGTCTTCCAGTGCGTTTAAATGCGCTTCACAAAATTGCCTTGAATCTATGGTGGTGCTGGAATCATCAGGCGGTTGAACTCTTTCGAAGAATTAATCCAGAACAATTTGAGTTGGTTGATCATAGTCCGGTTCGACTTTTAAATCAGCTTTCTCAAAAGCAGACAGCAGAATTGCTTTCAGATGAAGGCTTCTTAAATCATATGGATCGTGTTGAACAAGATTTTGATCGCTACATGTCTGCTACAACATGGTTTCAGGAACATTATTCCAAAGATAAGAATCTTTGCAGGGTAGCTTACTTTAGTGCTGAATTTGGCATTCATGAAAGTATTCCTGTTTATTCAGGCGGACTTGGAGTTCTTGCAGGCGATCATCTTAAAGCTGCGAGCGATATCGGTATTCCGTTGTATGGCGTTGGTCTGATGTATCGTGAGGGCTATTTTAGGCAATATTTAAATGCAGATGGTTGGCAGCAAGAGCGTTATCCTGAAAATGATTTCTTTGGCCTTCCAGCTGTACAAGTGCTCGATAAGTCAGGCCATCCTCTTGTTGTTAAGGTTCATTTTCCTGGTAGAGATGTGCTTGTTAAAGTTTGGCAGATTAATGTTGGTCGGGTTCCTTTGTTATTGCTCGACACCAATATTATTGAAAATCAACTGGAAGATCGCGCTATTACTGCAAGGCTTTATGGCGGAGATACCGAAAATCGAATTCGCCAAGAAGTAGTTCTTGGTATGGCTGGTGCCAAAGTTTTACATGCCTTGGGTATCGACCCAACGGTATTCCACATGAACGAAGGCCATAGCGCCTTTTCATGCTTGGAAAGAATTCGATGCCTGATGACCGAAAAGAAGATTGATTTTAATAAAGCAAGAGAAGCAGTTTCTGCTGGCACCGTATTTACTACTCACACGCCTGTACCCGCAGGAAATGATCGTTTTTCCCCTGCCCAAATTGAGCATTACTTTGGTGGTCTGATGTCTTCTTTTGGCATGAGCAAGGATGAGTTTCTTGGCCTTGGTCGAGAAAACCCCTCAGATACAAATGAAACTTTTTGTATGACTGTTCTTGCTGTGCGGCTTTCGAATGTCAGTAATGGCGTAAGCAAGTTGCATGGTGAGGTCAGCAGGAATATGTGGAAAAACATCTGGAGTGGATTGTTGGATAAAGAGGTTCCCATAACCTCGGTTACCAATGGGGTTCATACCAGTACTTGGGTTTCCCCTGATATGGTCCAATTATATGACCGATATTTGGGAGCGGGTTGGGGGCTGAAGCCGAATGATGAAACCTTGTGGAAACGCATTGATTCTATTCCGGATGCTGAACTATGGAGAACCCATGAAAGACGCAGGGAAAGGCTTGTCTCCTTTACCCGCAGAAGGCTGAAAATGCAGCTGAAAAATCGTGCTGCAACTTCTTCCGAAATATCCCGTGCCGATGAGATTCTTGATCCCGAAGCTTTGACGATCGGGTTTGCTCGAAGGTTTGCAACCTACAAGCGTGGCGCACTTATCTTCAAACATCTCGATAGGCTTGCAGCGCTTGTAAATAATAAAGATCGGCCCGTGCAGATTCTTTTTGCAGGCAAAGCTCATCCGCAAGATAACGGCGGAAAAGAATTGATTGCTGAAATTGTTCACATGACCAAGCGCGCTGAATTCAAACATCGTGTTGTTTTTCTTGAAGATTACGAAATGAATGTTGCGCGTTATATGGTGCAAGGAGTTGATGTTTGGCTTAACAATCCGCGCAGGCCTTTGGAAGCTTCTGGTACCAGTGGTATGAAGGTGGCAGTAAATGGCGGATTAAACCTTAGCATTCTCGATGGTTGGTGGTGCGAAGGTTTTAATGGTCAAAATGGTTGGGCCATCGGCGCAGGAGAAGAATATTCTGATCTTGAATATCAGGATGAAGTAGAGAGTCGGGCGATTTACGATCTTCTTGAGCAAGAAATCGTGCCACTCTTTTACAACCGTAGTACCGATGGTTTGCCTAGGGGTTGGATCAAGATGATGAAGAATGCCATCAGTACCTTGGCACCAGTCTTTAGCACTTCTCGAATGGTTGCCGAGTATACCAAGGTTTGCTACTGGCCTAGTTCAGAACGGTATAACAAGCTTTCTTCGAATAATTTTCAGGGTGCGAATGATCTGGCCCAATGGCGTCATCGTCTGCATGAGCAATGGGGGCATTTAGGTGTTCATGAAATTTCAAATCCTCATCACGATCCGCATAAGGTGGGGGCTAAATTCCATGTTAAAGCCAAGGTTCACCTTGGGCAGTTGACTCCCGCAGATGTTGATGTGCAGATCTATTATGGACCCATGGATTCCAACTGGGAGATTCAAGAAATCCATATTGCATCCATGAAGCATGAAAAGCAGGAGCATCACGAGTGGATATTTGCTGGTGAGATTCCCTGTAATTCAAGTGGTCAGCATGGGTATAGGATTCGGGTATTGCCTAAACATCCCGACCTTGCAAACCAATTAGAACCAGGTTTGATTCTCTGGAGTTGATTTAAATATCGCGCCTTGCAAACCAATTAGAACCAGGTTTGATTCTCTGGAGTTGATTTAAATATCGCGCCTTGCAAACCAAAGCATGCCGAAGCTTGATATGCCTAGCGATATTCCTAATGTCCATACAAGCAATCTTCCCAATGCTTGTATATCGTATTCTCCTTTAACCATGTGGGGTAAAGCCTGCATGGTTACTTCTGGAGATAAATGGACGCTAGGGAAATAGCTTAATCCTAGTGTCACGCCGTATAAAAGAACCCAGACGGTGATGATTCCCAATACCGTGCTATTTATTATTGCGCTCACGGTGACGCAACATGTGACTACCGTAAATAAAAGTGCACAAATTGCAATAAGTGCAATTATGCATCCTTTGAACGATAGATCTTCATGTAGGAAAAAAATGCACCCGAGAATGGTGATAGAACCTAATAGTAAGAATGTTCCTATTACCGTTACAAGTCGTGCGTGCCACTTCCCTAAAAAATATTGATACCTGCTTATACCTCTGCTAAGAACAGAATCCGCTAGAGTTCCTCTTTCGGAAGAAATACACCCGGTAGTAAGAACAACCACAAGAGTCATGCTACCTAAGATGGTCCAGCGCAGAGATTGTAAGAAAAAAAGCGAGCCATGCTGAATGATGCCAGTTTCTTTGTACACGCCAAAACGATAAGTGAAGAAACCAGCAAGTATTAAAATAGAAGCGAGCAGCCATAACCTGTAAATCCAGGTATGAACGGTTTGTTGCATGTCAGTTTGAAAGACAGCCCAGTAGGGCAGCCATTTTCTGTATTGTTCGGGTTTTAAAGTGCCTGTGCTCATGGTTCATGGTCTCTTTCGGACTATCACGCTAAACGGAATCAGGCAGCTTCCTGCTTGTATATTCTTGCAAATCCGCGGGATTCTTCCTGTTCCACAAGGTCGAGGAATGCTTCCTCAGTCTGCTGGCCTATGCTCTTGATACTTAATAAATTTATTTTGCTATCGGTCAAAGTCATAAAAAGGTTGGCCAATGCTGTGGATGCAACCACATCATCATTAAGGTATATTTCCAGCTTTTTTTGCTTTAGTGCAACAGTCTTAAATTCATTAAGAGTTTTGATTGTTTGCACCGCTTTAGTGATGGATTTTTGATCCCCTTCGAGATCAAGTTCGTAATGGTTTTTGCGCATCCTGCCTTTAAGGTCTTGTAGAGATCCGTAGAAAATGAGCTGCCCATGGCTTAATACTGCAGCATGGTCGCAAACTTCATCAATGTCACTGAGGTTGTGCGAGGAAACGATCAATGTTTTTTCTTTACTAAGTGATTTGATCAATTCCAGCATACTTCGACGGGCTTCCGGATCTAGACCATGGGTTGGTTCATCCCAAATTAGCAAGTCTGGTTCGTTAATTAGGCTTGCAGCTACAGCAAGCCTTGCGGTCATGCCATTTGAAAAACCGGATATGGGATTTCCTGATGCCCCTAATAAATCCACTGCTCGAATTAGTGATGCAAGCCTGGGTTTACGAACATCTTCTGGCAGGCCGAATAATCTTGCCATGTAATCAAGGTAAGTTATTGGAGTCATTCCTTTAGGAAACTGAGGATTGGTAGGGATGTAGCCAATTTTTCTGCGTAGCTGAGCAGAGTTTGGCGTCATGTTCTTATCAAAAACATTAACCCAACCAGCGGTTGGCCTATGCAAGCCAATGATTAGCCTGAGCAAAGTGGTTTTACCGGAGCCGTTGGAACCAAGTAAACCAAGTACGGTGCCCCGTTCGATGCGAAGGCACACATCGTTTAATGCTATCTGTTTGTTTTGGTAGATCTTGGTCAACTTGTAGGTTTCTACGACCAGATCTGTGGACTGGTCTGCCGCCAC
>JAPLNF010000308.1 GCA_026692965.1 Planctomycetota bacterium
CCAATGCCTTCAGTTGTAGTTAAACTAGTTTTGTTGTCTTTAGGTGCCATGACAGAATCTCCGGCAAGGTTAAATAATGGTTCCCTGATTGAAACAGTATGAAAGAATCCAAGGTTAACCTCTAGAGGTTAATTCCACGAGATTCTCATGGATATGTTTTATGAATAAAAGAAAGGAAGGGTTGAAGAATATTTTCAAGAACTATTTTTGAATTGGTTTGCTTGCTATAGCAAGCCATGGTTCCCATTCTTTGCGAACCGAATCGTCCATGTCATTTAATTGGGATTTCAGTTCTGCCAACCTTTGGGAAACCAAGTCGAATTGGCCCAAAGCTGAATGGCATCGAACCATGCCACCTAAAGCGTGAAGCATTTCTTTTTTGCCTCGGGTTTTGGCTGCTAACCTAGTGTAAATTAGCATAGCAGCTTCATACTGGCCCATGTTGAATTTACATTCTGCAGCAAGCAATGGAATGAGTAGGCGTTCTTCTTCTGAAAGTTGCGTGATTCCAAGTGGAGAGTCTGCAAGTTGTTCCAAATCCTGATAGGTTTCAGCAGATTTTTGCAACCATTTTCGATGTTCTGCTTGGTAATGAGTCTTGGTTTCATCCGTTGTTTTTTCTCCAAGGATGAAGTTTTGTTGTTCTTGATTTGCAAGTTGGCGGTATGCCTCTGCTAATTGCAGCCTCGCCCTTACCGCTTGATTGTTTTTACCAAATCGTTCCAGCGCTTCTTCATAACGCCTTACAACCATGCGATAATTTTTTCGTTGGAAGAATATAGAACCAATTGCGAACAACGATTTTTCTTGAGCATCGGTGTCAGGGTCAAATCGAAGAAGTTGCAGATTTTGTTCTAAAGTTTCTTCCGCTTGATCCAGTTCGTTTTTCTCGATGTGGATTAATGCAAGTTGGTACCTTGCATTATAAGTGTGCGGCCCCCGGTATTTTAATGATGTTAAATAAGAATTTTTGGCATCATCGATACTTCCTGATTCTTTTTGCACATCACCCAGTTGATACAGGGCGTTTCCTAAACGATTGTCTGTACCTGCTGAATTTATGAATTTTACTAGGCATTCCTGTGCTTTCGGCAAATCTTTGCCTTTGCGATATCTAGTAATCGCCTTCCATAATTCTTCTAAAGACCTCGAGGCATTTTCGGCCTGATTCGATGATTTTACATTTAAGTTGGCTGCATCAACCAGTAGTTTCGTGCTGGCCTGCTGTAGTACTTTTATCTTGGCACTATCGGAAATCTCAGATGTTTCTTTCAGCTTTACTTCTGCCCATGAATTGAAAACATCTGCTCTGAAACTTAATGCGATGTAAAGGGGGAATACTTTTTGGAGTGAATCATTGATTCTTAAAGATAATTCAAAATTTGAAACCTGGACAGATTCTAGCTGGGCTTTTTCAAATATGTTTTGCACTTGTTTCGTGCTGAAGTATTTGTTCTTCCACTCTTCCTCCGACTTGCAATTTCGGACCAACATTTCAAGGCTGTTGGTTAATTGAGCGAAGTTTTTGTTTTCAAAATAAATTTGAGCTAGCTGAAATGAAGCTGCATATCTCTCATCAGATTGGCTCTTTTCTTCACATTCAATCCAAGCTTTTTCTGCTTCTTTTATTAGATCGATCTTTTTTAAGCATACACCAAGAAAATATAAAGGCTTTCCAGCATCAGTTAAGACTTCTTTAGGTGAATCCAATACTTGTTTCCAAATGTTGACAGATTCAAGCCAAAGGCTTTCCTCCATGTAACTTAGTGCGAGAAGTTGTCTTGCTTTGATTTCTAGGCTAGGGTTCTTGCGCGAATTGATGTTTTGAAGTACTTTTCTTGCTTCATCTGGTCGCTGCAATTTCATCAGTAATTCCCCACCTAATATTTGTGCAGGAATTCTCTTCTCTTCTGAAAGAAGTGGTATGTTTCTAAACTCTTCGTTTGCTTTGAGGGCTTTGATAAAATCTGGTTCTAACGATCTCATGTATCCAAGTGATAGCAAATTCAAGCACTCTGGATTTCTGTCCGCTTCAAGATTTACTTTTTCCAATTGTTCTATCGCTTCTTTCATCTCCACTTTCAACAAAATACAAGCCTTTGCGTATAAGAACTTGTACTTTTGTTTATCTTCTTCTGTAAGATTTTCCTGCTGAATACTTTTTAATGTTTTTAATGCTTCATCCCAGTCAATAACAACGGTTTCGCTTTCATCTTTTAATAGTGAGATCTCAGCAAAATAAATTTTAACCTGGCTTTGTAATACTGGATCTGAAGATGTTTTTTCAATTATTTCTCTGCAAGCCGATTGTGCTGCATTTAAATTTGATGCTTTTACAAGTGAATTTACCTTTTCAAACACAATGCTGTTCTTATCACTTGGTTTGTCTTTTGTTGATGCTTTGTGGAAATTTGCTATTCCTAAAGCAATTAAACTTAAAATAAATAATGGGATTTGCCACGCAGTTCGCCATTTGCTTTGGCGTTTTCTTATTGGATCAGTTTTATTCCAATCAGTCATACTCATAAAATTTGAATTAATACCTAGAAATTAAAGATTATCGCCTGTAGAAGATGGCTATTTCACAATCCTAGTGATTTCGTCAAGAGCAGCTTTATACTAACGCCATATAATTAAAAAGGATTATCATGTCTGAGATGAGATTCTTTAAATCTGATTCAAATTAGGGGGTATATGATGAGTGGGAACCAATACGCATCGGTGTTTGAATTGGATTCACCTCAATTAATTATTGATCTGGATATTCTGGATAAGAATCTTGAAACCATGGTGAATGGGTTAAATGGGAAAAATCTTCGTATTCATTTTAAATCCCTTAAATGTGGTGGGCTGGTGAGATATCTAATGGGTAAGGGGCATAGTTCTTTTCTTTGTGCCAAACTTAATGAAGCTGAGGTTTTAGCAGATATAGGTGTGAAAAATATTCTGATCGCAAATCAAATCGTGGGTGATATTAAAATTGCCCGTGTTGATTCCTTAAAAACAAAAGCTAATGTTAAAGTTTGCATCGATTGTGATGAACAGCTCTCTGCTTTAAGCAACTTTGCCCAAAAATTTAATACTTCCTTCGATGTGCTTGTCGAAGTTGATATTGGGATGAACCGGTGTGGTACTTCCCCTGGCAAACCAACTTTGGATCTTGTGAAAAAAATCTTAGTATCAAAAAACATCAGATTCTCTGGCCTTCAAGGGTACGATGGCCATCTTCAACTTATGTTAGATCGAACAGAAAAGACCAAAAAGGCTTTTGAATCACTCGCTTCCCTCGTAAACACTAGAAGATTAATTGAAAATGATGGTACTGAAGTGCCTTTAGTTACGACGGCGGGAACAGGTACTTGGGAGTTTGCCGTTCAGGCAGAGGGAATTGATGAAATTCAACCAGGTTCATTCTTACTTATGGATTGTATTTATAATGAAGTCCGTCCGGAGTTTAATCCTTCGCTTACGGTTCTTTCTACTGTAATTAGCAGGCGCCCAGGCCTTTATGTTCTTGATGCTGGTAGTAAAGCAATTTCAAAAGATTTTGGCACGCCAATTATCAAAGGTAAACCTAACGAAAAGATTTTTAAACTGGCGGAAGAACATACACGGGTCGAATGTGTTGACTCTCCTTTGCCCGAAATAGGTGATAAACGTGAAGTGATTACTGCTCATTGTTGTGCAACAATGAACCTTCACCGAAGTGTTGTGGCTTCCCGCAACGGCAAAGTGGTTGGTGTTTGGCCAATAGAAGCAAGCGGTAGGTATGATTGATAATACACGCTTGTATTTTTTTTTGAAAATCAATCTGGTAGTGGCACTTTGAAGAACTATGCAAGTGATAAGTCTTGATGATTATTAAAGGGTTAATTTGTAAATTTGCTGTTTTTTTAAATGCTAATGCAAATCTTCCCGAAATGATTTCCTTTAGCCATGTATGCAAAAGCACTATCAGCATTTTCGAATTTAAAAACCTTGTCTATAACAGGTTTTATTTTGTTTTTTTCTATTGCAAGATTCATTCTGTTGAACATCGCAATAGATCCAACAAAAATCCCCTGTAATTTTATCGACTTCATAATGATTGGAAGGGGATTAAATTCAGCTTCATTTCCTGCCAAGACTCCAATAAGGCTGATTTCGCCACCAACTCGGGTGGCTTTTATTGATTGGGGAAGAGTACTTGCGCCTCCAAGTTCAATGGTGTGATCAACTTCACCAAAAGAAGATTTGCGAATGGTATCTCCCCATTTTGGATTATTAATTGAATCAAAACCTTCGTCTAAGCCCAGTTCTTTAAGTTGATTAAGATGTTGCACGCTTCGTGAAATAGCTGCAACTTTGTGCCCTGCGGATTTTGCAAATTGAAGAGCAAAAATTGAAACCCCGCCACTTCCAATCGTTAGGACTTTCTTTTCTGGTAAATTTGTAGTCGTTTCAAATAATGCATTCCAAGCAGTTAATGCGGCACAAGGTAAAGTTGAGGCTTCTTCGTTTGATAAAAACTGGGGGACGCTAACTATTTCCGAAGGTGAACAAGAGATGAATTCTGATAGTAATCCCTGCGATGTGCCCCCTAATGATTTTTTCGTTTTTTGTGCAGTTATCGGGCCGTCTTGCCAATCAGGGAAAAATGAAAGTGCAACGCGCTGGCCGATTTTAAAACCAGCTAGTTCCGTGCTGGATTCAATTATTTCGCCTACACCATCAGATATTGGAATCAATGGCGAAGGAAGTCCGAGTCCATATTGTCCGCCAGCCACAAGTAAATCGCGATAATTCAACGACCAAGCTAACATCTTTAATAAGATTTTTCCTGGCTGAAGAATTGGTTTTTCTATTTCTGATAATTGCATGTTTTCAATGCCAGAACCAGGTTGAACCAAATAGGTTTTCATTATGTTCGTAGCTCTATGTGTTGTTAAACAAAAACTTCAAAGAGGTGATAGCCCCATGGTGGCATGTTTAAATATAAACCTTCACTGGTTAATTTGCTGCCTTCTCGTTCATAATTATTTGGGCCTAGTTGATCTTTTAGCCTAACTTTTTTATTGTTGATTTCAGGTAACGGCAGAGGCAAAAAACACTGTGCCTGGGAAGGCCCATAATTAACAACTGCGAGATTTGCTTTTCCGTTTTTGCTGATACGAAGTGCACAAACAAACTGTTTGAATAAAATATCGTTTTCGTAAGGCTGCTTGGCGTAAAGTAGTTGAAAGGTGCTCGTTTTAATTTCTGGATTTTTCAGAGAAAGAAGCAGGGAGGTGTAAAAACTCATCAACTCCACGGAAGTTTTTTCTTCCGGGCGCCTGTTTAGGTGAACGGAGGCATGCTTTTTCCAGCCTTCGAATTGGCCTTCGTGAAAAAATAGCAAACCCGGGGCAAAGAAAGTGATCACTGCTGCTGCACATTGCTTTTCTGTAAAGAATACATCAGCAGCTCGTTTTTCATCATGGTTTTCAAGGAATCGCACCATTTTTCGACTGTATTCCCAGTCAGCTTGTAAGTGCGAATTTACTACCATCGCGTTTTCGTGGGCCAACCTGTCGTATAATCTTTTGTCGTATGTGTAATCAAACCCTTGCTGTTGAAGTTCCCACTCCAGATCCCAATATGCTTCAGCAATAAATTTGAATTCTGGCGTTAAAGATTTAACTTCTTTGATTGCCAAGGGCCAGAAATCGTTTTCGGAATGGTTGTTGTTTCCAAGTGCTGTTCGGGACCCCCAGGTTTTTTTGAAAACATGGGAAAGTACTAGCATTGCCATATCGCACCGCAAAGCATCACATTGAGATGCGATGTTTTTTAAAACAGTTTTCATTTCTGTTTGAAATTCCGCATTGAAGTAGTTGAGTTGCAGCGTATCAGGCCAACCAGAAAAGTAGGGGTCTCTGCCATAGGCAAATATTTGCTCTCCCTTTTTTGATTTGATGTTAATGTAATTTTCAGGCTGAGAATTAATGTCTGCTTCTTCACCCCGCATGTAGAAATCAGGATTTGTTTCTACCCAAGGGTGATCTTGTGCTGTATGGTTTGGCACAAAATCTAAACACAGTTTAAGATTAAAGGCCTGCATTCGTTTGCGTAATCTTGCCAACGCCTCTGGGCCGCCTAGGATTGAATCAACTTCATAACTTTTGATAGCAAATGGCGAACCGGTGATATCTGCCTGAGTTAAATCGGGAAGGCAATCGCGAAAGCTTTGTTGCCAGGCTTCTGTTGACCTTGAAACATTTTTGCCTGCAGGCCCAATTTGCCAGACTCCCAAAAACCAAATAAAATCAAAGCCCTTATTAGCAAGATCACTAAGAAGTGAATCGGGTACATCATCTAGAGATACCGTTTTATTAAGCCTTTTACCCAGTTCATTTAAATAAACGCGTGTATTGATTTCAAATAAAGTTGGCCTAGATGTTTCAATTGGCATTTAAGAGTAGCGTCCCTGTTGAAGAAGGTTTTTGCGGTATGCAACGATAAGTTTTTTGAGGGTTTTAATTCTAATGCGGAGGTTCTCACCGCTTTCTGTTTGAGCTACTTTACGAATCGGGTTCCAGTGTCTGACTTCGGAAATAGAAGGGATGATATCAACGCCATCTCGGACCGCAGCTTCTACGGATTCGAAATGGTAATGTTTTGCAAGAAAAGTGCCTTCGGGCTCTAGGATTAAGGTGTAACCATGGTCGCCATAAACCCTAGAAAATGCTCCGTCAATGGTGATGGCTTTACCGCTTCGCTTGATTGGGGATTCTCCCTTATCAATTTTAACGGGAATATGTCCATTAACTATAAGGCCTGGCACGGGATCAACCCCAAATTCAACCATGATTTTGTCACAAAAATCGGCTTCGTGCATGAGGGCAAAAAAGGCGTTTTTCTCTTCGGCATGGGTTTCGTGTTCTTCAACAAGATCAATTTCGAATGTTGCAATTCGTTCTTTCCCGAAAAGAGGCGAGCGGGGCCCGCACCATAAGTACCACATCATATCGCGATCATAATCTGTAGGGCTTTCGATTGCCCGAGAGAAAAGATCGTTTAGAACATCGTAAAGCTCTTTGCCTTTTCGTGGTACGCCATCAATTATCAGCGATTGGAATTCCCCATTCGCATCAACAGGAACGCAACCATGAATAATTAGGTGGTTATCGCGGATAAGGTACATAGAGCCTCTATCTCGCAAGTAACGCATGTGGTTGAAAAGTTTTTCGCTTGAAAGAAAAGATGTTTTAAGTTTTTCAAGACAGATTTGTTCA
>JAPLNF010000309.1:0-3589 GCA_026692965.1 Planctomycetota bacterium
AAAATGTGTTGATTCAATTCCTACAATCAACAGGTGTGATAAAGTCATAACTTAGTTTTTTTTATGTAGGATTAAAAATCGATCTTCAGGAGCATAAGGCCGTTAGATTCGGGATAAATGGTAACGCTGTCATCACGAATAGAGAGATCGCCTTGGTCATTATTCTGCAAATCAAGGAAGCAGGCCCGCTTTGGAGTTTTAACGCAACGGATATCACAGGGCGTCGCAAACCCTTCTGTTTCTTCCAAAAGAAGGTAAGCGGATGATTCATCGGCTTTGAAGGAAATCTGGTGTAATACCAGATTAGGTGCATCAATGTGAAAAAACCATCCAGTTGGCCCGGCTGGCGGGGCGCCTTTGCTAACTTTTTGTATGTAAATGGGAGAATCCAAGGCCATCGCCATTTGGAATGGGTGATCGCGATCCATGCTCAGTCCCATGCTGAAGTGTGTTTGATTTTCTCCCTCTGTAATTAAAAGGGTGTCAATCTTACTATCGCCTTGTTTTTCGAAGTAGGAAAGTCCCTTGGTAAAGAGGAAAGTTTTTCTGGGCCCCCACTTCCACTCAATGAAGTCGCAACTTTCCGTGCGTAGATTGTGTGTAGATGCAACCCTTCCTTCGTGTCCACGATGCATTGTTACTTGGTCATGGGGCCAAGCAAACCTAGATGCGATGTAATTGGACCAACGATCACCTCGTAAAGGTTCAGTTGGATTTATCTCGATGTTGAGTTCCAGCATAGGTCTGCCTAGCCATGCTCGGATGGTCTGTTTGAATTTTGCGATAACTTCTTGGTTAGTGCCTGTGATGGTGCCTTCGGATTGTATTTCGCCAAAGAGTGGGCCAGTGGAACTGACACGGATGGTATCGGCTTTCATGGTGCTGCCTAGATTGGCAACAAGTTGTTGGCTAAGTCGGTTTGCTCTGGTTTTTAAATCACGAAAGGCCTTTAAACCACCAGAAATCCGATCAATCTCTGCTTCAAAAAATTCGTTTCGCACAGAGTTTTCGTCTGCAAGTTTAAACTTGTTGGAAAATTTTGGAGGGTTTGCTGGATCTGCAAGTGGGACCCAGGTGTAACCCAAGCCTGGAACTTCAATAATGGATTCCGATTTATCCATCGATTGGTTAGCTGCTAGCACGCCCTTGGCGGCTTGTGGCCCGGATGTGCTATCAGTTTCCATTCCAATTCTTCGAGTGAAGCTACAAGGGTTTAAAAGAAGTATTCCATTTTTTCCATCTTCGCCTCGTTGGAGGATACGCTCGGCAAGTAACGCCCCTGCCCTTTGAAATAGTTCAGAAGGCGCTTGGTTAATTATCAACGGATTTTGTTCTGTTTGGGTTTCTGTTTCTGTCCAGTCGTTTACAAATTGGCGTAGGGCTTCTGGCTGGTTCGAACCTAAAACATTCAGGATGGAAGCGATGTTGCTGGCGCAATCTAGTGTTCTGCGGTTTTTTAAATGATTGATTTGTCCTGAAATGGGTGCATTTGGATGCAGTTGCAGGGTCTCAGTTTTGAAATCATCTTGAGAAATCGGGCCTGGATATTCTGAAGGGTATACTTCATGAAGATAATTTGACATGGTTAGCCAGTTACCGAATATTGGTGCGAGGCTGTTTGCTTTTAATAAGTAATTGTAAAAAATCGAACTGTTTGAGGTCGTTTTAAAGAATGCTAAAGTGGGTGAGCTATCTTGCTGCAATAGTTTTCCCAGGTGGAATGCCAAATGAAAAAAGGTGTGATTTGTTGAAGAGCTAAAAGGTTCTCTGCAAAAAGTTTCAATCTGCCTTCCAATACTTGATGACCAGCTAAACACTGGGCCGCGAAAAGTGGGGATATCATTTTCCCCATGAGGCATTAATAATGCCTTGCTAAAACCTGCAAGATGTAAAACTCTTGGGGTGTCAGCAGAAAGGCCTTGGGTGGTTTTGGCGAATATTTTGACTTCCTTACCCACGAGATTAAGAAGTGTTTCTCTTCCTTTTTTTAAATTCCAGATTCGTGAAGTTAGCGGGCCAACCATTTCAGGATTATCATTGAATAATCCACCACAAATTTCAACCTGCTCGGAATTAAACCAATCTTTGATTTGTTCTAATTCAAGGGGAGGCAATTCGGATAATTCTTTCGCACTAGCAATGATATTTACCGGATTACCGTTTTCGATATTTGGAATTAGCAGTGCTGCTAGATTTTTAATTGGTGCGAAATCTAATAGGTGGATACTTGATGAGTGCAATACTTCTCTGCCACTTTGGATTAGGGCACAAGCGCTTCGTAGATTTTCTTTTGCACCCTCCCAATCGCCTTGAAGATATTTGCTGGCAGCTTGGACACATTCTTCCCAGATTGATTCATGCGAAAGAAGATTTTCGTGCTGCATGGCTTCGAAAAG
Organism: Planctomycetota bacterium; assembly: GCA_026692965.1. GTDB lineage: Bacteria > Planctomycetota > Planctomycetia > Gemmatales > Gemmataceae > UBA969. The sequence continues at coordinate 2,397 of JAPLNF010000309.1, forward strand.
GCTATTTACCATCTGGTATGCAAAGCCTACGGCAAAAAAATAATCCAATTCTGGTGCTTGAGTTTCTATTGTTTCATTGTGAAGGGTTTTTAATAAATCACTAAGATTTTGGATTGTTCCCATTTTTTCTGAACAAGCAGAAAAAGTTTTCTTGTTTGTTATCCCATGCGATTCGTTATTTGATAAGTCGACCAAGCATACGAGCGATTGGTCATCGATTTCGTGGGTGTCTTGGTAGCTGATTATTTTGGGGGCCTTAATTGATTTTGCAATGGCATTAGGGTGCCAAAGCGAAAGGTAGCCATTTAAAATTTGGGCCACTAATTCTTCATCAAGATAAAGGTTGTTGGTGGTTGGAATCGCATATTGGGAAACAAGGTAGCATGAACTCATGGAATCAATATCCCGAAAAAAACAAATACCCGGGGCGAAAGATTCGCTCCAGGTTATAGAGAATATTCTATTAAGATTTTAAAAGGAAAAGAGCGTAATTTGTAATGAATAGTTTCAATAAACTGAAATATTACGAATTAATTACTGCCCGGACCGCCCGCACCTGCACCTTTTAAGCCCGTTTTATTTACATCTTTGTTCAAGGCCTTTTTAATCGGCTCGTTGTTCAAAGTGCCTTTAGGATACTGGATAGGTTGGCTGAATCTTTTATCTTCTATAGGTGGAACCTTGAACTCCTCAGGCTTTTTTGGCGGCTTGAGATTATCTGTGGTTGTGCACCCCAGAAAAAGATACACCAGTAAGGGAGCAGCACGCATTCCCGTGCTTATTATTTCCCTCATGAATTCAGGCTCCTAATTTGAAATTTCCATTCAACTCTGGAAGCCATTTACCTTCAACTTACAATCCTTGCAATAGCAAAAGGGCTGTTTCGGATAATTGTCCGAAACAGCCCTTTTTTAGTTTCCAAGTTTATTTTGACTAGCTCTTGGCTTTGTCAAAACTGGTGCCAATTTCTTTCCAGTTTACGACATTCCACCATGCTTCAACATAATCTGCTCGTTTATTCTGGTAACGCAGGTAGTATGCGTGTTCCCAAACATCTACGCCAAACAATGGGGTTTTCCCTTGCATGATTGGGCTATCTTGATTCCCAGTATGCGTAATTTCTAGTTTTCCATTACTTAGCACGAGCCATGACCAACCAGATCCAAACCTTGCAAGTGCAGCTTCTTTAATTT
>JAPLNF010000309.1:3642-13358 GCA_026692965.1 Planctomycetota bacterium
TCTTTAATTTTGGTTTTTAAAGTTGCAAAATCACCGAAAGTGGAATTGATAGCTTCTGCTAAAGCACCAGTAGGTTCGCCGCCACCATTCGGGCTCATTGTTGCCCAAAACAGCGTGTGGTTGGCGTGACCGCCACCGTTGTTAATTACTTTTTGGCGAATTGCTTCTGGGATAGTCTGGATTTCCCTGAGAAGCTGTTCGATTGTTTTAGTTTGCAACGCAGGTTGGTCTGCCAAAGCTGCATTTAGGTTGTCGACATAAGCTTTATGGTGCCTTCCATGATGAATTTCCATGGTCAGCTTATCAATAGCTTTTTCAAGAGAATCAGCGGGATATGGAAGACTGGGTAGTTCAAACGCCATTTTTAAAAACTCCTGTACTTAAGTTCACTCTTCTTTGATCATCTTACAGAAAAAATCGTAACACAGACGATTCTCTACACGATACTAAACTACCATTTTTCAAGCTTGCAGCAAAAAGAAAAGAACTCTTTATTTAATTCTTCGCCAGAGATTTTAAAGCGTCATTAAGTTTTGCCTTGGTAAAACAAAGGTTTGAGGCCCAGACACAAATATTAGAATTTCTTTTTGGGCATAATAGATCCATTAGCATTTAAATAATTATAAAGGGAAAGTCATTCAGATGTAAAATAAAGGTTGGTTTTGTAAAAATGGCGCTAGACAAACTTTCCCCTATTGTTATCTACACCCATCATAAAACGCTTAAAATTGAAAGCATGGTGAGTGTGAATAGTTCTTGGAAAAATGTTGTAGCGAATATCGAAAATACACTGAATGATTGCCTTTTAAACATTGGTAACGCAGGTGTGGATGTTGATTGTTTGGTAAATGAAGAAAGTGGTGTAACTAAGAATCTCGCCTTCCAGCAGTCGATCCAAAATAATCTGGGTAAAATCGAAATTGCTTTGAATAAAACTAATGCACAATTTAATATTCTTTCTACAGAGATGGAGACCGCTGCAGAAGCTTTAAGAGATTGGATTGGCAAAGCTAAGCAATGTCAGGATAAAGTAAAATCCATGCAATCCTTGACCAGTGAAATATGAAAGAGGATAAAATGGCCAAGTTCGCTGTTATCCTGCCTGCTGCAGGAAAATCTACCCGCTTCAGGGATAAAGAAAAAAAGCCATTTGCAGCCTTAGATGGTAGGCCTGTATGGCTAAGAACGGCAGAGCTCTTTGTTTCTCGAGATGATGTATGCCAGTGCATTCTTGTGATCGATCCTTCTGACGAGGAAATGGTCAGGCGCAAGTATGGTGCCAACATGGCTTTTTTAAATATTTCACTTGTTCATGGTGGGTCTGAGCGCTTTGAATCTGTTTCCAATGCTTTAAAAATAGTAAAAGATGACGTGGATTTTGTAGCTATTCATGATTCTGTGCGTCCTTGTGTAACTACAGAATTGATTGACAAGGTGTTTCAACAGGCCGTTAAATCCGGAGCTGCAATTTTAGCTCTTGGTATGACCGATTCGCTGAAGCGTGGCAGCAGCAATGAGCCCGTGGTGATTGAGCAATCTCTTCCCAGGGAGAGGCTTTGGTTGGCGCAGACGCCTCAAGTTTTTAGTAAAGAAATTCTTATTAAAGCGTTTAAAAATGTTCCTAAAGGTGCAACGGACGATAGTCAGGTTGTTGAAGCGACAGGGGCTGTAGTTTCGATTGTCGTTGGTTCTTCGAGTAATATCAAAATTACTACCAGAGATGATTTGTTTCTTGCAGATGCCATCTTGAAATCACGACCTAAACCCAAGGCTAATGCTTCTGCTCACCCATTTGCAGATGACATGTTTCGTTAATTGAAATGCGTGAAAACTATGGATCCCTTTCTTAAAGTTTTAGATAATCCCATGGTTTCGCATTGGTTGTGCAATCTTAGAAACAAAAACTCTAGCAATGTTGTTTTCAGACAAGCGGTGGAGTTGCTTTCGCAGGCAGTATTTCTTGAGGCAGCATCAAATTTTGATTTTAAAAATTCATCTTTTGAAACTCCTGTTGGGCCAATCAGTGGCAATGTTTTAAATCAAGAGTTTGCAATTGTTCCGATTCTTAGAGCTGGGATCGGTATGGTTGATCCCATTTTACGATGGCTGGGTGATGCACGAGTTTACCATCTTGGTGCATCTCGCAACCATGATACTCTTGAGCCTGAATTTTATTACGACAAGCTCCCCAAAGATATGTCTAAGTTTCATTGCCTAGTACTTGATCCCATGCTAGCAACTGGAGGCTCAGTATTAGAGACCATTCGGCGATTGCGTAAAAGCGGCGTCCGGAAGATCAACTTTCTCGGTTTAATTGGTTCGAAAAATGGGGCTGCAAATTTGCATGCCGAGTTCCCTGATGTTTCTATTACGCTTGCGGCTTTGGATGAAGAATTAAATCACAAGGGCTATATCAACCCTGGATTAGGTGATGCGGGGGATCGGTTTTTTAATACTTAAGAGTGTGGCGTTTTTTTCTCGAAACTAGTTAGAACATTGTCTTCCCATGAAGTTGGGTCTTCAATCGGCTCAGCATGAATTTGCACCTGACAATCCTTAACCTGAGATTTGATTGCATGCTCGATTTTTTCCATTAGCTGATGCCCAACTTTAATGCTCAATATTCCTGGTAGTAATAAATGGAAATCTACAAACTTTTTTGGCCCTGCTTGGCGCGACCTTAATGCATGAAAAGTCATTTCGGGTTCAAGATTTTGGGTTATTATTTCTCTTATAATTATCAACTCTTTTTCAGGGAGCGCGTGATCCATCAATCCCTTGAACGATTTCCAGATTAATTGAAGACTTGTGGAAAGGATTATTAGGGAGACTCCTATTGCAAGCACAGGATCAATCCATTCTACCCCTGTGATCTTTGCAAAGAATAATCCGATTAGAACCCCACATGTCGTATAAACATCAGTTAAAAGGTGTTGGCCATCTGCCTCAAGAACAATTGATTGATGTTTTTTTCCAACAATCAAAAGAATGATGGCAACCACTCCGTTGATGAGTGAGGCTGCAAAAGAAATAATCATCCCGATTTCTAGTGTTTGAAGTGGTTGGGGGGAAACTAATCGATGTACGCCCATTAGTCCGATACTGAATGCCGCAAATAAAATTAATGCACCTTCAAATCCACTTGAGAAGTATTCGATTTTTTCGTGACCATAGGTATGTGTGTCATCTGCTGGCCGCTCGGAAAGCCGGATAGCGATAAACGCAATAATAGCGGCAATCAAATTGATAACGGACTCAGCAGCGTCCGAAAGAAGGCTTATAGAATCAGTTATCCAGTAAGCATAAGATTTTAATACAAGCGTGGATAAGCCAGCAAGGATGGATAGGTAAAGAACATTTCTTGGTGTAAACAAACTCATCAAAATATCTCGGATGACATATATAATTGATTATACGTCACCTTTAAGTTTTGCTAGTAGAAATCAGGGCTTTAGTACAATTGCCCTAAGTTTTAGCGTTGTGAGCCTGATAGATCTGAAATTCGTTTTTGGGCTTCAGCAACTCGTTTTGGGTCTAGTTCTCGAGTGGTAACTTCGCGATAGAGCTCTATCGCTTTATTTCGTTCTGTAAGATTTCTGTCATAAATTCGTGCGGCTCGGAGTCTGGCATCTAGTTGGGTTCGGGAATTCCATTGGAAACAGCGTTCAAAATATAGTGCTGATCTTTGGTATTGTTTATAAGGTTTGGATTCATAAATCTCGCCCAACTGATACGCAGCATCACTTATTTTATCGCTGTTTGGGTAGGTGCTTAATATTTGCTGCAATAAAATTTCAGCTCTCTTTTGGTTGTCAATATATTCTTGGCCCCAGCCTTTATCCTTGTATTGCATGGCTCTGCGATAATATTCATTGGCATCGGGAATATTTTCGTTGGCTTGAAGCGTAGGAGGCGGAACATCAAGTTCAAGCAGGTAAGCCTGTTTTGAAATGCGGTGGTAGTTTAGGAGTTCTTCTTCTGCCCATTTAGCTTTTTCAATTTCACCCACATTAATGTAATGCGCTCTGAGTGCTTCAAGGGTTGTTTGATATTCTTTTCTAGCATTCAATACTTTTTCTACTAGATCAATATCGCGGGAACCCCCGGGTGAAATTGGCCTAGGCGAAGGTTGTTTAATCGATGTTGGAGTGCCAACAGGTTGTGCTCCAGCAGGCCCACCTGTAGGCATTTGTGAGTTTGCCAATTGGGAAGTTATTACAGTTAAAATAGAACACAGCATAAAAATATTACGATTCATGATAAAACCCTCTTTGTACTCGAGAGGGATTTACCTTGAAAAAAGAATTGTGTCTAGACGAGCATTAAGTAAAACGGATTAACCTATATGAAATTCGCCCTAAACCACCTGCTCTGCCTAAGTTGTCTGATTGTCTACTTTTGCAAAAATCATGCGGCCTGAAGGCGTTTGCAGGGCACTGGTTACCTGAACATTAACATCTTGCCCAATATATTGCCTGCCTTGGTCTACCACCACCATAGTCCCATCTTCGAGATAGCCAACTCCTTGGCCAATTTGGTCACCTTGCTTGGCAATTTTAATAAAGAAGTGTTCACCTGGTAAAACAATAGGCTTAAGGGCATTCGAGACTTCATTAAGATTAACAACTTCAACGCCTTGAAGTTGGGCAATTTTGTTTAGGTTGAAATCGTTGGTGACAACTTTTCCGCCAATGTTTTTTGCTAGAATAACCAATTTCTCGTCAACTTGGGTGATCCCTTTCATTTCGGTTGGTTCGCCTTCATGAACCTGAAGTTCAACTTTGTTGTTGGTTTGCAGGCTTTTAAGAATATCTAGCCCACGCCTTCCCCTGTTTCTCTTTAATTTATCTGCACTATCCGATAGGGCGTGCAGTTCTTTTAAAACAAACCGCGGCACTATAAGCCTGTTGTCTAGAATTTTTGTTTCACAAAGGTCTGCAATTCTGCCATCAATAATTGCGGAGGTATCGAGAATAAAAGGTTTCGAACCTTTCACTTGTTTTGAAAATTCAATGTAAGGAATGATGAATCTAAATTCGTCCTTTGTTTGAAGAAGAGTTGAAATACAGATGTAAATGCAGATTGCGGTGCTAAAAGCACGAAGTAAATTGCGCTGAACTATAATCCGACTCGCAAAATCAGTGTTTTTTTGAATACTTTCCCAGTCAAATAGAAATGGATCCATAATCGTAGAGAAAATACTTCCCAATAAAAGGCCCATTAATAGTCCAAAGTAAACTGCAGAAATTGTTGTAATTTGTTTGTTTCTTAACAGCGTGTCAAAAAGAATAACTACAATGCCAATGAAAATAATGGTTAGAAAAGCTGTATAGCCACTTTTTGTAGAGCCGCCCTGCTCTGCATTGCCAAAGTGTTGGTAAGCGATCATTGCAAGGGCAATCATGCCTGCACCGAAGAATGCGCGTAAGAGCCCGAGTGGTAAAAAACCAGAATTCCAAGCTTTAACTATCCAATTTTTGTTGTTTAAAGAATCCATTTCCATTTTTGTATCCGTTCTTTTGTGTTACCCATTACGAAGTATTTATATTTTAATGGAATGAACAACCTTTTAAAGTGTTCATAACACCAATGATTCGATTTTTATCCCTTAAATTATTTAAACATCAAAATAAGGATTGAAAATTTTCATGTACTCATCTTGTGCGAATCTATCTGTCATTCCAGCGATATAGTCGCAAACGGTGCGATGTAAGCCTTGGGCTATTATTCGGGTTTTGTACCTCTCGGGAAGCTGCAATGGGTTTTCAGAGAATTCTAAAAATAATCTTTTTACAAACCTTGCGCCTTTATTTGCCATCCGCTGCACTCGGAAATTGTTGTAAATCTTTTGCTTGAGGACTGCCCCAAGTTCATATTTCAGTGCCTCAATCTCGGGGCTATGGCAAACAACTGAAGTCTCCATGTTTCTAACTTCTTCAAGGTTGGTTGCCTTTACAAGAGATATGTTTTTGCGAGTGTTTTCCACTAAATCGTAAACATGCATATCGATAAGAATTCGAATTGCACCTAATTGAGTCTGGGTAGCTGTTGCCTCTTTGGGCAAGATTTCCTGTGCCTTTGCAAAGGCCATCTTCCATATTTTTGATCCCTCAAGGTCTGAAAATTGGATTATCCCAAGGCTGATCGCATCATCAATGTCGTGTGCATTGTATGCAAGGCTATCGCATGTATCTGCAACTTGTGCTTCGAGAAAAGGCTGTTTGTATTTAAGGTATTTTTTTACTTCTGGGCAGTCGGGTACTTTTGAATGCAATGCCATTGCCTCTCGTACTTCCCAAGTCAGGTTTAAGCCTGGATAATTTGCATAGGGGTATTCTAGTTCTTCTACGATCCTAAGGGCATGGCGGTTGTGCTCGAATCCGCCATGATTAACCATGCAATCGCGCAAAGCATATTCGCCCGCATGGCCAAAAGGAGGGTGCCCTAGGTCGTGAGAGAGAGCGATTGCCTCGGTTAAATCTTCGTTCAAGTGAAGTTGTCTGGCAACGGTTCTGCTTATTTGCGCCACTTCAAGAGTGTGGGTAAGTCGAGTTCGATGGTGGTCACTAGTATGGGTAACTAGAACTTGGGTTTTGTGGGCAAGCCGTCGAAAAGCGGTGGCGTGAACAATTCTGTCTCGATCTCGTTGATAGGAATTCCGGAAAGGGTGATCGTTTTCGGGATAGTCTCTGCCTTTGCTGAGGTCAGTTTTCATGGCTAGCGGGGAAAGCGATTCCATGTGGGCTCCAATTGATTGGTTAATGTCTAACACTCTTCGGGGAATGGGTGTTTTTCAATACTTTGGGTTAGGAGGTCGAAAAGGCTATCTAATGATTGGACTATGACTTTTGTGGAAGTAAGAACGGGCATAAAGTTAGTATCGCCATTCCAACGGGGGACAATATGCCAGTGAAGGTGCCCTGGGACGCCAGCTCCAGCTGCAGAGCCATGGTTCATTCCAATGTTAAATCCATCAGGATTGATCAATTCTTGAAGTATTTTTAATAGATGTTGGATTGTAATTGCATTGGATAAAAGTTGCTTTTCATTTAATTGGCCTAAGTCTCCGGTGTGGTCGAGGGGGCAAATTAAGAGGTGCCCGTTGTTGTATGGGAATTTATTTAAGAGGACTAAGCTGAACCTAAGTCGTTTCACAATAAGGCTTTGCCTGTCATTATGCTTATCAGACGGGTGGTTTTTAGCGGAACAGATGAAGCAAGAATCCTTAATTTCGGGTTTGTTTGCAGCAATGTAGGCATGCCGCCATGGGGCCCAAAGATTGTCCATAAGATTCTCCAAAAGAGGAATTATTCGTTGAAGTATACCTGAAATACTTAGGAAGGAATGTGTAAAATCTCGATTGTTTGAGTAGTTTTGATAAACTAGTTCTGAAGTCTAAGCGAATAAGCACTAGACTAAATGCAGGTTAATAAATATTGTAATTATAAGTAAATTTTTCGTTTAGGAAGGGATGTTTTAATCATGGCAGTACCAAAAAGAAGGACTTCACACGCCCGCCAAGGTAAAAGGCGAAGTCATTTGGGTGCAAAACCTATGCAAGTTGCATATTGTTCCAATTGTGGATTTCCATTTAGGCCACATAGAGTTTGCTCTAATTGTGGATTTTATCAAGGGCGTGAATTCTTGAAAGTTGAACAGGAGAAGTAAAAATGCGCATTGCTTTGGATGCAATGGGCGGAGACTTTGCTCCTGGACCGATCATTGCCGGGGCTTTACAGGCGGTTCAGTCTGACACCGAACTTTCCGTGGTTCTTGTAGGTGATAAAGATCAAATTGATCATCACATTCAAGGCCAACCCCATGCTGATCGTATTAAAGTATTTCACTGTACCCAAGCCATTGGGATGGAGGAGTCTCCGGTTGATGGCTTGCGTAAGAAACCTGATAACTCAATCTCTAGGTGTTGGCAGTTGCTCTGCCAAAAAGAAGTTGATGGCATTGTCAGTGCTGGAAATACCGGCGCGATGGTAGCTGGTGGCATGTTCACTAGGCGATTTCTGAAAAATGTTAAAAGGCCTGGTATTGCAGCTGTAATGCCAACTAAAAAAGGCTTTTGCGTATTAATTGATGTTGGAGCCAACACGCAACCTAAAGCTGAACACCTTTATCAGTATGGTGTAATGGGTAGTTTGTTTGCGCGCAGAATTCTCGGTCACGAAAACCCTAAAATTGGTCTTATGAATGTTGGTTCTGAAGAAGCCAAAGGCAATAGTTTGGCCAAAGAAACACTCGCACTTTTTAACAGTAGCCCCTCAAAAAGTAGCTTTATTGGCAATATTGAAGGTCGTGATATTCACCAAGGGGTTGCAGAAGTTGTTGTTTGCGATGGTTTTGTTGGAAATGTTGTGCTTAAAGTTTGCGAAGGCCTTTATCAGTATTTAATGGAAGTTACCACTCAGGAAATTCTGGGTTGTTTGAAACAGGAAAAAGATCTCGCTAAAAATGCATTGAAGCAACTTGCTAGCAAGTACGATTACAGCGAGTTTGGTGGGGCACCATTACTTGGCATTGATGGCGTTTGTATTATTTGCCATGGCAGTTCGAAAGATCGGGCAATCAAAAATGCTTTGTTGTTGGCTGCTAAGTATGCAAGGCTTAAGCTTAATGATTTGATCGTAAGCGAGCTTGAATCAGCCCCTTCCGTGGTAATTAGTCAGTAGGATTCTGATAAAAATTAAGGTCTTGGAAGGAATCTTTTTATAAATGGCCTCATCTGCGTTTTTATTTCCTGGGCAGGGAGCTCAATATTTGGGCATGGGCGCTGCTCTTTGCGATAAGTTTCCTCCTGCATTTCAAAGGTTTCAGCAAGCTTCACAAATCCTTGGCTATGATCTTCTTGAAATTTGCAAAAATGGGCCCGTCGATCAACTCAATTCGACCGCTTTCAGTCAGCCTGCTATTTATGTTTCCAGTTTAGCTGCATTGGATTTATTAAATTCAGAAGATCCACAAGCATCCCAAACTTGCAAAATTACTGCAGGCCTTAGTTTGGGCGAATATACCGCATTAACTTTTGCTGGGGCGATATCCTTTGTAGATGGCGTTGCCTTGGTTAAAGAGCGAGGCGAGGCCATGCAAGCTGCCTCCGAAAAAAGCCCTAGCGGCATGCTAAGTGTTATTGGTGCTGAAAAAGAGCAGATTGCACAAATCTGTGAAGACGCTGGTAAAGTAGGCCTGATCAAGATGGCTAATTTTCTTTGCCCCGGCAATATTGTTGTTTCTGGTGATGATCAGGCATGTTTGATGTTTGAAAAAATCGCATCTGAAAAAGGTATTCGGACTATAAAACTTGCTGTTGCTGGGGCTTTTCATACATCCCTCATGGAACCCGCCCTTGATAGACTGGCCAAGATCCTTGGTACCACTAGCATAGCTTCTACTAATGTTCCCGTACTTGCTAATGTGGATGCATTAGAGCACTCAGATCCCGTAAGCATTAGAAATAAACTTGCTCGGCAGGTCGTTGAGCCTGTACTTTGGGAAAATTGTATCCGGAAAATTCTGGACTCCGGGGTTGAAAAGCTTTATGAAGTAGGACCGGGCAGAGTTCTTGCGGGATTGGCTAAAAGGATCAACCGGAAGATTGAGATTGTTAACATTCAGGCCTAATGTCCAACTTTAGTCTGGACTGATTTGGCAGGAATTATAAACAAGATAGATAAGATGGCTTGCCCGAGCTTCTTGGTTGTGGTAGA
>JAPLNF010000310.1:0-3898 GCA_026692965.1 Planctomycetota bacterium
CCGAAGCATCCCCAACGGTGCAGAGGGAACTCGGGGAGGTCCTGCAAGCTTCCTTCTCCCGCCCAGAAAAATCAGCCTCAAATAAAGAGCCCGCCTCTGCAAACTTCTCCATCAAAAAAATTGCATTGGCTTTTGCTATCCCCATTATCATCGTTATCGCTGCTTCTAGCCTTTATTTTTGGCCTCGTTCTAAACCCGTCCGCATCGACCTAATCACCCATGTTGTCAAACCAGAAAAACTTCAAGTAACTATCCTTGAACGGGGTACTCTCGAAGCTTTAGACAACAAAGATATTGTTTGCCAAGTCCGTTCAGGCAGTAAAGGTTCTTCATTTTCAACCACCATCAAATGGGTTATCGATGATGGTTCTCATGTGAAATACAACGACCTTATCGTTGAACTTGACGACTCTGGGCTACAAGAACAACTTAAAAGCCAGCAGATTACACGTGATCGGGCTCGCAACGACTTTATCCAAGCCGAGGCCAATTACGACATCGTAAAAAGCCAGAACGAAAGCGACATCGCAACCGCAGAAATCGCAATCGAACTTTCCGCCCTCGATTTGGAAAAATTCCAAGAAGGCGATTACAAACAACAACTTGCTGAAGTTGAAGGTAGATTTTTCATGGCCGAATCCGACCTCTCCATGTGGAATGATCGCGATGTTTGGCTCGACCGCATGGTAAGCAAAGGATACCTCACCCCCAAACAGGCGCTAGCAGACAGATTCAAATTAAAAAGCGCAGAATTCTCAGTAGAAAAAGTAAAAGAAGAATTAAGAGTCCTCAAAGACTACACCAAGAAACGCACCCTGACCGAACTCAAAAGCAAAAAAGATGAATCCAAAAGAGCCAAAGACCGACTAACAACCCAATCCAAATCCAAAGAAATTCAGGGAATCAACGACACACTTACAAAAAAATCCATCTTCTCCAAGGAAGAACTTCGTTTCAAGGAAATCGAAGACGAAATCAAAAAATGTTACCTGCACGCTCCTCAGGATGGCCTAGTTGTTTATTATGTATCTGAACAGGCCAGATTTGGCAGCGGCTCTCAACAAGCAACCATTGCCCAAGGCGAACCCGTGCGTGAAGGCCAAAAACTGATGCGTATCCCCAACCTTACACACATGATGGTTAACACCAAAGTTCATGAAGCCATGCGCAATCGCATCCGAGGTGACCAATGGAAAAAAACAGGCTATGGCGAAATCCGACTTGCGGGGTTATCTCTGATGAGCCAACCCTTAGGCGTGCTCACCGCTCAGGCTGCTTACTATGAAATTCACAACGAATTTATGGATAAAGAACAAGAATTAGTAGACAACGGACTGCCTGCGACAATCCGTATCGATTCCTTCCCTGATAAAGTTATGCAAGGCCATGTAAAGCATGTTGATGAAGTCGCATCTCAATCTGATTGGCTAACTTCCGATGTCCGCGTTTATCGCACACTGATTTCCATTGATGAAAGTTTACCCGACCTGAAACCAGGCATGAGCGCCTCTGTTACCATTTACACCGATACAAAAGCTGAGGATGTACTTGCAATTCCTGTTCAAGCCGTGCTTGGTAACACACAAAATGGATTTTTCTGTTTTACCCTTACCCCAGATGGCCCAATCGAAAAACCCATCAAACTAGGGGTGAGCAATGAAAAAATTATCGAAATTAAAGATGGGCTGAACGAGGGTGATGTTGTGGTCCTTAACCCAAAAAGCCTCTCCAGAGATTCAAAGAAAGATCCAACCAAGGTTGAAAAACCTGACGCTCCAACTTCACCTAGTTCCAAGAAAAAAGACAAAAAGTCTAAGACATAATCTGGGGAATAGTAATACATTTTTAACTTCTTTCAAAGGCTTTACACCTTGGCCAGCGTTCTTAAAATCATTGATCTAGCAAAAGTGTATTCCCTCGAATCAGTATTGGTTTATGCGGTAAAAGGTGTAACACTAGAAGTCGAAGAAGGTGATTTTGTTGCACTTATGGGGCCCTCAGGTTCTGGCAAATCTACACTTCTTAATCTTTTAGGCTGCCTCGATCGCCCAACCAATGGCCAATACTTTCTTGCTGGCCAAGATGTCGCCAGAATGGAAGATGATCAACTTAGCAACATTCGAAGTCGCTACCTCGGATTCATCTTCCAACAATACAACCTTCTTCCCCAGTACACCGTGGTCGAAAACATCGAGATACCCCTGCTCTACCAAGGCGCTAAACTTTCTAACTCCACCACCAAGAGATGCATCGGCTTGGCCCAACTTGTAGGATTGGGCAACAGGCTTGATCATCGACCTATGCAACTTTCCGGCGGCCAACAACAGCGCGTTGCAATTGCTAGAAGCCTCGTTAACGACCCTGCTGTTATTCTTGCTGATGAACCCACCGGGAACCTTGATTCCAGAACCAGCGACGAAATCATGCACCTTCTTTCCAAGCTTAATGAAGCAGGAAAAACTATCATCATGGTGACTCATGAAAACGATATCGCCTCTTGGGCCAAACGAGTTGTTAGAATGCGCGATGGAGTAATTGAATCCGATGTCAGGAACGAAAAACCCACGGTTTCCATCGAAGGCGCTACCTCTACCATTCAGACGGAATTACTAGAAAGCCTGGTGCTCCATCAATCCAAGTGAGAAGCGGAAATGCTGATATTTTCCATCACTGCAATCCTTATGCTTTTCAGCCTCTTTGCGTCCATTCTACTTTGGGACAAAGGCCGCAGAAGCTTTATCCTTGCTGTACGTAGCCTTTGGCTTCACAGGCTTCGCGCTTTTCTTTCTGTTCTGGGTATCATCATTGGCACAGGTGCGGTCATCTCTCTCATGGCTTTTGGCGAGGGCAGTATGCAAGACGCCTTGGAGGATATCCGAAGGCAGGGCGCCAATAATATTATGATTCGTAGTATTAAACCAACTGATGATGCAAGTTCTTCCAAGCGTAGTTACGTCGCCATTTACGGACTCACCTATTTAGACTTTGATAAAATTGCGACCATCCCGACCGTGACCAGAATGGTCCCCATGCGAATCTTCCCTCAAGAAGCTAGAAGAGGTTATAAAGGCGTTAACAGCAGGATTGTCTCCACCATCCCCGACTATCTAGACATCCATAACGTCGAAATGAAAAGTGGCAGGTTTCTTGTCGCTGACGACGAAGTGCTTTTAAGAAATGTTGCAGTCCTAGGCTCCGAGCTCGCTAATAGACTATTCCCATTCGAAGACCCTTTAGACAAAGAAGTCCAACTTGGAACTTTTTTCTACAAGGTCATAGGTGTCATGAATGAAAGATCCCAAGGTGGGGTTTCTACCGAAGATGTCAACTTAGATGTAGTCATCCCCATTGCAACCGCAAGAGTAAGATTTGGCGAAAGAATATTCATGCGCTCTGCTGGCTCCAGATCTGCTGAAAAAGTAGAAATAAGCCAGATCACAATTACTGTCAGCGATATCGAAAAAGTACGCCCAACAGGCGAAATCGTTCGATCTATACTCGAAAACCACAGTAAAGCCGACTGGACCGTCAATGTTCCACTCGACCGACTCGAAGAAGCTGAGAGAGCCAAAGAAAGATACAAAATGCTGCTCGTTCTTATCGCTTCCATTTCCCTTCTAGTTGGTGGCATCGGTATCATGAATATCATGCTTGCAACCGTAACGGAAAGAACCCGTGAAATCGGTATCAGACGGGCCCTTGGTGCTAAACGCCGCGATATCACCCTACAATTTCTTATCGAAGCTGTTGTGCAAACTAGCGTTGGCGGAATCCTGGGCATCGGCCTCGGACTCGCCATGGTCTACGTCCTACCTTTCATTGCAGAAACGTTCTGGGACGCCAGAATCCCTGCAAAGGTTCATTTCGAATCCATCACTTGGTCACTCACCACCGCTGT
>JAPLNF010000310.1:3976-5508 GCA_026692965.1 Planctomycetota bacterium
ACCGCTGTTGCTGTTGGACTTATTTTTGGCATCTATCCCTCCAGAAGAGCCGCGCTTATGGATCCGATAGAGGCTTTAAGACATGTCTAATTCCGATTCGAGTCTACCTCAAGATTTATTGCGCCTTTGCGAACAACATCCCCCAGGCATCTTTCTTGTTTTAGGTTCAGGATATGGGTCAATGGCAGAAAAATTCCAAAACCGACACTCTTGGCCTTTCAGCCAACTCCCAGAAATCTCTGATGCAACTGTGCCAGGCCACAAAGGGTGCCTTACCCACGCACGATTCAGCAACAAAACTCTTCTCATTTCTGAGGGCAGAATTCACTCTTATGAGGGCTACCCCAAACAAGTTGTCACCGCAACCACCAGAATCGCGCACTCCCTCGGATGCCATACTGGGATTTTCACCAATGCCGCTGGGGGTATTTCCCAAAACCTAAATCCCGGCTCGATCATGCTCATTAAAAACCATATCGACACCATTAGCAAACCATGGAATAACGACAAAAACACCCCCGGCTTTTTACCCCCAATTGACTCTCCGTATGACCCTGCCCTCCTTGATAAATTAAAAAATATCTCGAAATCTCAAAATTTATCTGCAACCACCGGAACCTACCTGATGGTTTCCGGACCATGCTACGAATCCGCCTCTGAGATTCGAACATTTTCGTCTTGGAACGCAGATGCTGTTGGCATGTCAACCGTCTGGGAAGTGGAGGCAGGATTTAATTTAGGGTTGAAATGTGCTGGAATTTCAGGCATTACCAATAAAGCTGCTGGCCTTTCACCCCAACCGCCCTCGCATCAAGAAGTACTCGAAAACGCACAAATACTTACCTCCTCTTTTGAAAAGCTCCTTTTTAACTATTTGGAGAATTTGTAACACCTGAACCACCGACTTTGCTGTAAAATATGTAAAACTCAAAAAGAATGGCATTTATTTCTTTACAACCTTGCCTTTTCCGTATATAAAACTACTTGTGACCTTGGGTCGGTCGTGGCCGACCGCTGGTAGATCAGGAGATGGATGGTTGGAATCCCCAGTTTAATTTCTTTTTTGTTTTTTTTGGTTGGCGATCCCCTCGAATGAGCATCACTTTTCCAAATCTTTCAAATAAGCAAATTTTTCTGGTGAATTAGATAATGTGACAGGTTTTCAATGCTTATTTGTTACCTATCAAATTGTTCTATGATCGGTACTGCTCGATTTCCGGAGCTCCAGACTTAGGTTTTTTTGGTATACGGTGCCATATTTGCTTCTTGGGTTTCAGCTTTCACAACCTCGGTGGTTTTTTAGGTCCTGAACAGTTTTTAAGAAGTTTTGGCACGGAAAGGACGAGCGATGGCGAAGAATATTTATGTAGGGAATCTGACTTGGACGACCTCCACAGATGATCTCAATGCACTTTTCGGTCAACACGGACAAGTTGCCCGTTCACAAGTTATTATGGATCGTGAAACCGGTCGCTCACGCGGCTTCGGTTTCGTGGAAATGGTTAGCGATCAGGATGCTACCAAAGCTATCG
>JAPLNF010000311.1 GCA_026692965.1 Planctomycetota bacterium
GGCTCGTGAAGCTTCGCGGCATTCGCACGTAAATCATCGTCAGGAATCGACTCCCAAAGTAGGAAACTAAGTCTTGTTGCCAGTTCATTGCCCGACACAGGGCCCCAGCGTGCTACGAGTGCCGGTTGTTCGGCCCGATAAAGGAACCAGGGCGACGAGAGGACACGCGCAAGAGCGGCACGGAAAGCTGGATCGTGCTTGACTCCATCTTTACGATCGGCATGGTAGGACGCGAGAATGGCAGAAAGTTCATCGGCGGCGAGAGGCCGGCGCCAGGCACAGGCAGCAAAAGCTAACAGCGCTTCAAGGTGCTTCGGTTCCGCAGCGACCTGAGCCGCCAGAAACGC
Organism: Planctomycetota bacterium; assembly: GCA_026692965.1. Lineage (GTDB taxonomy): Bacteria > Planctomycetota > Planctomycetia > Gemmatales > Gemmataceae > UBA969. Next base: position 348 of record JAPLNF010000311.1, read on the forward strand.
CTTCTCTTCTTTCTTAATCTGTTGCTCAAACTCTTGAATGTAGAAGAACATAATGCGCGCGCCGTCATTCGGCTTACGGTAGTACTGCACGAGCCCTTCATAAGCTATTGGGGTGGCGAGAGGCTGTTCGCTAATAAATTCCAGTTCGCTCCACAGCCGATCTATCTCCGTCCGGCCCGGATCGTCAAGCAAGAGTCGACGTAACGGTTCGTCCTCTCGGCGGTACAGGAACACGCTGCCTTGAGCATCTCGTGGGATTATCGGTTGAAAGAGGACGGCAGGAGGAAACAACGCGCGAAACTCGGCAGCGGGCTGTGCTCTTTTGGCGGCGACGCGCGGATGTACGATCTGGGCTGCCAGCGGATCGCCCGGCGTGGCTTTGGCGACCGGTTCAGCAAGGTTGCCACCGCCACCCGTGGCAGCGATTAGGAATGCCTGAACCGAGGCAGTTTCTGGACTCGCTTCGTCGATGCTTACATCAGCGCGGAGGAACCGAGGCAGCGTGAGCGCTTTCTGTAACTCTGCAGAAAGTTTCCTCAGATCGATGACGATCTCGGCACCGGATGCCGTAACCAGTGCGGACTTTGGCACTGAGCGGCCCTTGGGGTGGTGGCCAAATTTGAGCCCGGAGGCTTTCTCGATAGCCGCGCCCAATTCGGGATGCTCGGCGAACACCAGAGGTGAGCCATCGCCACCTTCCAGTCGCAACCGGTCCCAGACTACGAACGTGTCAGGCTGGGTTGGTAGCGCTACCATGCGGAAAAGCGGTTCGCGGGCGGCAGCTTGAACCCGCTCACGAGCGACCACACGACGCAGGTCCTCCCACGCGGGAAAGCCGTTCCCGACCGCTATAGCCGCATTCTTACGGTAGTTGCCTTGAAACAACTGGTCCTGCATGGCCTTTATAGCAGCTAGAACCGGTGCCGGATCAGTGGTGGCTTCCTGCCAACTTGCACGCACAAAGGATAAGATGTCAGAAGGCATACCAGCATCCGGAAGACTCATGTGCGTACTACCGAGGTCAGCCAGTGCCTGACCCAAGTCCGGAGCCGCAAGATGAGACAATTCGAACGAGACCCCATCACCACCACTCGGGTGAGCATCGGTGACGCGGCCCGCGACCAACAACTCACCAGCAATCGGACTCGTCCAGGCGACCGCTACGGGTCGTTTCTGTCCGGGATGCACGAACACCGATCGTGCGGGCAATGTTGTCCATACTTTGATTGGTTCCGCAGCCGAGTTCACAAAGACCGACGGTTCAGAACCGATGCTCCACGATTTCAATTCGGACCGTCCAGCGCTGCTGTCGTTCCGTTGGGTGAGAAACACTGGAGCGGGGGTCGTTTCCAGAAAGCTCCAACGAGCATCGTGCTTACCCGACGACGGGTTGCCCTTCAAGAGATTAGGCACCAGATCGGCGATGTTCCAAGTCCGTTTATCGCCATTGGTTTCACGAATCGTCCATTCAATTAGTGTGCTGTCAGCCCCGTAATTTTCGTTCGGAAGCACAGTAAGGAGGAGCAGTTCGCCGCGTTGAACGACGACCTTGCGTTCGAAGGGAACCGCGCCCCCTTCGGCGACTTTGGATTCCGCAAGGACACGTTTCGATGAAACCCAACGAGACTCGATTGTCTTCTTTGCCGATTGAAAAGCAGTCTGCCGACGTTGCTTCTCGGCATCGATCTGATTCGCTTTCTCATGCCATTGCTTCGTCTGGGCATTAACTTCCGCTTGCGAGGCCGACTTGCCGTTGAGTTCCACCCAGAGCTTAGCCAGGTACGTGGCGTTGAGCTTTTCCTCGGTAGCCACTGCGGCGATGGCGGCGGGCCCTCCGCGAATGAGCCTGTCACGGTGCTTCAGGGTTGCCGCGAGATGCACCGCCAACGGCGGCTCTCCATTAGGTCCGGCATAGCGAGCGTGGAAACTACGGAGCGTTTTGAGAGCATCCTCGGTCCAATCAGGGCGCTCCGTCGATGGGGAAAAACGGAAGCCCGTGGGTAGCAGCACCGCCCGCGCGGCGACATCACGTGCAGCCTGATGGTAACGTTCTACTAGTCCCGGAGTCACTGGCATAGCCTCCCCGACATTGGCGAACCCCTCGCCGCCAACGCTATCGATGGGAAACTCGCGTGCCCGGGTCGGTCGCATGTCCACTCCGGTGAGATCACGGATCGCATTATCGTACTCGGTGTTGCTAAGCCGACGCAGGGTCACGGCCCCGGGGTCTCCGGCCCGCGCTGCAGCCTCCGAGTCGAGCGCCGCCTTGATCCAATCCAAAAGTTGTTTTCGCTCAGACTCGCTCGGCTGCGGTGCTTCCTTGGGGGGCATGTCCCCTGCGTTCAAACGTTCGGCAATGTCAGCGAGCACCTTGGGTTTGGCGAGGATCGCCTTGGCGGTGCCGAAGCTAACAAGATCGAGATCACTGTTTTTGGGCTTCTGCCCGTGACACTTCCCGCAAGTCTTAACGAGCAAAGGTTGAATCTTCTTCTCGAATAAATCGCTACTCTTCGCCGAGATCGTCTTTGGAGAGGTTTCATCCGCAGCATAAAAGCGGCTTACCCAAGCCGCATACACTAGGCCCAGCATCACCACCGAGTAAAAGAAACGATAGCGCATCAGATTCGGTCCTTGTGACTTTGGGTGTGGCACGTCTTCATGGCTGTTCAGACACTCATGTTTATTTCGGTAGTCTCAATCATTCGGCCGGGTCGAGAACAAGCAAATGTACGCCGAGCACATAGTCTTTGATATTAACGCGATAAGCCTGCATGTGTGGTGCGACCGAGTGTGCCTTGAGTGCAGCAACATCTTCCCACTTCTCCACAACGACGACCTTATCGGGGCCAACTTTGGCCTGATTGGACAGATCGGTATGCGAGTCGATCGCGGGGCCGTATTCGAGGCAACCCTTTTCGGCACGGACATCGGCGATGAGTTTGCGGAACACGGCCAAGTACGGTTCGCGCGTGCCTGGCACGAGTTCTATGGTGGCAATAACGTGGATCATGGCAATCGCTCCTTGTGACTCTCAACGTGCTTTCTCAGTTCCTCGGTGGCCTCCGTGACCCGCCCTGTGGCGAGTAAATCAACCAGGCGACAATGGCTCTCGATGCCGAGTTGCCATTCCGCCCGCTTCTCGATGAAGCAAAGGAATTCAGGCGACTTGGTTACCTCACTCAGGCCGAGATGACTTACACCAAACTTCTCGGTAAGCTGCGTTTCCTTGAGCAATCGATTGCCGGGGATGAGTTTGTTCATGGCGATATACCGTTGGGTCTGTTCGGCGGCTTGATTGCGGAGTTTCGGTAGATGGATCGCGAAGTTTCGGTGGATGGATCACTCGCATAGTAAGACGACTCTCCCCTTTGGGATCTCGTTTTGACCCGAGAAAAGCTCTCTACTATGCTTTTACAATCACCCAAGTTACCAGACACTCCGGTTTTGTCAAGCACCCTCTCCTAGGGGCTTAATTCCAGTGATTGGCGTGGCAGAACACGGCGTGCGCTTCCCCCGTTCCAAATCGCATTATTTCTGGCTGGTGAGCTCGAAGTTTAGCTTGTTGTCGCCGGTTTTCAACTCCTGCTTTAGTTCAGATTTGTGGTTGTACTTTGCCGGAACCGCCTCGATGGTCTCTTCCAGCATCGTCCCTGGAGGCGAAGGCGATCCAGCGGGGATCTGCTTTCCGGTCTTCTTCTGGCCCCTGATTTCAACACGGTAGAGTCCAGGAGGAGGCAGGTTATTTCCTACCACCTGAAACTCACCGAGTGTGATAGAAGCTCCGGCGGTCTGGCCCTTGCTCAAGTCATTCGGAATGAAACTGATAGCCCCGGTATCAATGGGTTTGCCGTCCAGTGTGACATTACCGCGGATGCGGACTTGATTGTCGCCACACCCAGCGGTAAGGAGCAAGAACCCAGCCAATAAGAACGAGGTGAAGGTGAAACGAGAAACATTACACATCAGCGTCTCTATTTTGTAAGGTTTAGGTTCAAGGCAAAGTCACGACCTGACCATCGGCGATCCAAGCCAAGTTCTGCCAAGTGGCAAGTGGAATGCTGTTGGTGATGAAGCGCACACTACCGTCGCACAGAACGACGTTTACCCCGCCCCCACCATGTTGGCTTCGGGATGTAGCGGCGGCCGTACCGCCATCGTCAGCAGTGCAAGGAAGGTTTTGGGCAGGTTGGTTGAAGGTGGAGTTGCATGTGAAAGAATGCATGCGATCCGGTGACGACGAATTCGGCGTTTGAGCAGCGTTGAGGAACTGGCATCCGGCCCGGTTCGTGTAAAAACCGCCACGAAAATCATTCTCGCTTACACCGGTCAGCCCTTCGGAAATGGCTATCGTGTTACTCGTGCCGTCGCTGATATCCGTGAGCCGGATGGCCCGATCAGCTCCCATAGAAAACACGGATTTCTGCCCGGCGGGGTAGTTATTGCTCCACAACTGCTGGTCATTCGTGCCCGAGAAGATACCCAGGTAGTTGCTCGATGGAAGTCGGTTGGAACTGGAGGCTTTGAGCGTGGAGCGGCCATCGCTCGGACAAATGAATCCGTTGAGCACGAGATTGTTCGCCGCAGCAGGCCATGCGACCGACCAGGGTTTCCCAGGCGTAAAATTGATTTCACCGATCGCCGAGTAATACCCTGACTGCTCCAAGAAAGGCAAGAGGTAGTGAAGCAAGTAGGGCCATTCGTTGCTATCGCTGAGGGTAACACCTCTGGTTCCCGGCGGCAGTTTACCCATTGTATCGTGGTGATTGGCTAGGGCGATCCCGAGTTGTTTCAAATTATTCTGGCACTTCATTCGCGCAGATGCCTCTCGGACTTTCTGGACGGCGGGCAGCAGGAGGCCTATCAGGATCGCAATGATAGCGATCACCACCAACAACTCGATGAGTGTGAACGCCCGCCGATGCTTAGGCAGGCCATGGGAGAGGATGCGATACATAAATCAACTCCTAGGGAAATGTTCGAGGGCTCTCAAAGACTCTCCCTTTTGGGATTTTGTATTGGCGCGATAAAATAGATTTACTACGTCTCTATAGTTTGCTAGATTAATAAGTTATTTAGATTTGTCAAGCAATATCTACCCTCAGGACTTCCATGCCAATTGTTGCCACCACTGATTTCACTTTCCCATCGCACGAGACCGAAGAAAGGATCGTGAAAAATGCAAGCGAATGCTGGCGATATTCAACGCAATTGCGGGAATGTTCCCGTAGTCGGCCGAACACACGACTATTCCACCGCGCGCGGGCCATTTGCCTAAGTTCGCCGAACAGGTAACCATCGAAATCAAAAGAATCGACTCATTAACGAACCCGGTCATCGCAGAAGGAGAATCAGTATGAATTTAACTTTACCCCAGCTATCCTTATCTCACTGGAACTGGTCCACGCTAGCCCCCCTCATCTTCGTATTGAGTCATGGTGTAAATGCGTGGAGTGAAGAACCGCGATTCATTGACCATTCGCTACTGATCGCTCCGGAGTATCCCTGTACTTGGCCGAGCCATCCGTTCCCGCGATTCGCGATCGTCCATCAACGGAAGATCGGCCCCGAGTCGGCATACAACATTGACACATTTCTGATCGACGGTAACACCGGAACGCAACTCGACGTGCCACCGCACTCGGTCGCCCGGCCCGAATTAAAGAGAGAGAAATCAGGCCCACTCGGTCTGTCCTACACCGACAAAATCGAACCGTGGCAGTTCGGCGGCGAAGCCTGTGTCATCGATGTGCGCGACCTACTGGATAAGGCCCCCAAGGGAATCAGCCCCTTGGTGACGCCGGCGCATGTCGAACGGTTCGAGAAACAGCAGCGGAAGATTCGATTTGGCGACGTTGTTCTCTTCCGCAGTGATTACTCGGATAAATACTATCGTCCGCTCCCCGAAGGGCGGAGGTTTATCGCTGATATTCTCGACCGCAAGGCCCCTGGTTACCCGGACCCAGATCCAGACTGCATGGAGTTACTCGGCAAACGCGGTGTGCTCGCACTCGGAACAGACAGCGCTAGTATGGGGCCGTTACCCGATCTCGCGGAGCCAACACACTATGCCGGCCTCAAGTACGGCATGATCTGGACCGAAGGAGCAACGAATCTCGGCGAACTCCCCTCAACTGGTGCGTTCTACTGCTTCCTCGGACCGAAACACGAAGGCGGCCCCTACAGCGAAGGGCGTGCGTTCTCAATCTCGGGTGGCGATTTGCCCAAACGTTTGATCGAATCGTGCCAAAAGAAACGGGCCATTGACCTGTCGCCAACATTGTCGCCAAAATTGCCGTTAACCTCCCCCGGCATCGGCACGGGAAACCATCGCCAAGCCTACCTGAAGATCGATTTTCTGTACGCGAAGTATCTCGACATGTGGCATCACGGACATTACATGGATTCGATGGCTGGCACGCATTTGGTTCCCCCGGCCTACTCGCTTCCCGACACGGATGAACCCGTTGGTTACGAACCAGAGGTTCGCGGCTGGCTGGAACAGTACGAGAAAAAATATGGCAAACGCGGGTCCAGCAAAATGACGACTGAGAAAGTTCCGCTCGATTGGACTTCCGGCGAAGCGCGCGTGATTGATGTCCGGACTCTAATTGGAAAGACCAAACAACAAGATTGGCCAGCATCGCCAGAAATCACCGCCGAGCACATTCAAAACTACGAACGCAGCACACGCAAACTTCAGGTTGGCGACGTTGTGATCTTCCAAACGGGGCACAACGATAAACACCTCAAGCCTGAACCTGCAGACACAAAGGGAATTCGCTGCATCGCTAGTGATGCACCCGACCTCGGCGGCGTTGACCCTCGCCGGGCGCAGATGACCTACTGGGCACTCGGCAGTAGGGAGATGGTCGGAGTTGAGATGTTAGTCAACGTGGACAAGATCCCATCAAAAGGTGCGTACTTCTTATTCGCCGCAGTCAAGGTTCGTAACTGTCACGGCGGCCCAGGGCGAGCCATTATCTTGCATTAAATAGTAAATAATCAATCAAGACTTAACTTAAAGTCTTCAAAACTTAGCTCAGACAATACAGGTCTAAGCCAAGAAAATTAGAATGTGCATTAATTTAATACTGTATTGAGAAATAGATTAAAAAACGAATTGCGAAATAACCAGATGTCCCCGACAGGAGTCGAACCTGTAACCTTCGGCTTCGGAGGCCAACGCTCTATCCAATTGAGCTACGAGGACGCAACAAAGAGATTATAAGCATTTCAAATATAAATCCAACAAATGCATTAACACCAACAAACACTTGGGTAATTAAGTAAGAAAACACAACAGAGAAACTATGTAAACTTAAAAAGAAAAAAAAGGAATCACAAGGCAAAAAGCAACCCCCTATTTTTCTAGAATTCGCCAACCTGCGAAAAAAGCTACTTTTACCACGCCAACCAACACCCTCCAATCGCGCCAGCTTTGCTTTAGTGTCGCCGTAAACCGTTTCATGCAAGCAACTTCCGTTCAAGAAGATGCTTCAACAGTCCGATAATTTCCTTGTTGACTGGTAAACACTTGATTTACCTGTTTACCAATTGAAGGAGATTGCACAGATGCTTGGTGAAGAAATTATCGATATTGTTTCAGAAACAAACGCGCTTAAGCATCAACTTTTTGAAGCACAAAAACTAAGTAGTGTTGGTGCGATAGCCAGCAGCGTTGCGCACGAGTTTAACAATGTGCTAACCACAATAATCAACTACACAAAAATGGCTCAGCGCACTGATAACGAAGAAAACCGAAAGCAAGCGTTAGAAAAGATTTTGAAGGGCGGACAAAGGGCAGCAGTAATCGTCAGTTCAATGCTCGGATACGCAAGAAAAGGAAGCCTCAAAAAAGAAAGTACGGATCTTGCAGCATTGGTTGATGAAGTACTTGTCCTTACCGAAAAAGACTTGCACAAGCACCAGATAAAATTAACCAAGAACTATATCGACAAACCAAAAGTCCCAGTAATCGCCTCACAAATTGAACAAGTTCTTTTGAACCTTATCATCAATTCCAGACAAGCAATGGACAAAGGTGGTGAACTAAAAATCGGTTTAAAAATGAATCAAGAAATGGGGCTTGCTGAAATCGCAGTAACAGATTCGGGCAATGGGATTGCACCACAAAACCTGCGTAAAATCTTCGATCCATTCTTTACTACTAAAACTCCAGACCAAGCGGGGCAAGGTGGCACAGGGCTAGGATTAAGCGTCTGCAGACAAATCATTGATGACCATTGCGGCAGGCTTCGAGTTGAAAGTTCACTGGGAAAAGGTACAACCTTCATCATCAAGCTTCCACTAAACCCCGATCAGATGGCTGCGTAATTAATAAAATCAGAATCAACCCGAATAGAATTAAAACTTTTTGTTAAGTGGAGCTGCAGTCTTAAACTTGGCGATTCTTTGAAGCATGATTTGCTCGATATGATTATCTCTGCCAATAGGAATCCAGTTAGATGCAAAAACTGCATCGTCAATAACTTCAAACTGTCGCTCAACAGTGTTATCGCTGCGGAATGTAGCTGAACCAGCAGTCTGCCTAACAGGCCTATCCAAATCTTCCAATTCTTTGAACACTTTAATATCAACAAAAAAGCCACCATCATCGGCAGGCTGAATTGTGACCACAGCACGATGCCTGATAGACTGGCAAAAAGCAAGAAGGCGCTGCCTAAAATCTGGACTACCTGGTTTCCACGGTTGGCCGATTCCGGGAGCTATACACGGGAAGGTTTCAATTCTACCATCGTAACGATTCGAATAAGAGACTTCAAAAAAGTCGTCAACAACATCCATGCATTTTTCAAAAACGACGCCATATGAAGCTGGCCCAAGGGGAACATAAACAGGGTTTTCGCTAGTTGTTTCAAGTTCGGGTCGAACCACTGCTGGATTTTCAAAAAGAGGACCCGTTGCACAACCAGTAAATGCAAACCCACCAATCACCAGTGAAGTTGGCACCAAGAATTTTACAAGATTCAGATATTTCCATCGGCTCATGATTAGCCTGCTACTTTATTTTAAAGTTTAAGCAAAAGACAATTCCTAATGCCAATGATTAGTAGAAATGTCAAGTGCAGGAAACTAACGACAAAGAAGTGGAAGGATAGGTAACACAGGAAGCTAAAGTATAGACTTGAGACCAGCAGGAACATCAAATTTAGGCGAAAACCCAAGCATTTGTTGAGCCTTGGCAATATTGGCAAGAGAATAGCGAACATCGCCCAATCTAGCGGGAAGGTGTTGGGGGACCAAATTCTTGCCTGTAAGTGTTTGCAAATGAAAAGCTAGGTCAAGCAGCGATGTAGATTTACCCGCGCCAATATTAAAAACATCACCTGAAATATTGGGTTTTGTTCCAGCAAGAATCAAAGCTTGAACCGCATCTTTAACAAAAACAAAATCGCGAGATTGCAGGCCATCGCCAAATATAGTTGGGTTAATCCCTTTTTTAAACGCCTCTGTAAATATAGCTATAACACCGGAGTAAGGACTATCGCCACGCTGTTTCGGACCAAAAATATTGAAGAATCTAAGCCTAACAGTTTCTAATCCCATCGCTCTGGCAAAGGCTACGGCATGAAACTCACCAGCCAATTTGGAAGACGCATAAGGTGAAAGTGGATCCAGCAAAGTGTTTTCATCAAGGGGAACATTTCCTGTATTGCCATAGGCACTACTACTGGCAGCAAAAACAAATCGCTTGCAATTATTCAATTTGGCTGCTTGAAGAACTTTCAAAGTGCCGGTGGCACAAATCTCGTGGCTGAGCAGAGGTTGCTCCATGCTTTTTTGAACGCTGGCAACAGCAGCAAGATGATAAACATTCTCAACCCCGGAAGAAGCCTTCATAAGGTCATCTTCGCTTAAAATCGAACCTTCAATGAAATCAACATCAGATTTTACCGCAGAAAGATTATCAATACGGCCTGTACTGAGATCATCAAGTACGCGAACTTTTCTACCCAAGGCAACAAGTGCCTCGACCAAATGTGATCCAACAAAACCCGCCCCGCCTGTAACAAGATCAATTGAACTCATGAAGAAAACAAAGCCTCAACAAAGGATGCAGGATCAAAGGATTCAAGGTCTTCAATTTTTTCACCAACGCCAATGAATTTTACAGGGATGTTCAGGCGCTGTTTGATACTGAAAATAGACCCACCTTTTGCGGTACCATCAAGCTTGGTAAGAATTATGCCAGTACAGTGAACCACCTTCTGGAAGTTTTCCGCTTGGAGGACGGCGTTTTGCCCAGTAGTTGCATCCAAGACCAAAAGAACTTCATGCGGGGAGCCAGGAATAACCTTGCTGGTAACACGATGAATTTTCTCGAGTTCTCGCATTAAATGGGTTTGGGTATGCAGCCTGCCTGCAGTATCTACAATTACAAAATCAAACCCCTTGGCCCTTGCTTTATCGCAGGCATCATGAGCAATGCTTGCAGGATCACTACCTGGAAGCCCCTTAACTATTTCGACCCCAAGCCTTTCACACCAAATTACCAATTGATCGATAGCTGCTGCTCTGAATGTATCGCAAGCCGCGACCAGTACTTTTTTTCCATCCCGACTCAAGAAACCAGCAAGCTTGGCAATCGATGTGGTTTTACCAGACCCGTTGACCCCAGCGATCATAATAACTGTTGGCCCATCAGGATTGATTTTGATATCACGCCCACCTTCAATCTGCAAAAGACCAGCAAGGTACTCACGAACAAACATCTCGGTTTCTTTATCAATTTCCTTATCAAGAAAAGCCTGTTTCATGCGATCAACAAGGCCCGCAGTTGCTGCAGAGCCAACATCAGCCAGGTAGAGTTTCTTTTCAAGTTCTTTAAGGAAGTCGTGATCAACTCTCCCTTTGAGGCGGAAAAGACCAGCCACCCCTGCAAAGAGATTTCTCGTTTTAGTGAGACCAAGCTTCAGCTTATCTAAGAGAGCGCGGAACATAGCCGGTTGCCTTCTGATCTGAGTTTGATTTTTTCAAGTTCAAGAATGGTGATAGAGGAAGACCCAATGGTTCGCGGAGGAACTCCATGACAATCACTGCCACCGCCAATACAAAACTCAAGTTTGAGCGCCCACTCTTTCAATAATTTTCTACGATTCATTTTGAATCCCGGGTATTCAACCTCAATCCCATCCATACCAAAACCTTTAAGCAAAGCGAGATCGCTGAGCGTTATATTTTCAGGGGGGTGAGCGAGCATGGAAATGCCGCCTGCATTACGAACCAAATCACATGCTTCCTGAATCGTAAGCCACGCATGATTGTCGTCCTGAAAAAACCTCAAATGTTTCCAATAGGCATTTTGAATCGAATGAGCCTTTTTTTGGTTTACGAGAATTTGGGCCAAATGACGACTACCCACGGCATAATCCGGGTTATTCCACTGAGGCTCAAGCTCCTCCATGACGGAACCTGGCTCATTCACCCTGCCCTTCATAAAATCAATCATTTTCAAAAATCGAGTTTTGCGAATAGTCTTATTTCTTGAAAGCCCTGCTTGCAGTTCCAGATTAAAGGGATCCATCAAATAACCTAGCAAATGATAAATTTTAGCATTAAAAATGCAAGTTATTTCTACTCCAACAATCATCTCGGAACGGCCATGGGGAAACGGCGAATGGTGGGCAGCGGTAGTATCATGATCGGTGATAGAAATGGCTTCAAGGCCAAGTTTACAAGCGGAAGAATAAACCGATTTGGGTGAACAAAGACCATCGCTAAAAGTAGAATGTGTATGAAGATCAACTCGCCTAGTAGAGGCGTTTTTATAAAGAGACTGACACAAAGAGGTAAAAGGTTGACCTTTAGGCATTTTCAGGCTGCGGGCGCTCGGTGGAACAAATCTTATCCAAGATACCATTAATAAAAGAGGACGAATCAGCGGTTCCAAATCTTTTGGCAAGTTCAATGGATTCGTTTAAAACAACCTCAGAGGGAGTGTCTTTTTGATGACTAAGTTCAAAAGCACCGAGTCGAAGAAGATTTCGATCAACTGCAGCCATTCTAGGCAAACGCCAGTTTTCTGCAAATTTAACAAGCAATGCATCAATTTGAGAAAGATTCTGCATGGTTTGTTGGTAAAGAAGAAGAGCAAAATCCCTGCTGATTTGATCATTAATGCGATCTGTTATAAATTCTGCAACTTGCTTTTTAGTAAGAGAGGGGTTTAAATCGACCCTGTAAAGAAGTTGCAACGCCACTTCGCGTGCTTTAGATCTTCGATATATCATAGTTCTCAATTTTTCGTTATTTGGGGAGCTTTAAAATCAGATCTGCCATTTCGATTGCGGTAAGGGCAGCTTCGAACCCCTTATTTCCAGCCTTTGCGCCTGCGCGATTAATAGCCTGTTCCAAAGTATCACAAGTAAGAACACCAAAAATCACAGGTATACCCGTTTGCAACGAAATACCTGCAATGCCATTGGTACTTGCACCGGCAACATGATCGTAATGGTCGGTTTCCCCTTTGATAACTGCCCCTAGGCAAATTATCGAAGAAAACTTACCGGAAAGCGCAAGCTTATTGGCTACTAATGGAATTTCATAGGAACCCGGAACACGAACCAAAGTGATATTTTTATCTGCAACCCCGTGCCTGCGAAGGCCATCCAACGCCCCTTCAACAAGTCGATCCACTACAGCCTGATTAAACTTGGCTGCAACGATTGCAAAAGTATGACTTCCAGAATTAAAATGCCCTTCGAGAACATTCAAACTCATAACTTATCCCTTATTCTTCGAGGTTTGACTTCATCACTACAAGTTCATGCTATTGAGAAATTCATGATTAGTCTTGGTTTTCGCCATTCGGTTCAGCAGCAATTCCATGGCTTCAACGGGATTCATGTCACTAAGAACCCTTCGAAGCACATAAACTTTCCTAAGTTCTTCTTCACCAAGAAGCATATCTTCCTTGCGGGTGCCAGAACTGTTGATATCAATGGCAGGCCAAACTCTACGGTCAACCAATTTTCGTTCAAGATGAACTTCCATGTTTCCAGTGCCCTTGAATTCTTCAAAAATAACCTCATCCATCCTTGAACCTGTATCAACAAGAGCAGTAGCGATAATAGTCAAGCTACCCCCCTCTTCGATATTGCGGGCAGCACCAAAAAATCTTTTAGGCTTCTGCATGGCGTTGGCATCAATACCACCAGACAAAATCTTGCCTGAACTTGGCATTTCAGAATTGTACGCACGTGCTAATCTGGTAATAGAATCAAGCAGGATGACAACATCCGTGCCGTATTCCACCATCCGTTTTGCCTTCTCAATAACCATTTCACAAACCTGCACATGGCGGGTTGCGGGCTCATCAAAGGTCGAGCTGATCACTTCCGTGTTGGGGCCTTTAACCATGCGCTCCATTTCAGTAACTTCTTCAGGGCGCTCATCAATCAGCAAAATAATGACATAGCATTCGGGATGGTTTTTCAGAATACCATTGGCCATCTTTTGCAGTAGGATCGTTTTTCCAGTGCGGGGTGGTGCAACAATAAGCCCGCGCTGCCCTTTACCAATTGGGGCAACAAGATCAATAACCCTGCCACAAACTTCAGACGGATCATACTCAAGCTTTAATCTTTCCGTAGGGTGCAAAGGGGTTAAATCCTCAAACATCACCTTTTGGGTTAAAAGCGCGGGGTCCGCATAATTGATGGCTTCGACCCTTAGGAGGGCGAAATACTTTTCGTTTTCTTTGGGAGGCCGAATCTGCCCGGAAACAATCGTACCAGTGCGAAGCCCAAACCTTCGAATCTGCGATGGGGAAATATAAATATCGTCAACACAGGGAAGATAATTGTAATCAGGACTTCGAAGAAACCCAAAACCATCGGGCAAGATTTCAAGTGTCCCTTCGCCCAGCATCAAGCCATTTTGCTTTACCCGTTCCTTGATAATCAAAAAGACCAAATTCTGTTTGGCCAAGCCTTCAACTTCAGTTATCCCAACTTCTTTTGCTATCGCTACCAATTCAGGTAAAGATTTTTGCTGCAAATCGGCAAGATGATTGCTACCTCTTTTAATCTCTTCATATCGGTTGTTTACTTCATCATCGTAGCCCTTCGATTTAGCCTCTTCACTCTCAGCCGAAAAAGAATCCGATGAAGGTTTTACATTACTCTCTGATTTAACCCCTGCAGCCATATCTTCAGGCGTAGCTGTATATTTTGGCACATCTTTGATTTTTGGGGGCTCAACGACGGGATTTTCAATCGGGGCAACCACATCGACTTTTGAGGTATAAGAATCCTTGGCAGGAGTTTTATCCTCAGACTTCTCTACACTTTTAACTTTTACGGGTGTTTTTTTCTTAGGCGTGAAAACCAAATCGTCATCCGAAGCATCAATAGTTTGCACAGGTGAATCATCCTTCGAAACCTTTGCAGGCGAATTATCGGAAGGATTATTAAACAAAATGTCATCTGATTGCTCAGGAGCATTAGCCCTAACTTCATCTGAAGTTTTAGCAGTTTTACTAGGTGCTTTAGCCCGTGCTTTTGGTTTGCTTACTGAACTATCTTTCTTACCCTTGGCTTCCGCCATTACTAATCTCCTATCTGGCCCAATAATTCGCTGGTTGAGATGTGTTAAAAACCAGTAAACATCAGGGGCAGAAAATATCCCGCTAATTAATCAGATCTGCAAATGGAGCGGGCAACCACCTATTTCATTACCAGAAAATCCATATTCCGGCATAAAGGACTTTTATCTAATTACGACAAACACATCAAACTTTCAACATTCTGTACTGGAAGAGTACTATCAAGGCAGGTTCCAAAGTTTTAACAAATCATCGACTTGCTTAACCGTGTGATCATAACTTACAGAATTATCGACGATATGATCACAGATTGAGGCCTTCTTAGTCAAGGGCATTTGGGCATTTTCTCGATTTTTCCATTCGGCCTCAGTCCAACCTCTGGCCAAGCAACGCCTTAACCTTTCCGCGTCATTACAATCTATAAACACTATTAAACTGCAAAGGTTTCTCCAGTTCTTCTCTAATAATAGGGGCACATCAAGCACGATAAATGAAGATTCCGAGAATTCTGAAAGTTCTTTGATCTTATGCTCAATTTTTTCTAACACCAACGGGTGAAGAATTGACTCCAAAAACAACCTACGTTCAGCATTATCAAAAATCGCTTTCGCCAGAACCGGCCTCGCAACATTTCCATCTAAATCAAAAACCGTTGCCCCAAAATAATCCAGAATCTTTTTTTTAACAATTTCATCCGTGAATAGGGCCCGAACCTCAGAATCTGCGTCAAATAGAATTCCGCCCGAACGCGTAAACAACTTAGCAACTTCACTTTTGCCACTGCCTATGCCGCCTACAATTCCAATTACAGGCTTGTTTGCCGGTTTTGCATTCATTTGATTTCTTCCTGCGCCAACCAGTTTGGCCCCGCAGAAACCTCAATCGTTATGGGAACCTTCAGGTTCAACATTTTTCTGGGCTTAAAAGACATCTCCGCAATTAAAAGCTTTTTAACCGCATCAATTTCCAATTTGGGGCATTCGATCACAAGCTCGTCATGGATCTGCAACAAAAGCTTTGCTTCGAGATTGTTTGAATTTAAAGCTTCATCAACGCCGATCATCGCAAGCTTGATAAGATCTGCAGCAGAACCCTGTATTTCCATGTTGATAGCTTCGCGCTCTGGCTGATTACGCTGCTGGAAAGTGGATCGATCTCGAATACCGTCAATCCTTCTTCTTCTACCAAGAATCGTACTAACATAACCCGTATTTCTACACTTGGAAAGTAAATCATCCTGATACTTAAGCACATTAGGATAACGAGCAAAATACGCATCAATAAACCTAGAAGCATCATACCGATCGATTTCCAGTCTCTGAGCAAGGCCATGGGCACTTATACCATAAATGATGCCGAAATTTACAGTCTTGGCAGTTCTTCGCATGTCGGGGGAAACCATGGTTTCCGGGATGGCAAAAATTTCGGAAGCCACCTGGGAGTGGATATCTTTTTCATCCTCGAAAGCTTTGATCATATTTTTATCGTCACAGAAGTGGGCCAAAAGCCTTAATTCGATTTGCGAATAATCTGCAGAAACAAGTGTCCAGCCATCTTTGGGTAAAAATGCTTTTCGTATCTGCTGCCCCATTTCTCTGCGAACGGGAATATTCTGCAAGTTTGGTGTGCTGGAAGAAAGCCTTCCCGTAGCAGTCACTGTTTGATTAAAAGCTGCATGGATTCTACCCGTCGAAGGTTGAATCAATTCAGGAATCGCGTCAACATAAGTGCTTTTAAGCTTGGCTAGCTGCCTAAATTCCAAAATCTTTTTAGGTATCGCAGCGCCCGGATGATCCAGAACAGCAAGCTTTTCCAACGTTTCCTGATCCGTGCTTGCCTCTTTAGATACCCCAGTTTTCTTCAACATAGGCAATTGCAAATCATCATAAAGCACCGCCCGTAATTGGGGCAGTGAACTTATTTGAAAAGGTTTGCCTGCAAGAATATGAATCTCTTTTTCAACCCGCTCCAACTCCAAAGCCATCTCAGCGCCAAGAATTTTCAAGAACTCCGCATCAATACATATCCCACGGAGTTGCATCCTTGCCAAAACGCTCACCAAGGGCATTTCAATCTTTTTGTAAAGTTCCTGCAGGCGATCCTTGCTTCCATCTACCACGGTTTTCGAAATTTCATCTTCAAGAAAACTGGCTAGTTGAAAAGCTGCATCCGAATCTTCACATGCATAAAGTGCTACAATCTCGGAGTTTACTTCACTCATCAACTTTTGAACTTTGTTTTTGCCTTTTACTCCTATTAACTCGGTAATCGAAATCATCTCATGATTCAAATAGCGTTTTGCCAACTCATCAAGCCCATGGCTTCGCTCTCCCGAATGCAAAAGATAATCAGCAATCATGCTGTCGCCTGCGACCCCCTCTACAGTCGTACCATTGACGAGAAGAACTAAAAGATCAAATTTGATATTTTGGTTTACTTTTACGATGTCTTTATTTGCAAATATGGGCCTCAATTTATCAAGAACAAAAGATTCACCTAAACAGGGTTCCCCTATGGGAGTACGAATTGCAACATAACAAGCTTTACTTTTTTCCAGTGAAAAAGAGATGCCTACGATTTTCGAAGTAAAAGGGTCTAAACCAGTCGTTTCGGTATCAAATGCAAACCTTTTGCACTCCAGAAGTTTGCTGACCAAAACTTCAAAATCTTTTTCATTATTAATAAGGGTGTAATCATATTGCCAATCACCCCGACCACTTAATTGGATTGGTAGATCAATCGAAAGTTTAGAGCGACTGTTGGTAAACAAAGGGATTTCAGGATGAACATGAGCAGTTTCCTGAATAAAAGAAGCATCCGAGCTTTGTTGTTTAAATAACCCCTGCTCTTGAGGCGCTGATTTCTCGATTTGTGCCAATATTCCACGAAAGCCTAAATTCTGAAAAAGGGCTATCGATTTCTCTGCGTCAATTCCTCTTAAACGCCAGCCTTCCAAATCAAATTCAACCGGGGAGTTGCGATCCAAAGTGACTAGATTGCGAACCAAAGTAATTCGTTCAGCAAATGCAGCAAGATTCTCTTTCCGCTTCACCCCGCTGATCTTACCCATATTTGCGTAAATGTTTTCAATCGTGCCAAATTCTTGCAACAAGCTTGAAGCTGTTTTAATCCCAATTCCAACGGCACCCGGAACATTATCCGCGGTATCGCCAACTAATGTCTGCAAATCCACCACTTGTTCAGGGGCAATCCCCCAATCTGCAAGCAATTCCGCACGCCCATATTCCAAATGCTTTCTAATATTATACAGAGTGACATTTTCATCAATCAACTGCCTACAATCCTTATCCGAGGTTACTAGATAAACTTTTATACCTTTAGATTTTGCATGCTCAGCCACCGTTGCAAGAATATCATCCGCTTCAAAACCAGCGATACTTATCAAAGGAATATTCAAGGCATCCAGAACTTGCTGGATCATGGGCAATTGCATGATCAAATCAACAGGCGCTTCATCTCGATGGGCTTTATATTCTGGAAAAGCCACATTTCGGAAAGTAGGCTCAGGCCTATCCCAACCACAAACGATGTAATCTGGTTTTTTATCACGCAAAAACATTAAATCCCGGGTGAACCCATAAATGGCATTAGTGGGAGTCCCCGTGGGACTCGTCATGTTTGGAATGGCATGAAAAACCTGAAAAATCAAAGACATGGAATCAATCAGATACATGATTTCGGGATTATTACCCATGAGCAACTTTAGCTTTCTTTAATGAAAATGAACATATTCTGCAATTTATATCGGGCATGCAGCTTTTCCAAGGAATAACTGAAAAAAAACAAAGGATTCACCTTATTCCTAACTCTTACCCAGTTATAATATTGATGTAACTAAAATGTCTCCATAACACGATTTATCCTTATTTGCAGAAAAAAACAGCCACTATTCCAATAACACTTGTTTGCATTAATTGACTACTTCAGCTTATGATTTACAATCCTATAGGAGATGTGTAGGTTTTTCTTAAAACCGTTTACTTCGTATCAAGGTGATGGATCATGGCTGCTAAAGCTAAAGCAATAACTCGAAGTTCTTCCTCACCCAAGGGTGAATCCAAACAAGGACTGGTTGTCACACTGGTATTCTTTATTCTTGCCACCATTGGCTTAGGTGTTTCCACCTACTTTGGATTTTCTGAACAGGAAACCCTTAGGGCAGAAAAAGACAAATCCGATGCAACTCAAAAAAACGAAGCAAAACTCATCGATTTCTACAAATTTCAATCAATGCTTTACTGGACTTATATTTCCACTGTCAATGGATTTAAACCCGAGGATTTGGATATTTATGAAGGTTTGAGAGCCAAAGCCGATGATGAAACCATTCTCCCAAAAGATGCCAAATATGACCCTAATAAAGAAGAATTGAAACTAGTAAAAAATAGGATGGAAATGCTTGAAAAGATGGCCTTTAAAGATGCTGCAGATAAAGATTTAACCTTAAAATTCGACAAGGCAACTAAAAAACCAAGCAATACTTTCGAAGAAATTACTGCTCTTCAATCCAAGAGATACCTCGCACTTAAAGAACGATTCGACAAAGTAGAGATGGAAAAAAAAGAAGCTCAAGATGCTGAGAAAAAAGCTTTAGATGAATTTACTGTCTTTAAAGCAGATATTAATAAGAAATACGCAGGCCTTACTGATACTGCAAAAAAAGAATTTGCTGAATTTGCAAATTTAAGGGACCAACTTAGAAAACAGAAAGATGATTTAACCAAGGCTTTAACAACCGAAAAAACCGAACGCAATCGAGAAAACGAAGAGCTTACTGAAAAAATAGCCAAACTAGAA
The DNA here is from genome assembly GCA_026692965.1 of Planctomycetota bacterium. Lineage (GTDB taxonomy): Bacteria > Planctomycetota > Planctomycetia > Gemmatales > Gemmataceae > UBA969. Next base: position 19,732 of record JAPLNF010000311.1, read on the forward strand.
AAGAAATCAAAAGACAAAGATTTAGAAATTACAGCCTTGGCTGATCAACTTGTTCTTAACAAAACCAAAGGTAATGACCTCGGTAAAAACATCCGCCCAGATTACAAAATCGTTAGCATCGATCGCACAGGAGCTTTACCCTACATCAACATAGGCCATGGCGATCGAGTCAACCCACAAGATACTTTCAGCATACATGGAATAGGAACAGATGGACGTCCGGTTCCTGAAATTAAAGGGACCTTGGAAGTAATCAATATCGTTGGCGAACATCTCTCCCAATGTAAAATTTTAACGGTTAAAGATACAAATAAAAACCCGATACTTAAGGGCGATGTTCTTTACAACCCTACCTGGAACCCCAATGCCAGAAAACGAATTGCAATTATGGGTATCGTTGACCTTACAGGTGATGGAAAGGATCAAATCTACGAATTAATTACCCAACTAGAAAGACAAGGCGTTTTAGTTGATGCTTTTCTTGATCCTGCAACCTTGGAAATTAGAAACACCCCAGGTATATCACCAAAAACTGATCTTCTTATTATTGGTGATGGAATCGATTCGGTAAAAGCGCCCAGAGGTGTTATTAATGAAAAAATGAATCAACTAACGAAATCAATTAACGAAATGCGAAATGCAGCCAAAGATAATGGTGTTATTTCTGTTGATTTGAGAAAATACCTCGAGATGTCAGGTTTCAGGGTACCTAAGAATTATTTCGAAATGGGGCCTAATCCCAATCCAGTCTTTACCACCAAACCTAATCCGAAGGGGGCACCCGTTAACAAAGAAGAGGCTCCTAAGGAAGAAGGCAAAAAAGGTGAACCTGAAGAGAAAAAAGAGAAGTAGCGGTTGGGTTGAACCAGAAAAGTCTTTCAGGCCTCTATTGCCTGAAAGGCTTTTCTTATTTATCTTAAGCATATTGCCGCCTTAGCTCAGCTGGTAGAGCGACGCTTTCGTAAAGCGTAGGTCGTGGATTCGAATTCCACAGGTGGCTCTTGAATTTCACTTTTAACAACCTCACATACGTTCAAATTAACACCGATAAGTTATTAATCAACTTTAAGATTTTTTACCCCAATTCCCAGTTTCATAAATATCCTCATAAGAATCCAATAAGCATAACCCACAAAACTAAAGAATTTAGTGCTAAGGAACCCATTCAGCCAAGGTAGCATCTTGCTTCACCCATAAGTCTATATTAATCAAAATAAGTGATCAATCGAGCCAAAGCGAACCCGAAGTCGCCCCCTCAAGATTGAAGCATATCGAGGTTCCGATAAAATGCATATGGTTGTAAGCGCAGGCTGTTAATTAGATTCAAGAGAATTCCACACCAGGGAGAAAGAATGGAAAACCAATTTAATGACACCTTAATAATATGTGAAAACCCTGATTCAAGCGACCAACGCGTGGTTTTGAATTTGACACAACGAACAGCAAGTTTTGAAAACTGCCATTCACCCAGATCTGGAATTGGGGGATTCGGTTTTGAACCCATTCGAGAATGCAATTTCGATGAGATTTTAGCTGTGACTGATTTTTTGACTGGCGATCACCGCGGTCTTTTTTACAAAATAGTCTTTGCTTTCAGCCACGTAAACTCAGGCGACCTAGCATCTGTATTCATAAGCACAGATTTCGGTCGCTCTCGAATTTTTGCGAAGTGGAATGGATTTACTGAACTACGTTCGGAATTACGCCGGATTTGCTCACAGCAATCACGTAGTGGACACTGGGAAGACAATCCACGATTAGTGGCCTTATATTTGGGACCTTTGATGCTTGCAATTGTAGGCGGGATAATTTGGCTATTGCTGTAACCCTTAATTGCAGACGAAATCCCCTATCAGAACCCGCGGCCACCTACAAAAACGCCACCTGAAAAATCAATACTGTATGCTTGAAAAGCAAGAATGGCTGGAGGCCCAGACGATGTAAATGTTCGAACATTGGGGCTACCACCAATCCCGGGCCCGGTAATAATATTAACACTATTGGAAGTAGATGAAGTTATCCCAGTAGCGACCCTTACTCCACCGGTAAAACCTTGATCATAGGCCAAGAAACTTTGAAGCATGTTTGCATTTTGATCAAAAATTTTAACATACGGCTGCGCCCCCGCGCCTTGGCCCACAACAATACTATCTAAGGTATTAGTGCCAAATTTGCCCGCACTAACATAAACGCCACCCAGGAATGACGGATCAAAAGCAAAAAAGTCATTGATAATATTTTGTGAATTGGTTCCATCAAATGTTTTAACTCTAGGCCCACCTCCTGCACCTGCACCAACAACGATATCATAAAAAGAATCAGAATTAATCAAACCTGCAGCAACGGAAACCCCACCACTAAAAGTAGATTCAAACGCTAAAAAGCTCTGAATTAAGCTGTAATCTTTACCACTGAAAACCTTTACCTCGGGGCTTCCCCCTGGCCCTGCACCAACAATAATATCATCGTATAAATCATTATTGATATCTGCAGATGCAATTGTCACCCCACCTAAAAAGCTTGGGGAAAAAGCGTAGAAACCGTAAAGCACGGTTGTGAAATCAGCACCAGAATAAACCTTGATATGTGGCCCACCCCCTTGGCCAGCCCCTGCAATCACATCAGCAAAACCATCATGGTTCACATCTCCAATTGCGGTTACCACTCCGCCCGTGAACTCTGGGCTAAACACTAAAATATCAATTATCGGGGTAGTAGGATTAGTACTAAAAGAATCATAGATATGAATCCGCGGTGTTGAATACGATGTTGGAGAGGAACCAGGCCCAACAGCAAAAATAGGCGAAGGAGGAATTCTAGAATCTGGCCCAAAACTTCCACCAAACCCAGGCACACTGATTACACCACCGCTACCATTTAACGCAGTATTTATTAATATCCGAATATCACTCGAAGCATAATCAGCGATAATGATATCAAGTTCCGGAAAACAGGGTCCATTCAAATTCGCCAACTTGACAAAACATGGCATCGTTGGGGAAGTGTAATTGATCTGCCTATCAAAGCTTCCATTACCATATCCCAAAAGAATACTTATATTATTTGATCCTCCGTTTCCTGCTACAATTTCAAGGTTTCCATCACCATTAAGATCACCTAATGCAACAGAACATGGGGCAGTACCCACACTTAAAGTGGTTTGACATTTAAAAGTACCATCGCCATTTCCTAAAAGCAAACTTACATTGTTATTGCCTTTGTTGGTTGCAACAACATCCAAAACCCCATCGTTATTAATATCGCCTAAAGCAATAGAACTAGGGCTTGATCCAAGATCATAAATCGCCTGCCGCTCAAATACACATCCGGGGATGACTTTAGTACATAATAATACGCTAAAATTATTTGAGTCTTGATTAGCAACAACCACATCTGGGCAATTATCCCCATTGAGGTCACCAATCGCCAAGGCGACCGGAGTTCTTCCAACTGCAAAAGTTTGCTCAATACCAAATGTGCCATCTCCGTTACCTAAAAACAAACTTATATTGTTGGATGTGCTATTCACTGATATTAGATCAACATTCTTATCACCATTAAAATCAAGTTGCGCCAAAGCCTTAATACCAGTGCCTAAAAGTGGAAGAGTCTGAACATTAAAAGAAACGGTATTAGCGCCATTAGTTCCAGTATTGAGCAGAATACAAATATTATTTGAACTAAAACTTGAGGTAGCAATATCAAGCTTACAATCATTATTAAAATCCGCGACAACTACCGAACTTGGATTTGGGGAAACACTAAATGTCAAAGGAGTTTGATAAGTTCCATTCCCATTACCCAAGAAAACGCTGACATCATTGGAAGTATAATTAGCAACAACAATATCGACTCTACCATCATCATTTACATCACCCACATCAACAGAATCAGGATTCGTGCCAGTTGTTAAAGTCGGGGGACTAGTTGGTACAAAATAAACACCAGCAACAGGAACGGTTCGGTGTTCAAGCGGTTCTAAAAACAGCTTTATATTTCTGGCTTTGTTATGCTTTCTAATCATCATCGACTCCTACCAACACATTCAACCTTATGCATCTTTCCCAAATGGGAAATCAGATAAAATTGATTCATTCCTAATAATCAGATCGGCATTCGAATGATGGAAGAAACAGATTGTTTTAAAAATATGCTAAAATTCATGAGTAAAAACATATCTGAAAGCAGGCGAATAGGGGCAATAGGCAATATTTGTGCACTGTTTAAAAAAATTACAACTACCATTTTTAGCCATTAAATCTTCTTACAACTTGAAATATCAATTAGATGAAGCTGCCTTCCTTTATCTTCGTAAGGTGAATCTACAACCACCATGGAACCATCATTACTAAACCTCGGATGGGTATCACAGCGCCATTCTCCGGCATACTGGACAGGAGAAAGAAAATCCCCAAGCGGAACCTTCTTGCCCGATTTAACATGAAACAAATAAGGGTGCTGAATCCTCTGCTTGTCAGGATAAGTATCGTTAAGAATCCATTCGTTTCCTGGAAGGTAGGTGCAATGGCCATTTTCAGTCATAACGCCGGCACCAATTTGCTCAATTTCCGAAGTCTTATCTTTAAACAGGTAGAAACCAGGGCGCTTATCCTTGGGTTGCGTCCATGCAAGAATATGATGTGGATCACGCCAGATAAAATGCGAGGTTGCTCCCGATGGATCTAGAATATAAAGATCAGACCCATCAATTGAAGCAGTAATCATCCTGGTTTTAAAACTCACCTTACCGGACTGCGGTTTCCAACGATGAAGAAAAACAAAGCGGGTACCATCAGTATTAAACAGCAAATGATTAAACCAATGCTTGGCCCCAATCATGTCATCAGTCTGCGGCCCAAATGCTGCAATTTGAGCCATCGAAAATAATAGCTTTTGTTTTCCGGTTTGAAGATCAATATGAAACAAACCAGAATCTTTAGGAGCAAGTTCAATAGAGGGATCAGGTACGCCACTATACCCATAACCTGGCCGGGTATCATGAAGGCGACGAAAATCTGCAGCAATTGCACTTTTACCATCAGGAGAAACGGCATAAATCGGCGCAGGAATGGTTCGGATTTTTTTTGTATTCACATCCATAATACGAGCAACGTAATGTGGCTTAGGACTATCTTCACGATCATTCCAAATGATTTCAGATTTGGAACCTGGCATCCATTGCAACATACACCCTTGTTGCCAACACCAAGCTTTACTGGCACCAAGAGAAATCCATTGGTCATTATTTTTCAAATCGACCATTCCGATTTGAATAGAGTCATCCGGCTTGGGAGATCGATGTTCAAAATCAACTTTCATACCAAGAACAAATCTGTTGGAAGGGTCAAACTCAAGTTTGTCGTAATAACCAAACCAGTGGTAACCAGGTCCTTTAGTAATAACCCTTTTTTTAGGATGATTAGCATCCTCGGATGCGAAAAGATCCCAACCAACTGCAAGCGCACCAGTAGCCTTGAGTAATTTGCGCCTACCCAACTTATCATTAAACATAAAATCCTTCATATTTCTTATTTTCTAATTTGCACCTTGGGACTTGGTTCAATCAATGATTCGTTAATCATTGGAGAATTCTTGTAGGGATTATACAAAGGATCGCCAACAAGAACTGTCATCCAACTGGTAAGATAAACGGTGCGGGAATAAGTTTCAACCAATGTGTATTTTCCAGTGACAAGAAACCCAAAAAACTCAGATGGTTTGGGAAAACCAATAGTGTAAGGTTCCGCAACCGGACCAAGAGTAGCAGCAACTCCTTTTTGCAACAAATTTGGGCACCAAACTTTGCTGGCAGGATTTCTTAATGTAATAGCTTCACTACTTGCAAGATGCCATGCCACTGCCCCCTTAACATACCTACAACAATCAATGAAATTAGCATGAGAATACCAACCTGAATACAAAGCTGCATCTTTACAGGAATCAGGCTCAAACAATCCCCCCTTATCATCTAAAGTAACATCCATCCCTACAGATTTAAGTAATGCAGCAGCTTCACGAAACGACTCATCGTAACCACCATACCCAGAGTTATCGCCCGGATTTTTAGGATCTAAACCAATTCCCCGTGCATCAAAATAAACTTTACCTTTTAATCCGCTTGCCTCTACTTCAATCGCATCATCCACAAGTCGCTTTGCAATCTCTGCAGTTGGGCCATCTAACCTGCAAGTCATGAGTGTACTAGGAAACCTCTTTTTGACTTCCTGAGGAGCTTTCCAATAAAGGGGATTTGGTTGCCAACGACTTAGCTCATATGGTGCCCACCATAAACACATAAGTTCGCTATCAACACACGCAAGGCTTTCAGCCGCGCTAGCGATACGGTGTTGAGAATTAAGCTCTGCAATTTTCTTCTTGAAGCCATCGAGCTTATCTTTTTCAGCTTTATCTTTCTCAGCAATCTCAAGTTCTTTACGGGAATCATCAAGTTGCTTTTTAATTTCATCAGCCTTTACTTTTTCATCACCAGAAAGAACCTTGGCACCCACCCGCAAAGGGACTCCGTAAACAGTTAATATAACTTTGAGTTTATCCTTCTTTAATTTAAGCGCTTCTCGCAATGGTTCTGCAAGCTTAGTTTCAAAATCAGCACGAAGAATATCTTCACCCTTGGGAAGACTCAGCAGAATAATATTATCTTCAGGAACATTCCTCTTTTTTGCATAGTACTTTGCTACAGAAATTGATTCCGGCATATCTTTATTGGCAACTATAAAAATGTTTCCAGGTTCCAAAGCAAATAAAGGGGTGGCACTAAACAATAGAATTAAAAACCGAAACATAAATATTGCCTCGCTAAAGGTGTAGGAATTTATTGTATTATGCTAGAAATTGATAGTAAATCTGAATATCAAAAAACCGAACAGAAACAGGAAGAACCTTTAAAAGATCAACTTTTCTAAATTTCAAGAAAAGCACAACAACCCACGAAAATACACCAAGCAAAAACAGGGCCATAAAAACAAAAAAAGGAAGTTTAGGCATGAGAACCGGATAAGAATTATTGGCAAGGACAATGATTACATTAAGACCAACAAAAAAGAAAACCATAAGAACCCCAAGTTTACAAGCCATGTTAAACAGATAATCAAGAGTTTGAGTTTTTCGCTCGGGGGCAAACCAATAATCACGATGAGAAATATTCACCAGCGATGGAAACCAAGCAGGCAATACACCCACCATGAGGACCATAAACAAAGGGAAACAAATAGTAGAAAGGGTGATAAATGATTGATGGTTATGAAGTGTCATGAAACCATCGGGTTTGCCTGAAAAATCAAAATGCGTTGCAATCTTTTGCGGAAGGCTTAGGGTAAAAACCCAATTTGTAAAAGCACCCATAAAAACAAAAACAAGAAGAACTAAAGTATGCACGGCTTTATTCATTACTCTCATCAACAAAAATCACTTACTTATCTGGACTATTTTTTAGCCCCGGCCTTAATCCAATCCTTAATCAAATCAATTTCTTCTGTGGTTGGTCTGGGTGTAAACTTTTTAGGAGGCATAAGTTTAGCTGCCCCAGTCATAGTCATAACAATTTTGCTTTTATCAGGATCGCCCGGGACTACCGATTGCTTGCGACTTTTTGCAATGATAGCATCGTAAGAATCCAACCTAACTCCAGCTTTCGGTTTGCTTGCACCATGGCATTCAACGCAATATTTAGTCATCAAAGGCTGAATGTCTTTTTGAAAATCAGGCGTTGCGGCAAATATCGAACTAGATAAAACCAAAAACCCTAAAAGAGGAATTGCATTTAACCTTAAAAATTTCATTATAATCTCCCAAATCTACTGCAGTAATATAACTGTCAACAAAACAAACCCAAAAACATTTTACAATTGAACGTCGTGTTTTCACACCAAATTCAAAGCTGAATTTTCCGTTATAAATATGAGACGTCTAGCAAACACAAAACAAACAATAAAGTTTAAACAATTAACATAATTACAAAACTTTTCCGCAATCATCTTTTAATGGCAATATTTCATTCCAATGGTAACATAAAATTGTTGTTTTTTGTAAATTAAGATGTTCGAACAAATACGATTACGAAAGTTTCAACACCATGCTTGAAGAAATACTATTTTTGTTTAACACAACCGGCTTAATATTTGGACCCCTTATTCTGTTAAGTGGTGGCTTTTCACTTTTTCTATGTTTTAAAGCAACAAGAACGCCAAACGACATAAAACTCATGCGCCAATCATTATTAATCTCATTCTTACCGTTCTTTATAAGTTTATTTGGTGCAATGGTGGGATACTTAATTTTAATAAACCATGGGGAAAACAGGAGTATTCAAGTTGCAAATTGGCTAGCGCTCGGCAAATGCTGCCTAGCCGGTTTAGTCGTTTCGCTATTCCCTTTTTCTTGGTCCATCTTTCTCAACTATCGCAGGGGAATAATTTCTTGAAGCCCAATATGCTTCTTATTTTTTAAGCAATTCTTTCGATTAAAAACTTCTGGAAAACCAATTCGTTTAGGCATACCATACAAAGGTTCGATTTCTTAATTACTCATCCAACACAGAAAATCGATAATGATTCGATTTTCATTACCCAACCTAGGATTTATTAGCATGAAACCTATATTACAAGTAACCTTAAAACCAGTTGCACTTTTAATCACGGTGGCATTATTTTCAATAATCTCATCAACGGCAATAGCTCAAGAAAAATCAAAAACTAAATCAACAGATACTAAATCAGCAGAACCAATCACCAAGGGCCTTAGAGTATTCACCTGCGGCCATAGTTTTCATGTCTGGGTACCCGGTATAATAACAGACCTTTGTAAAAAAGCGGGGATAATTGATCATGTACAAGTAGGATTATCCTCGATTGGCGGTTCGCGAGTGATTCAACATTGGGATATCGCTCCTGAAAAAAACAAAGCTAAGGACGAATTGAAAACCGGTAAAGTAGATGTTTTAACATTGTCGCCTATCTTTCTGCCCGACGCAGGAATCGAAAATTTCACAAAATTAGCATTGGAACATAATAAAAACATACGCATCATAGTTCAGCCAATCTGGTTGCGATGGGATATTTATGAACCCACAACCAAACGACCTGAAAAAGTAGATCACAATGCTATTACTGGTGAAGAACTTCGAGAAAGACACGCCGAACACTTTAAAAAAATGGATGCTCATATCACGGAACTTAATCAAAAATATGGGAATGTGCTATATATTGCGCCGGCACCTCAGGCAGCTATCGCATTGCGTGAAAAAATTATTGCAGGCAAAGCCCCCGGATTGAAAGTTCAAGAAGATTTGTTTACCGATGCTCTTGGCCATGGGAAAGCGCCCCTCCAGACCTTGGTGGGGTATGTCGATTATGCAGTGGTATACCGCCGTTGCCCAGTGGGTTTACCTGTGCCTGCCATTTTAAAAAGCGCAAAGCTAGGGGATCAGGAAGAAAGTTTAAACTTGTTACTTCAAGAATTGGCATGGGAAGCAGTTCTAGCACATCCACTTAGTGGCTTACAAAAGTGAATTTCCCATTACAATTAAGCACAAATATTGCTATAAGGATAATTATAATGAATCGGGCTCGCTACCTTTTGCTGATACTAAGTTTAACAGTTTATTCATCGAAAATTTTTGCGATAGATGACGATCTTAACACCCAACTAATGCGTGCAACATTTAAAATAATGCATGAAAAATCGACAGCAACTGGTTTCATTCTTAAGAAAAACAACACGGAAAAATATATATTAATAACAGCGGCACACGTTTTAATTAACACACCTGGAGAGGAAACCACACTCCAATTTCGAACAAAAAAAGCAGATGGCGAATACATCAAAGACCCTGTAAAAGTTACCATTCGAAAAGATGGCAAACCCCTTTGGGCCAAACACCCTACCGAAGATGTTGCCGTCCTTTGGGTAACCCCACCCAAGAATGCAGACTTATCAAACCTTTCAACCGATGTTCTTGCTTCTGATGCGTTACTGCAAAAACACAAGGTACACCCAGGAGATTTAGTTTCCGTCTTAGGTTATCCACACAGAGTCGAGTCTAATAACGCAGGTTTTCCAATACTCAGGCATGGTTCAATTGCAACATTTCCATTATATCCAACAGCAAAAACCCGGACTTTTTTCTTAAGTGGAAATATTTTCGAGGGAGATAGTGGCAGCCCAGTTTCTCTATCTAGGCAAAGCTATACCGAACCTGACAAAGAAGAAACAAGGCTCATTCTGGGATTAGTTTCAGCCCAACAATTCCTTGATGAAGATGTAAAACTTATTTATGGAACGAGTAAGATTCGTCACCGATTGGGCCTTGCAATTATTATTCATGCTTCACTTATCAATGAAACAATTGAATTTTTAAAATAAATCATCATCGCAAGGAGGCGACAAAAGAATGATCGAAAAGATATTCCGACCAGGGCCAAGGCCTAATAGTGTTATAAACGAATACGATATAATTATCGCAGTTCCTGCAGGCTGGAGTTTACTACCCCCCGGTGACGCCGGTTTAACTAGGCGGGTAAAAGCCGCTGGGGAATATTGGGTAGTCCAAGAAAAGAAAGGACGAAGGATATTCTCCAAAGGCATTTGGACTGCTGCTACTACCATCGAGAAAACAAGATTAGAATTGGAAACAGAAAGATCAACGGAAAGTTATAGCAAACGCAAAGAAAGCGCAGCCAAGCGAAGAGATAAAGTTCAATCAGAATACGTGGAAGATTTTACCGGAGCTGTAGTTACTTTTCTGGCATTCCACCCAACTCATTCGGAGTTAGCCAATAAACTTGCAAAAGCTGTTGCAGATCACGCTACCCCTGTTGGTAGTGGCACGGTCGCCCGAACCAAAAGAATTCCGGTAGAACGAAGGGCGGAAGCCGCGGTTATCGCTTGGATGAGGCACCAAACTACAGCCTATGATTCAATGAGCATAGCAAAAATCAAAGGGGAAAGGCGCGAAGTAAGGCGGATGCTAGCACAACGATCTAAGAGTTTACTGGCACGATACCGCAAAGAAGAATCTGGCAGCGAAGCATGTTTATTGAAAGAAGCTCTAAAAAACAGTTAACAGCAATTAAAAACAATAAAAAACACTCCCGTGATGTATTATTTCATCATCATTTCTTTTGATTTTTTATTCTTATCCATTAGATTATTGATTAGGTTCTCGAATTAACAAAAGTGGAATTATCATGAAAAAAACACCCAAAGATGTAGCACCGAAGAAAGCTAAAAAGCCAGCAACAGCGAAGGCTACTCCAAATAAAGACATCAAAAAATTAAAGGCTAAAATCATCTCCCTTGGAAAACAGTTTCATCGCAGGGGTTGGTCGCTTGCAACCAGCAGCAATTACAGTGCGATTATCAGCAAAAAGCCCTACCAAATTCTCATAACAGCAAGTGGCAAACACAAAGAAAACTTAGGGATGAATGATTTTCTAGTACTTAATGATAAAGGTGCGCCTTTGGTAAAAACCGAAGAAAAGCCCTCTGCCGAAACAGCTTTGCACCTTATGTTGACCGCTAAAGAAAACATCAATTCTGTGCTGCATGTTCACTCGGTTTGGGGAACCTTGCTTTCGGAAAAATACGGGGCCACAGGTGGTTTCTGGGTAGAAGGCTACGAAATGCTTAAAGGGTTATCTGGAATCAAAAGCCATGAAACCCGCATTTGGATAGATATCTACCCTAATAGCCAAGATATAACAGCATTGGCAAAAAAAGTAAATGAACGCACTTTTTCGAATAAAGATTTTGTACCCTTTGGGTTTCTTATCCAAAAACATGGTTTGTATGCTTGGGGCTCAAACCTTGAAGAAACTCAAAGACATGTTGAAACTTTGGAATTTCTTTTTGAAGTAACAGGTAGAAGCTTGCTTCTGCGAGACTAATAATAATTTACAGGAGATAAAAATGGCAGTCGTATTAATACCAGACGAAAACAGGGCGCTGAAATCTGAAAAAGAAATCCAGGAATTCATTAACCCGCATGGCATCTTTTACGAAAAATGGCCTCTTGCTGAAAGAGTCAACCCTGAAGCGGATGCTGATGATATTCTCAAAGCATATGCACCAGAGATCGAGGTACTTAAGAAAAAAGGTGGGTATGTGACCGCTGATGTCATGAATGTTTCACCCGAAACACCAAGCCTTGACGAAATGATGGCAAAGTACAAAATGGAACACACCCACTCTGAGGATGAAGTTCGATTTATTCTTAAAGGGAAGGGTCTGTTTCACATCCACCCAACTAGCGGGCCTATTTTTGCTATTCAAGTTGAAGCAGGCGACCTCATTAATGTTCCTAGGGGCACTAAACACTGGTTTGGTTTATGCGAAGATAGAACCATACGGGCAATACGATTGTTTCAGGACAAATCAGGGTGGACACCACAGTACATTGATAGTGGCATCCATGAAAATTACGCGCCCTTATGCTGGGGCCCCACTTATTTAACTGGCGAAGGAAACATGGAAACCAAGCTATCCGTATGATTAGCGAAAAATACAAAGTGGTTCTTCTCGATATCGAAGGGACCACTTCTGCGATTGATTTTGTGCATACGACGATGTTTGATTATGCGCGCAATAATCTAGAGGGATTTCTAGATTCTAGTTTTGAAACCAAAGAAACAATCGAAGCCCTTGAAGTTTTCGCGCAAAACGAAAACTGCCCCACCCTTTCAGTTTTTCTAGAAGGCACTTCTTCCAAGTCTGAAAAAATAACACGCATCGTAACCTTGGCTATCCAGCGCATGAAGGAAGATAGTAAAGCAACAGGGTTGAAAGCTTTGCAAGGCTTGGTTTGGCGAAAAGGATTCAACAACGGAGAACTAAAAGGGCATATTTACGAGGACGTTCCTACTGCATTCCATCGTTGGAAAAGTGCAAACCTTACCATTGCAATCTATTCTTCCGGAAGTATCCTTGCGCAAAAGATTTACTTCGCAAACACCACTGCAGGAAATCTTGGAACGCTGATAACTAATCATTTCGATACAACCTCTGGCCCCAAAAGAATTTCTTCCAGCTACAAAAACATAGCCAACAACCTTTGTGCCGATGCTTCTGAAATCATATTTCTTTCGGATGTAACCGAGGAACTTGATGCAGCAAAAACCGCTGGTATGGGAACCGGGTTATTAATAAGACCTGGCAATAAGCCTGCAAGTAATAATGAACATATTACCTACCACGATTTTAACACCATTTAAAATCATTCCACCGTAACACTTTTGGCAAGATTTCTTGGCTTATCAACATCGCACCCACGAAGTAAAGCCATGTGATAGGCAAACAATTGCATAGGAATATTGCTAACAACAGGTTGAAGATATTCTGCAACTTTAGGAACAACAATAACTTCGTCAGCTTTCCTCGAAAGCTCTGATATTCTCTCTGAAGCAACTGCGATAACAGGTCCACCTCTTGCTTTTACCTCTTCAAGATTGCTCATCACTTTATTAAACATCAGCCCACGGGAAATTAAAAACACCGAAGGTGTATCGCTATCCACAAGTGCAATGGGCCCATGCTTCATCTCTGCAGCAGGGTACCCTTCTGAATGAATGTAGCTGATTTCCTTCATTTTTAATGCTGCTTCAAGTGCAACCGGATAAAGATACTGCCTGCCCATGAACAAGATCTGAGGCGAATTGCAGTAACGCATTGCAATTTCACGAATCTGTGCTTCTGTAGCCAATACCTGACGAACAGCTTCTGGTAATTCCTTTAAAGACTCTACAACTTGGGCTCCTTGAAATGCAGAAAGATGCCTCATTCTTCCCAAATGCAGAGCTAACATCGCAAGCACAACAACTTGATT
>JAPLNF010000312.1 GCA_026692965.1 Planctomycetota bacterium
CAAAGTATTGTTCTTTTTATTTCAGTTTATTCAGGAGGATTTTTATATATGGCATACAGTACCAAGGTTCTCGAACACTATAACAACCCGCGCAACGTCGGCAGCTTCGACAAAGATGACCCAATGGTCGGCACCGGCATTGTTGGCGCACCCGAATGCGGGGACGTCATGAAGTTGCAGATTAAGGTCAACCCACTTACGGGCCTTATTGAAGATGCTAAATTCAAAACTTTTGGCTGTGGCAGCGCCATAGCTTCCAGTAGCCTTGCTACCGAGTGGGTTAAAGGGAAATCTCTTGACGCTGCTCTTGGCATTCGCAATACTGAAATAGTTGAAGAGCTTGCTCTTCCACCCGTGAAGGTTCATTGCTCCGTGCTTGCTGAAGATGCAATCAAGGCTGCAATCAAGAACCTTCAGGATAAACAAGCTAACGCACCGCAGACCGTTAATTCTTAGTTCACAGGAATTCTTTTACACATAAGGAGATTTTATCATGCCGATTACTTTGTCCCCTAAAGCTTCTAGCGAAGTCAAACGCATCGTTACCGACCAACGCACCACTGGCGATTTCCCTGAAAAGGTTTATCTCCGTCTTCGCGTAGTTGGCGGCGGTTGCTCCGGCTTCCAGCACAAACTTGACCTCGACGAAAACATGAACGAAAAACTTGACGAAGTTTTTGATATTGATGGCGTTCCAGTTGTTGTTGACAAACGCAGCTTGATGTATCTTTCCGATGCCAATGTTGATTTTCATGATGATTTGAACAAACGGGGTTTCAGTATTTCTAATCCCACCGCCAAAACCACCTGTGGTTGCGGCAGTTCATTCTCTATGTAATTTTGCGATTTCTCAAAAGGGAGCGTTCTACAACAGGACCGCTCCCTTTTCTAATTTCATGAATTATTTTGAGCTATTATCTTTGGAAAAGTCTTACACGATTGATTTAGTCAATCTTGAGGTTACTTATTTAGCTGCCAGCAAACAATACCACCCTGACTTCTCAAATTCTGCGATTTTTGATGCCAATGCCTTAAAGCTGTCTGCTATGGTAAATCAAGCCTATTCGACCCTAAAGGACCCATTTCAAAGGGCTGAATACCTCTTAAAACTAGAAGATGGCAAGAATTCTGAAGAAATAAGGACTGTTCCGCCTGATATTTTAGAAGAAGTGATGGATATTCGGTTTGAGCTGGAATCGCAGGCAAAAAACCCAGAAATATCTGACGAACTGAAAAAAAAACTCACTTCCCGACTAAATAATTTCGAAGTTAGATTGTTAATTCTTTTTGAACAACTAAAATGTTCATTGCATGAGGATCGTGAGAAGATTCTACTAGACATAAGGCTCTGCCTAAACTCTAGCAAGTACTTTTTAAATATCCTTAGCGAGATTGACTATTAGGGCGCTTAGCTCAGTTGGTAGAGCGGCATGCTTACACCGTGTTGGTCGGGGGTTCGAATCCCTCAGCGCCCATTTTTTTCTGTCATCTATATCTGAAAAAATCAATTCTTATTTAACCGTCCGGAATAAATCTCTCTTTTTCTTAATTAGATTGCTAGATTCAATCCATCATTACACAGCAATATACATCCAAATAAGCTTACAACAGTGTTGTATTACCCATTAAAAAATGTAACATTAGGCTAACTTAGAATAGGAAGATGTAAGCAAATTAAGGCTTTTGAAAACAAAGCTTTCACACCGAGAACTGGAACATTTGTAAACCGCCCTCACCAACATATTAAGAATTAACCCATGAAGCGTGTTGTTTTAACGATAATCATTCCTTTCCTGTTTTCAACAATTGTCAGCGCTGATGAATTACCCAAAGAAGCTACTGCGTTTATTAAGACGCATTGTATCGATTGCCACAACGCTGGAACGGCCCGTGCTGGGTTTAGAATTGATTTGCTCACAGAAGATTTCACGGCTGGTAATAACACCAATCTGTGGAAAGAAGTAATGAACAAAATCAACTCAGGAACAATGCCCCCAAAAGCAAAACCTCGCCCTGATGCGAAGGAAGCTTTTGCAATTTCTTCCTGGGTAGCTAAAAAATTAGACGAAACAACTAAAACAGCGCAAGGAGCTGGTGGCCGTGTCCCCATTCGCAGGATGAACCGCGTTGAATACGCCAACACTGTTCGTGATCTTTTTTCATTAGATGAGAATTACGCTAGGAGAATTGAAAAGGAATTGCCTGCGGATGGAAAAGTGGGCGGCTTTGATCGGGGCTCTGCAGGGTTGTTCATGGACGAAGGCCAACTTTCACAGTACATGTCTGTTGCCGATATGGTTCTCGATGAAGCAGTTTTTCACGAGAAACCAAAGGTGCAGAAGTTCACCTATGACGGCCCGGCAGAGCGTTACGTACATGGCCTCCACACTGCATACAAGAATGAGTCCGGCGAGATCATCGAGACAAGCGTGCCTAAGGTCATCGCGGCTCAAAAGGAACCGCTGGCGTGGATTCCGCAGCCAAACTTCGATCAAATGGGATCGAAAGATCGGCGGTATGTGCCGCACGGACCATATGATTGGACACTGAAGAACGGCGGCACCGAATACCTCGCAAGCCTGCGTTTCTACAACGTGGATTGGGCAAAGAAAGGCGTGACTAGCGACGGTTGGTATCGCATTCGCGTACAGGCTGGTGCATTCAAAGGCGAAGACGAAGAAGCCCTAAAGGAAGTGCGGCTCATTTCGCAATACTCGCATGGCAGCCCAATCGAGAGCGTAAAAAGCGTGGTCGTGGATGCGCCACTCGATGCGCCCAAGGAATACGAATTTCTGATGTATCTACAAAAGGGGCCGCCAGGCATGAATCGCGACTGGCGTCTCCGTTGGGATTTTGGCGACCGAAAAGAACCGTGCATCACCGACCCCAAGTATTGGGATGTTCAGTGGAAGCAGGTAATCGTCGGAGGCGAAATCGCACGGGCAAAGAGTGAAAAAAAATCACCCGAAGAAATCGAAGCAAAAAAGAAGTTACTAGAGGATACCATCACCAAGGCGACTGAAAGCCGGAAGACATTTGAAGGGCCTTATTGGATCTGGAATCCGAAGCTTAACATCGCCAAACGCCCACGCCTTTGGATCGGAAATATGGAATGGGAAGGTCCAATAGTGGACTGGCCACCAAAAGGGCGACAAAGCCTGTTTTCGGATGGGGAAGAACGCAATGATGACAACTATCTACGGGAAATATTTGCAAAGTTTTTACCTCGGGC
Source organism: Planctomycetota bacterium (assembly GCA_026692965.1). GTDB lineage: Bacteria > Planctomycetota > Planctomycetia > Gemmatales > Gemmataceae > UBA969. The sequence goes on from JAPLNF010000312.1 coordinate 3,233, forward strand.
CTATCGCAGATCCGTCACAAAAGAGGAGCTAGATCATATCGTTAATTGGACGCTGAAGACAAAATCAGAGCGCAATTTTACTTTCGCAAAAGCAGTGCGCGAAGGGGTAAAAAATGTATTGTGCTCACCCAAATTTTTATACCTTGGCAGCGAGGCAATACCTTCAAAAATTTCCTCAACCCAGACCCCAGTGCAGGAGGGCCCAGAACCGATTGATAGCTGGCAATTTGCTAGCAGATTGTCGTATCTGTTATGGAGTAGCACTCCCGATGAAACGCTTTATCGTCTTGCCGAGCAAGACAAACTGCGCGATCCAGCAGTATTGCGGGCACAAGTTAATCGTATGATCAGAGACCCGAAGGCTGGGGAGTTTGTGCGGAATTTCGCCGGTCAATGGCTCGGTGTACGCAACTTCGACAACGGCAATCCACCCAACCGCGATTTCTACCGTTTCTACGATGACACCCTTCGGGATAGTTCAAAACGTGAACCATTGGAATTCTTCAAAGAGGTTCTGTTGAAAGACTTACCGGTCACCAATTTTTTGAACAGCGACTTTCTGGTAATTAACGAACGGATGGCAAAGCATTACGGAATCGAAGGAATACAGGGAGATGAATTCCGAAAGGTACCTGCCCCGGCCGACAACCAGCGCGGAGGGGTTCTTGGAATGTCAGGAATCATGACTTATCTTTCTGACGGCACCCGCACCCTTCCAGTCCGTCGGGCAACCTGGGTGCTCGACACACTATGGAATCAAACGGTGCCACCTCCACCGCCAAATGCGGGTGATCTACCTGCAAGCAAGGAAAAGAAGCTAAGCGTGCGGGCGCGACTCGAACAACATCGCCAGTCCGAAAATTGTGCAAGTTGCCACACCCGGGTCGACCCTTTCGGCATGGCACTAGAAAACTACGATGCCACAGGAATGTGGCGTGATCGACAAAACGGCGAAGGGATGCGTGGCGACAAAAACTCCCCTGCTTTAGATGTAAGCGGACAATTGCCCGATGGTAGCAAATTCAATACCATCCAAGAATTCAAGGCTGCACTCCTAACATCGAAAGAGACCTTCGTCCAAGGCTTCACGGAAAAACTCCTGTGCTACGCCCTAGGCCGCCCAATCAACTACGCAGATCATCTCACAGTTGAACAAATCACTGCACATGCCACAAAGCATGAATACAAGTTGCAAGAAATCATTCAGGCCACGGTGGCCAGTACCTTTTTTCAAACGAAATAACTTTTAAGGAACTAGCCAAAATGAACATTAACAAACATAACTGGCTTCTACCGCGTCGCACCTTTCTCAAAGGCCTGGGTGCATCAGTTGCTTTGCCATGGCTCGAAGTTATGAGTGCCAATGCGAAAAGTATCAGCACAGCCGGATCAATGGCTGAAAGCGAAATTCCTCGCCGCTCCATGTTCACTTATTGGGGCCTAGGGGCTGAACCTTCAGGTTTTACTCCGACCACCACCGGCAAAAATTACACGCTGACATCCACACTTGCACCCCTTGCGCCGTTCAAAGATAACTGCACTTTAATGACTGGGCTCACAGCGTTTACGGGTGGCCACGGTTCTTGCTGTTGCCTTCTTACCGGTGTCAACACTGTGGGTAATGCCAAGACACTTACTTCGGTCGACCAGCAACTTGCAGCACATCATGGTAGCGTGACGCGATTTCCATCACTCGTGCTCGGCACCGTGCGCGAAACTGGCTTTGGCGGACCGTTCCCAATGACCCTGTCGTGGAGCAAAAATCACACACCGATCACGCCAGAAAACCGGCCCGAAGTGCTCTTTGAAAAGCTCTTCGGAAACGAAGATAACAAGACGCTGATTGCTGTTAAGCAAGCAATGTCTCAACGCGGCAGCCTGCTCGATTCTATTAAACAACAAGCTGGGGCATTGCAAAAGCAAGTTGGCACCGCAGACCGCGCACGACTTGACCAATACTTTACCTCCATTCGCGATCTTGAAGAACGAATCAAGATCGAAGGAGAATGGATTGACCGCCCAAAACCTAAAGTTCCGCGCCCCGACTTCGGCCAAGGTTCACCCCGTGACCGAATCGCAAGCGATGGAAAAGGCTACTCCGAATACACTCGCTTGATGTTCGATATTATCGCCCTAGCTTTCCAAACTGACAGCACCCGGGTTGTCAGCCATATTCCTCGCACCGAAGGAGACGAAGCCAAATGCTACAAATATCTCACCAATAGCGCATGGGATTTACACACCATTACGCATAATGCGCAGGAAGACGAAAAGCTAGCCATGTGGCGAAAGCTAGACTCACTTTATCTTTCAGAATGGGCTTACTTTCTTGGAAAGCTCAAAGATGTAAAGGAAGGTGCAGGCACATTACTAGATAACACTATTGCCGCCTGGGCCACAACCAACGGTGGGCCAAACGCGCATGATTCGAAACATCTTCCACTTATCCTGTGTGGTGGTTCGGCCCTAGGGATCAAACATCAAGGGCATCTAGCAAAGCAAGACATGCCAATTGCAAATGTTTGGCAAACTGTTACCACCAAAATCGGGATGCCTCTACCTGATAATTTCCAAGGCGGCCTTTCAAAAGGCGTCGTAGCGGAATTAATGTAGGCAGTAAATTAGGTAATGTTGTTGTGGAATTTTAACCTAAACAAGGCAAACTTTTTAAGCAAAAGATATTATCGCACGCTCTACTTATCTAAGGGATACTATGATTGCATTTCGATCAATCGGTACGATTTTGCTCCTAGCCGGAACACTGGTAATTGCTGCGGACCCCACGCCACCAACTGTTCCACCAGTCCTTGAACCCCTTAAAGCTAAAATCGGTAACCACTGGGCATTCAAGGGCATGGTCCTTGAATTTCAAGCAAATCAACCATTAACTGAAGATCAATTCAAAGCCATTGAAAGCCTTGGAATTAGACGTATCGCAATAGGAAATGCTAAAGGTATTGATGATTCCTCCATCAAGCGCCTGGCGAAATTAAATTTGGAAGGTTTTGTAACTGATGGATCCCAATTAACAGATGAAGCTTTCCGTCACCTAGCCACCATGAAATCACTGAAGAACCTCTCGTTTTATCATCCTGCGTTTGGTAAAAAAGGTTTTACTGGCAGTGGTTTTGCATTGCTTAAAGATTTGTCTGAATTAGAAACGCTCACCTTTGCTGGAACAAGCACGGGTGAAGAAGCAATGGCAGCCATTGGCGAATTAACGCAATTGAAACAATTATCAACTTGGCACACACAACAAACCGATCCACGCAATTTGTACCTCCTCAAACTCACTAACCTTCGGTCTCTTAAACTCGGGAACAGCCTGACGAAATACGATGGAAATCCACGCCAACCTTGCCTAACGGATGTTACGCTAGGAACGATTGCTCAAATGAAATCACTGGAAAACCTTGAACTCACAGAAATGCGCCTTACTTTTCCGGTACTCGAACAACTTAGCGCACTTCCGAATCTTAAAAAACTTAAACTAGAAGGCGTAGACATTTCAGCCAAAGATGTTGATAAATTGCGAGCAAAAATGGCTGGGGTCTCCATCGAATGGAAACCCATGACCGAAGTCGAAATCAAGCGCCTGCAGGATTTCCTTAAATAACCTGTCGCGAGGTGCGACAACTTAAAGAAAAAATGTTACTTGGCCTTTTTAGGTGCAGGCATAACAGTTTCTTGATAAAAAATTTCCTGCCATCTACCATCACGCAGAACATAAAGGGAGGAACTTTGCAAATCATTGAACGTTATTTTCTGACCCTTGTGATTTCCGCTGTAATCCAACTTGTAAAATATGAAACAAACACCAGGCTGAATCTGTAATAACGATGTTTTGCCCATGGAATAAGACTCTAAATCCCAGTCCTTTAAATTCATTATAAAATCAGCTTTTAACACTTCAGAACCATCAGCCATATAACCCCGCGCATCATCAGCCATGTAAGTCTTAAAGAATTCTTGGTTTTTATCTTTCATCGCAACCCAGGAATCCTTTTCCATTTTCGTCAACAGTGAGTGCAATTCTTTTTCAGAACCGCCTTGTTGAGCAAAAGGATCAAAATACATTGAAATGCAAATAACCAAAGCAGCTAAAAGAAACCTCATAATAAACCTCATAAATGATAACGTGTGAAATATAGCAATTTAAAATAAAACATCTTGAACAAATAATAACAAGAACATTATTTGAGTACTACTAGGGATAACCCAATAAAAAATTATTAGAAACTTATTGGGATTCACAAAAATGCAACAAAACCATCAATAGATTAATAAACAAACACACAAAAATTAAAAAAGACTCAAAATAACTTTAAGCTAAAGAATTCAACCAAGCTTCAATTCTTTAGCTTTAGAAAAATCAGCATTGGCTTCTACACTCTTACCGAGAGTAGCATATACATTTCCACGGTTATTATAAACACCATGATTTTTCGGATCAATTTGGATTGCGTTTGTGTAATCCGATATAGCCTCGTTATATTTTAGCAGGTGGTAATAAGAATTACCTCGGTTATTAAATGCATCCGCATTCAAAGGATTAATCTCAATAGATATGGAGTAATCAAGAATAGCTTGGTCAAAATTTTTCAAATCTTCATAAGCATTGCCCCGATTATTATGAGCATCGGCATTATTTAAATTAAGTTCAAGAGCCTTTGTAAAATCAGAAATTGCATCATGATGTTTTTTCTGCTGATAATAAACCAAACCACGGCCGTTATAGGCATCAGAATCTTGGGAATCTAACTCGATAGCTTTCGAATAATCAGAAATGGACTCGTTATGCTTATTTAAAAAATAAAAAGCAAGTCCACGATTAAAATATGCCTCAACATGCTGAGAATCCAATTGAATAGCTTTAGTAAATTCATCAACCGCTAAATGATAATTATTTGCATCAACAGCAGACAGTCCTGAAACAAACCAATCTGCCGACGAATTATTATTTGCGATCATTTTTAATTTCCAAAAATAGGGTTAATCGGAATAGCAATTTTATTTATAGACACAAATAAATTTATAATCAAAAAAAATAGAGACTAAGAACTAAAATGAACAGTTTATTGATAATCATAAAAATTCAAATTAATGAAAAAAGGAGATCAGGCTTGCGATTGATTGCAGAAAAGAGAAATAACTGGTAATATGAAGTATTGATAATAATACAGAGAAATTATCAATAGCAGGTTAAGACTTAGTAAATTTAATAAAGAAAACAAAGCGAATGACAACAATTGCAACGGTGGTTTTATTCGCTGCGATCCTATTGGTTCTTATTCATTCGATCCTAGTAATATACATCGCCCCAACTTTTTGGAATTGGGAATCAACTCCTCTCCAAGATTCTGATTGCCTAAAAACAGTCGTCTGTTTAAATCTGAGGGGATTAGATCCTTTTTTAACAACAGCACTGCCTGCATTACTTAACCAAGACTACCCAAATTACGATGTAATCATCGTGGTTGACCACCCGGACGATCCTGTATACGCACTTGCAGAAGAAGTAATTAGG
>JAPLNF010000313.1 GCA_026692965.1 Planctomycetota bacterium
ATGCGGATAGAAATGCGTTGTGGCTTATTGATCAAGAAAAATCAGAGCTTTGGACCAAAGTTTACAACGCGGGGGTATCAACTGTTTTGCGCATCCCTATAGGGACTGGGTATGCCGGGTATGTTGCCAAAACAGGCGAAATACTAAATATACCTTTAGATGTGTACGATCATCCGGATTCAGCCACCTCTAAACAAATGGATAAGAAGAATGGTTACAGGACTTGCAGTTTGTTATGCATGCCTGTGTTTAATCCGAAGAAGGAATTGATCGGGGTAACCCAGGTTGTCAATAAGTTGCAAAGGGGGGAGTTTCCTCCGTATGATCCTAAAACCTGGCCTTTGGTTCCTCCGCAATTTAAAAACAGCTTCACCAGTGAAGATGTTGAGTTTATGAAAGTCTTTAATACCCAAGCCGGTATAGCTCTTGAAAATGCGCGCCTTTTTGAAAAAATCAAACACGAGCAAATGATCCAAAAAAGCATCCTTCGTAGTTTGTCGGATGGTGTGATATCAACCGACACCCATGGATCAATCATTGCTGCCAACCAAAAAGCTTACGATATTCTTGGCGTTAATAAAGATGATGGCCGGCAATTGGAGGGTTGTTCGATTCATGAGAAGATTAAAATCGAAAACGCTAATTTTTCTAAATGGTTTAATGCAAGCTTGGAGGGTGTGGATGAAAAAGCCAGAAACCAATATTATCCTGACCAAGTATTAAATTCCCAAATAAATGAAAACCACAATGTGAATGTTTCCATCAACACCATGGTGGATGCGGATCAGGGGGATAAAGTGCAGGGGGCTTTGGTGATCCTAGAAGATATAAGCCAAGAGAAACGGCTTAAAACCACCATGTATCGCTACATGACGCAGGAACTGGCAGAGCAATTGCTTGCAGATGGCAGCGCGAAAATGGGCGGAGATCGCAAAGAAGTATCCGTGTTGTTTTCTGACATCCGGGGCTATACCTCCCTTTCTGAAGTGCTTTCCGCTGAAGATGTTGTTTCAATGTTGAACGAATATTTTGAAACCATGGTGGAGTCTGTGTTGCTCCATAAGGGTACGCTAGACAAATACATTGGTGATGCCATCATGGCTGTGTTTGGTACCCCACTTGCTTTGCCCGATCATGCCTGGCTTGCTGTGCAGACCGCAATTGATATGAGGCACCGCCTCAAGGAGTTTAATGCTAAGCGAGTTGAAAAACTAAAGCCCAAGGACCAGAAAGAATTTGATCTGGTAAATATCAAGATTGGAATTGGAGTTAATTCTGATTCTGTAATTTCTGGAAATATCGGATGTACGAAACGAATGGAGTTCACCTCGATAGGAGATGGGGTTAACCTTGGTTCGCGTTTGGAAGGTACGAGCAAGGTTTATGGCACAGATATCATAATTAGCGAGACAACTTATAAAAATTGTGCAGACCGGATTTGGACTAGGGAACTCGATCGAATTCAGGTCAAAGGTAAAAATCAGCCCATTAGTATCTACGAGGTTTATGGGTTGCGTTCAGATCCATTAACTGCAAGTCACGAACAAATTATTGAGCTTTATCATAAAGCCAGAGATTTTTACCATCAGATGAAATTTGGCAAGGCGATTGGACTTTTCGGTGAGGTTCTTGAGTTGGATAACCTAAACAAGGCTGCTAGCCTGCACTTGGTTCGATGCCAGCATTTTCTTGCCAACCCGCCATCTGCTGATTGGGATGGGGTCTGGCGCTTTACTGAGAAATAGGAAGAGTTGTAAAGCAGAAATGTTTCTGGTTGCGTTTGCTGGTGATTGATTTACCATACACATAGAAATCTAAGCGTTCCAAAATTGGGAAGGGAATGATCATGCAGCAAGGCAAAAGTGGCTTTGATAGGCGGCAATTTTTAAAGCACACAGCCGTTACGACTGCAGGTGCTTGCACCTTTTTGCCCGAGGCAAAAGGAATTGAAACCGGGGATAGTTCAAGCATCAAGAATTGCATCTTCCTTTTATTAACAGGTGGGCCAAGCCAGATAGATACCTTTGATCCCAAACCGGATGCGAGATCGGAAATTCGTGGCCCTTTTAAAGCAATATCTACCAAGGTTCCAGGCACTTTTTTTGCTGAAACTCTACCACTTTTATCTTCCCGGGCTGATAAGTTTACAGTGGTGCGTTCCCTGTTTCATGATGAAGCGCCGATCCATGAAACAGGATTGCAATTAATGCAGACGGGTAGGGTTTCTACCGTTCAAAATTGCTTTCCGAATTATGGATCTGTTTGCGCTTCGCTTGCTTCCCCCTCGTATTCCCAAGTGCCAAGCTTCGTCGTGCTTCCCTCTAAAATTGGACCAACAGGCGTGGCCATGTATCAAGGGCAGGAGTCAGGTATTTTAGGTGATCAATTTCAGCCCGTTAACATTAAATCGCAAGCCAACGATCTTAGAAATATTTGTGAAATTACTCACAAGAATAGCGAATTAAATCTTGGGATGATTCGTTCAACGGTTGCAAATCTTAGCTTTGATTCCCGCTATGGAAATACTAGATTTGGGCAGTCTTGCCAGGCGGCTTTAGCGCTTGTTGAATCAGGTGTAAAGTTTGTTACTGTTAATATGTTTGAAACTGTTTTTAACGAAGTCACTTGGGATTGCCATGCTGATGGCGG
>JAPLNF010000314.1:0-2014 GCA_026692965.1 Planctomycetota bacterium
CCGTAGACATCCCAACAACATCAGCGCCTGCTTGCCTCAAAAACCGGTATTCAGCACGCGTTTCAAGATTGGGTCCAGAAACAGCAACAAATACACCCTTATGACAACGAATGCGTTCTTCGATTGCAACTTCTTGGGCTATCTTCAACAACTCCCGATCATAAGGAAAACACATATCCGGAAAACGAACGCCCAAGCGATCATCATTTTTCCCAATCAAGGGATTGCCACCCATCAAATTAATCTGATCTTCAATGAACATGATATCGCCTCTTTCAAACTGAGGGTTCATGCCACCGCAAGCGTTACTAACAATTAAGATATCACACCCTAAGGCCTTGAGCGCCCTAACCGGCATGGTGATCTGCTCCATTGTGTAGCCTTCGTAGAAATGGAAACGGCCTTCCATTGCCACGATCTGCTTACCCGCAATACTACCGCAAATCATTCTGCCCGTATGAGTAGGCGCAGTCGATTCAGGAAAATGAGGGATATCCTTATAGGGAATCGAGGCTTCCTGCTTAATTTCTTGAGCAAAACCACCAAGGCCCGTGCCAAGAATAATCCCAACCTTAGGGCTTCCATTCCAACGGCCCTTGATAGCCTTAACGCTTTCCTGAATCTTGTCAAAAAGTTCCATATGAATGAATCCTTGCCCTTGATAAATAACTAGGATAATAAGCGCACAATTCTTACTATTGGTAATTTATGGAAAGAAGATGAAAAATCCGATTGTGCTCTACTTTTTTAAGATCATCGAAAAAAAATCGAACATTTCAGGCAGGCAAACCTGACAAATAGAACTGTGTTCAATCGATTCATATTCCTTTAAAACCAACTTGTTTTCAGGCTGTTTCATTGCTTCTTGAGAAAACTTTGCAACCGAGGCCCGAGCAAAATCTTCAGACCCAACCCCAACAAATACAGGCATGTTTCCCAATGATTGATTTTTTCCAACTGCCCCTGCACCACCCATTAATCCAAGGGCCTTCACTTCTTTTGAATGATTAAGAGCAAATCCAAGGGCCTGACCTGCACCCATCGAATGCCCTATGAAAATAACTTGCTCCGGATCTATCGGAAGTTCCTGAATCAACATCCGTAAATTATCAACAGTAATTCCATTGCGGGGAGCAACTAACATCCATCCCCGATCATTGCAAAGGGATTTAACCTTTCCTACACCATATGCCTCAAAAAACATATTTTCAGTGGCTCCCGCACCATGCAAAGCAACAACCACGGGGACTTTGGCAACCTTGGCGCAAGCGGGAATAAAAATACGAACAGGCAAGGGTGCCACTCTCCCAGGAAACGCAACCAAATACTCACTCCCTTTTTTATCATCAACTGCGTCCAAGCCTTTTTCAAGAAAGATCATGCTTTCAACCAAGCGCTTCACCGGAATATCGCCTTCAAATTTTTTACCCATCAGCAATTCACCTAAAAGCACTGTAAGGTTCTGCTTGCCAGCTTCCCAAAATGGCGCATCTTTTTTTAGTTTTGTAGCCCTCATCTCAGTTATCAATCGTGATTTATCCTCAATCAAACTGATCAAAACCTTATGGCTAGCCACGACCTTTTCCCCACTGCTCAATTCAAGTACCAATTGATATTCACCTTCCTTCAATCCTTGAATGTCCGCCGAAACTTTATGGGGCAGTTGCTCGATTGAAAGTACGGCAAGTTCTCTAATTTCTTTTCCATCGATCTGGCTAAAATACAATCGCCCCTTTAATAAACCTTTTTCCTTGGTCGGATAAACTGAGGCTATTTCGCACTCAATCAATTTCTCTTTTAGTTCAATTATTTTTCGGGACGGAGTGAGGCTTAATGAATCAGCAAAGGTACGAATCCCACTTGGATCACCTTGGTTCTTACAGGTCCATCGTGCAAGATCCAACGCCTTGGCACATTGATCCAATTGACCCGAAAAAAAATAAAAGGTTAGAGGCTTCAACCTTTCGCTAATACCCTTAAGTATCAGAGGATCTTTTATTCCTTCAAAATCAAC
>JAPLNF010000314.1:2067-8442 GCA_026692965.1 Planctomycetota bacterium
TAATCGTCTACCAACCTCGTAACGCTGGTTTTCTTTTTGAGCAAAGGCAGGAGCAGCCATCAACACGAAAATTACCGCAGTTAATAATCGGTTAAGGAAAAGTTGCATGATAATTTCAGCCTTTATTTATCGTTTTCGAAATCTTTCCACGAGGCTTGAATTGCGAGAGGCAAAGACTTACCAAATTCCCCTATTGATTCCCGCAAGGGCGTATTTTTTTTGCTGCAGCGCAAAACAAGAACCCGGGGAATAATATTTTGGCCAGCTCTCATGTAAAAAAAATTGGAACCCAATAACTTCAAATCATCTTTGGGCGTTTCAGTTGGCCCAATTACCAGGAAATCTCCTGCCTCAATTTTTAACTCACAAGCAAGTTGATCAAAAATGCGTTCTGACTTAAACGAATGCATTTCCCACTCGAGACTTCCCGAAACAGTTTTAACCGCTTTGGGCAACAATTTTTCTTTCCCGGATTTAATCAATGGTTGAAGCAGGAGTTGATAAGAATTCTCAGAAACGGAGATGGGTGAAATTTTGAAAAACGGCTGTGCTGCCAAAAGATTGATATCCTCGAGTTTATCATTTTCCGAGAAAGTAGTATCAAGTGAATCCAAGACGCCAGCAATCGGGATAAGCTTTTCACCCCCGATTTTCACATGAAACCTGCGTGGGTTTGGGCTATATTTTTCGGTACCTAAAAGACGAAGAAGCTCAGGTGGGGGAGTTTTCCCAAAGCTTGTTATTCTAAATCCGTTCTGCTCCAGCACCGCCTTTTTTTCCAAACCCACGGCATTGTTATCTGCCAGGCCCCATATCGATTCGAGAATATCTTTTTCGACCAAAGGCAGTTGCACCATAGCAACATCAAGCCTGATCGATTCACTTTCATCAATATTTTTCAACAACGAGTTATCAATCTTTTTCTCTTGAATTACAAAAGGATCCGCGGAAGGCAGGCAGCCCGCCAACATAAAGATCATCAGAATAACAGTCGCTTTTCTACCCATCAGAGTTACTGTCTCACTCAAAAAACAAAATATCTCGAATTTTAGCAATAAGGTTAGAATGATTAATGGTCAAGATAGCTTTATCAAACGCCCAGAGCTTACGAGTTTAAAAAGGTTTTACCGTGAATAATCCCTATTGCATTCCATCATTTTAATAGGTATCTGCGTGATGAAAGTTGCATACCAGCAAAACTACTCTATAATTAAGATGGGCAGTCTGGTGAACTGGTTTGCTATTTGTTGTTACCGATTTAACCGCTTATACCCGATTGGATAATGCTAGAACCCATGGAAAAATCTAGTGTTTATGTCGATGGTGACGAAGAAGCTCTTCGTTTTAAATGGATTGAATCCGAAAAAGCAGGTTGCGACTTAGGTGAAGTTGCTATCCGCAAATGGGTCCAATGCCATTGGTGGGGCTATTTAAGGGCCCGTTGGCTAGAACATCTTCAGGGCAAACGCTTCTGGGTCGAACTTGATCGAGGCGATTTTGGGTTACTTCAGCGGAAATTCCACGAAAACACCGTATTGCTTGACCGCATCCTCGATAGACTAAAATCCGGGCAGGAAAATCTTGATATCATTAACTGGGCTATGGATTGGAACATCCCAATGGATCCCGTGGTACAAATCCTCGAAGCATTGGATATTAATAGCCGTAGGCTTGCACACCGGTTTGAAGAAATCAATAAAAGCTAATTTCTAATTAGGTATCTTTTCAAACAACTCCACCATTAATTGCCAAAGTCTGGCCATTAACAAAAGAAGACTTATCCGAAAAAAGCCACCTTGCTGCGGTAGCAATATCTTGCGGTACACCCCATCGTTGCAATGGGCACTCTTCCTTGGCTTTATGTTGCCAATATTCAGAAGCAGTTTCACCCCAAGAAGTCTTTATCCAGCCCGGAGCCATGCAGTTGACCCGAACTTCTGGTGCCAAAGATAGAGAAAGGCTTCGACTAAAGTTCATGATCCCACCTTTAATAGCGGCAAACATTTCACCACTATCTCCCTTGAACCCGGTAATCGCTTGATCCCACCCAGTGGTAAGGAGAACACCCTTGCCAGAAAGTTTCATTCGCTTTCCAAATTCCCTTGCTAGAAAAAAGGTGGACTGCAGATCAACTTGAATAAGCTCATTGAATTTCTGATCGACACTCATCTGCGAAATGTTTCCCGTAAGAATGTCAGCACCTGCATTTAACAAAACCCCATCTAATCCATTAATATCATCCCAAGCCTGTTTAAAGAGGGCAGAGCGCCCCTCTTCAGTTTTCAAATCCGCTTGAATATAACGAGAAAAACCTGAACAATTGGCTGCAAAGTCTAGATAAGCATTGATTTTATCCAAGGGCTTTCTGCCATGAAAAACAACCTTAGCCCCGCCAAGAGCAAGTTCAACCGCACAAGCTAAACCAATCCCGGAAGTGGATCCAGTTACCAATATTTTCTTACCTTCCAACTCTCGGGCGGATGAAGATTGAATCGGAACAATCCCCTCTAGATCAAAAAGGATCTCTGCAATAGTTCGATTGAAAATCGGGTGAATAGCAAAAGGTGCAATTTCAAACAACGGCCTTAAAACAAAAGATCTCGTATGCATTCTCGGGTGCGGAACCTGCAATTCACCTGAAACCAACTGATCATCAAACAAGAGCAAATCAAGATCAATAGTTCGTGGCCCATTAAGAACTTCACGAACCCTGCCAAGCTCTTCTTCAACTGCACGCATTGTTTCAAGCAATTGCTGTGGGTCAAGATTGCAAACGATCGCTGCAGCTCCATTGATGTAATCAGACTGATCCGCAGGCCCCCCAACTGGTAAAGTTTTATACAAACTTGAAACAGCAAGAATTTTGCCATTGGCTTTTTGTTCCAGGCAGCGGAGTGCGTGGAAAATCAAAGCTTGGGAATCCCCCAAATTACTTCCAAAACCCAAGTATGCAAGATGAGTCATCAGTTAAACCTTATTTTTGAAATCGTGGATCAGCCCACTTTTTAATGATAATTGCGTGATAAGTAGAACCAAGGGAAGACTTTTCCCCAGGCCTAGGGCCGTATCCACCGTCTTCATTTCTGCAAGTTTCAATAAAACCGAGTGTTTCGCGCAACATTTTCTGATCATTGATCATATGGAAATACCTGGAAACTCTATAAGCAGTTTCCAGATCTGACCGATCAGAACTTTCACTTCCAAAACCACCATCTTTCATTCTAAAATCCTTATTTAATTGTTCATAATTCTTTAAAGAAAACTGCAACCTCATTAAAGTAACCCATGCCGATGCACTATCACGCGGCTTGCTAAAACCAGAACCAAAAGTACCATCTTTATTAACGCGGGTCAGAATTGTTTTTTGCCAAGATTCTGCAACCTTTGCGTTATAAGGCTCATCTGCCAGAAAAGCCGATGCCATGCGAATTTCTTCAAAATTTTTAGCGTTATCTACAAGATATTTTATACCCAAGGTTCGTTTTTCATCGTTTAGAAAAGCGCCATCGCGTGCGCCCATCAGTCCAACTGCGGCCAGAATAACATCGGTCGGTCCGCCAGGAAAGTCAGCAAAGGCTGAATCTTTTTCATGCCAGCAAGAAAGCATAAAGTCCGTGTGTTTCTCAAAATTTGGGAGCACCTTCCCCTCGTATTTATAAACACGAAGGGCTGCAACCGTAGCTCTAAGGCTTGAACTTTTCCCCTTGGTACCCAAATTTGGCCAATAACCCCCTAAAGGGTTTTCTAATGAATCCACAAACTTCAGGGCTGATAATTCTTGCGCAGCCAAAGGAAAGCAAAAACAAACCAAAACAAGCCAAGTAGAATGCATAAAAACTGCAACTGATTTCATTAACATAGATTTCCTAATAAACAAAATAGGCCAGAAATTAGTTGAAATAATAGACTACACCAAACTACAAATGTTATTCTATTACAAAGATAACTTTAAATATGCACCGGAGTTAAGATGGTAAGCTTTGATGAACCAAACCGCAATCAACTGGAAACATTCCCAAATCCTTCACCTGGAAGAGATTACATTATCGAGATTATTTGCCCGGAATTCACATCCCTTTGCCCCAAAACAGGCCATCCAGATTTTGGCACCATGACCTTTACCTACACCCCTTCAGATGTTTGTGTAGAACTGAAGTCTTTAAAACTTTACCTTCAAAGATTTAGAAATGTAGGCTCGTTTTACGAAGCCGTCACCAATCGCATACTCGAAGATTTTGTTGCGGTTTCAAAGCCCATCCGTTGCAAACTTTCCGGGGTGTTCACTCCCCGAGGTGGCATCAGCACCAATATAACCTGCACCTACCCATTCAATCATCAACATAAATGAACCAAAATCTCCCACTTTTAATCATTGCCACCTTGGCAACTTTTAGTTGGAACTCATCACTATTGGCAGGCATTTACTTGCAGGGAGAACCCTTAGCAATCCCTAAGAATGCAAGCTTTGCACAGGTAAGATTAATTCTCAGCGAACTAAGAGCCTTGGGAATTCCTGAGGATGCCACTCAACAACCTGCTGAAGCCTCGCTCAGACCAATCTACATTCAATTACACAAAGAACTTGAATCCAAATTAATCGCTGGCAGCGCAACCCCTGAAGAAAAAATTCGTCTCGGGGCCTGCTTTTTACGATTGAATCAACCCACTAAAGCAATCGCTTGCCTTGAATCTGTTCGCAAAGAACTAGATCCTGCTTCAACTCTCCAACATCAACTTTTCTTCAACCTTGCAATGGCATATTCCAGCGATGATCTTTTATTGGAACGAGCAATCGACTATCAAAAACAAGGCCTGCAATATTTCCCAAAACCTTCTGACTCCACCTTTACAAATTGGCAACTCAACCGCCGTTCCGAATTATTCTTCCTTAAATTTCTACAAGAAAAACAATTGAACCGCGATCGGCGCATAACTTCGCAAAACTCCATCACAAGCATCTTTGGCGATTTCGAATCAGAGTGGAAAATAAACAAATTCACCCCGGGCACCGCATCGCCATCATTCCTTGATTCCCTTTACCCTGATGTCTTGGATTTCGCAGTCAAATTACTTTCTTGCTTTCCTCAAGACAACAATCTTTTTTGGCTATACGGAGAAATTCTTAATGTCACCGGCGATCCTAATTCTGCAGCTAAAGTGCTAGACGAACTTGTGAACGCTAGGCAAATGAGCAGCAACCCAATTTTATTTGAACATTCACGAATCCTTCGTAGGCAGGCAAGCGAATCCAAAGAACAAACAAAAACAAAAGTAGAAGAAATTAAGCCTGAAAATGATTCTCCAACCCTTGTAAAGCCGACCTTGTTTTCAGGCGACTTAAAATACCTTCTAGTTGGATTCATCAGCGGAATAGTTGTAGGCTACATTGGGCTCCTACAGTTTAAGCAGTGGTTCGCTTACAAAAAAAAATAGTATCAATCATGCAACCTCAATACGATCACACACAAAAATCCTCGTTATATTTAATCATTTTTGTAATGGGAATATTACAGTTTATCGCAGCCACTACATTTTTCCCCTGGAGCAACTCAATTTTCCCAGGAATCATTATGGGCTTTTCAGGCATATTTGTAATCTTCTTAGCATTTGGGTTCCAACACCTCCAAGTTGTTGATCAAGGAAATTATCTTACTATTCGTTTTGGCAAATTGCCTTTACCTTTTTGCAGCCGCAAGCTGATTTATAAAAACATCATCAAAGTCGAAATAGGCCGAACTCTTCTGTTGGATGGATGGGGAATCCATCACAGTATTCGTGGGGGATGGGTATGGAACATCTGGGGCCGTGATTGCGTTGTAGTATATTGCGAAAAAGAAATACTACGGATAGGAACGGATGACCCAGCAATGCTATGCACATTTTTAGAAACTAAAATCGGTCAGAACTAAAAACCTGTCAAACAATCGTTTATTTATCAGTTTGCAAAATGAACAGAGCAGAGTTGAAAAATGCGCCCGATGGGAGTCGAACCTATAACCTACGGTTCCGAAGACCGTTGCTCTATCCAATTGAGCTACGGGCGCTTGATTGTCTATTATCGTGCAAAAGTTATAATTTTCAAATTGAACTTCCCTTTTCCAGCAAAATAAATTAAACATTCTACTCTTGGTGTTACTTTTTATCTAATTTCAGGAGATTCGTAGAATGGCAGATGTAAAAAAGCCAGTAGTTCAGGAAGAACAAAACGCTGGACAGCAAACCGAAGTGACTTTTTCAGAGCGCAACATACACGCAGCCTATGCAAATTTTGCCCGTGTTACTGCAACCCCAGAAGAAGTTATTGTTGATTTAGCACTTAATTCCAACCCATTTGCAACCGGGAAACAAGAAATAAGCATAGACCAACGCCTTATT
>JAPLNF010000315.1 GCA_026692965.1 Planctomycetota bacterium
ATGGGCTTGCCATCGTCCTTGGCTTTCTTGGCAGCAATTTTGTGCTTTTCCAAATCAATCTTGTACTGTGCTTCAGCTTTTACAAGGTTGAAGTCTGCATCTGATTTCTGCCAGCGATCAAACAATGGCTTCAGTTCTTTGAAATCTTTCTGTGCTTCCATGCTGGTCCAAGATTCAACTGGGGTACCACCGACGGAAGAGTTGATCAAGCCTACGGGAACCTTGAGCACTTGGTGAAGTTCTCTACCGAAGAAATAAGCGGTGCCTGAAAACCCGCCTACGGTTTCAGGGGTACAGACTTCCCATTTGCCCGCACCAACAAACTGGGGTTGGGTTGAAACACCTGATGATTCTTTGAACATTCGAAGTTGGGGAAAGTTGGCAGCAGCTTGTTCTTTTTCGTAATCGAGACAGCGATTGACAGTCATCGCCATGTTAGATTGTCCCGAACCCAGCCAAACTTCGCCGACCAAAACGTCCTTGATTGTTATGGTGTTTTTGCCTTTGATTTCCAGAGTATGTGGCCCGCCTGCAGAAAGCTTATAGAGTTTGACATTCCATTTGCCATCAGCGCCTGCTTTTGTGGATTGCGATTGCATTCCAATTTTTACAGTAACTTCTTCGTTGGGTTCGGCCCAGCCCCATACAGGTGCCTGAACATCTTTTTGAATGACTGCGTGGTCCGAAAAGATCGCAGGCAGTTTGACATCACAAAAGCCAAGGGGCGCAAGTGTAAGGAAGAAAGTAGCCGAGATACTAAACTTTAATTTCTGAAGCATGAATAATTCTCCTGATTGAAAAAAAGTAATTTAAACAGTTTTTGCCTTAGTGTTCCATCTCAGCGGTAGACATTGCGTGCATGGGTGTGGCCACAAAGAACCGATGAAATATTGTATCTTTCAATGGCTTTATAAAATCCTTGAATATCTTCAGAATTCCATTCCATGCTCATTGCTTTTTTATCTTTGATAGGAAGCGGATGCGAACATCTCTGTATATCTACTTTTTCCTTGAGATCAGTTGCAAGAAATTTTCGTCTGTTGGGTTTGGTGAACATGATTGATTACTTTGTTGGTTTAGTAATGATGAATTTATCAATCTGCTTGCCTTCTTGATTTAGCACGCGGATTGCAAGCTTCGTTGGTTCTAAATCCATGCTTACAAATGAATAACTATCCGCATTCATAATTGCGGTGAAGTCTGCATAGTTTTCTTCAAAATCTTCCTTAAGAGAGACTGAAGTTTTTTCCAACCCAGGAGGATAAAGCGATGCGCCTCCACCTCCTGCAACCACATGTATTACTCCCTTGGGGCAGGTATTTTTTTCGCCATCAAACGAGTTATCAATGGTGAAAGCTCCATCAACTCTTCCTTTGGTGTTTCGTTTGTCTTCGGGTTTGAAAAGGAGTGGATGACTACGTTGGTAGTTGTGTACATGCCCTGCAAATACGATATCGACGCCACAGGCCTCGAACATTGGGTTCCATGAACGAGATTGTTGCTCGCTGTAATGTTGCCTAGAGCTATGGAAAGCAGGCACATGATAGCAGACGAATTTCCACGGTTGCTTGGTTTTCATAAGGTCAGATTCTGCCCATTGGATCAATTCCGGAGAATCCATGTTGGATGC
>JAPLNF010000316.1 GCA_026692965.1 Planctomycetota bacterium
GTATTGTTTGCTACGGTTTCGGAATTAGCTCGCTCTCTGATTGCGACTTCGTTTGCATAAAACTGTGCAGCAAATGCGAATCTCTGCAAAGTAACGGGGAGTGCTGCGAGGTAAACATTTTCTCTTCGGAATTGAAAATCCCTACTATTTACCAATCCGAGTTCGCAGGATTGTTCGAGTTTGATTAAAAATGGGTGGTCATAACGGCCAGCGGGATCACCCCGATAGGTGAGGCCCATGGAATCAAATGGCCCTTTGTCTGGGTCTAGGTTGTCCAGATAATTTATGCCATCTTGTTTGAACGAAACTAATTTTAATGGCGAGTCGTTTTCTTTGGGTGCTTTAATTGCGATAGCAGAGCGATTATCGGAATCATACTCGGAAAGAAGATCTAAATAACCCGAGCCTTCCATGTGGCCTATGCCGTATTTCCCTGGTTTTTGTGGGTTAGGCGCCATTGCCATGGAGGCAGGATCATCAGGTGGCATTGAGGGCCTGTCCTGATTTCCTGCGGAGGCGAAACGGGCTCTTGGATCGGGAAGCAGATGAAACTGTTCAAGTTTCCAATTAGGGTATTTGTCTTTGGTTGCAAGGATTTGGTTTACTTCGTTGTCAGCCCTGTTTCGAAAGAAGCGCCTGCTACAACCCGGCATTAAACTTGCAATGCTTACACCTAGCAAAAGCATGGTGTAAAAGTTTTTTCTCAATGATGAAACCTTGAGGGTTGTCATAAGCCTTCGGTGAAATCAATTACGGGCGTGAATAATAGTTACAGTCGTCATAATTGATATCGGCGTAAAACATGGTACAGCTTGAATGTAAATACCTTAGATTGCGGGATTTGGGTTAAAGGTTTGGTAGTTTTGAATTAAAAACCTAGGATACTTGTTCCATAGGAAACGAATTACCTTCGAGGATTGATTGATGAAAGCCCTAGTTTGCAATTCATACGGTAACCCTTCGCAAGTTTTAGGAATTGAGAATAAAAGTGAACCAAAACCCGGTAGCGGGGAGGTTTTGGTAAGGATGATTCTAAGTCCTGTGAACCCATCAGATTTGCTTTTCATTCAGGGAAAATACGGCAATCAGCCCAACCCTCCCCAAACTCCAGGTTTTGAAGGAGTGGGAATTGTCGAAGCTGGTAAAGGGCTTTTGGCATGGCGGGTTATGGGAAAACGGGTGTCGGTCATTGGCCAGGGGGATGGCAGGTGGCAAGAGAAAATCATTATTCCAGCAAGGCAAGCTGTTCCCATGCCTTCATATCTTACCGATCAGCAGGCGGCATCTTTTTTTGTTAACCCTGCGACTGCCTATGTGATGACTCAAAAAGTGTTGAAAATTCCTGCGGGGGGTTGGTTATTGCAATCTGCTGCAACAGGGGCGTTGGGGCAAATGATTGTAAAGTTGGGCAAAAAGTTAGGGTTTCACACCATTAATATTGTTCGCAAGCAGCAACAAGCCGAAATGCTTCGAAAGATTGGGGCCGACGAAGTTATTTCGTTGGATCAGGGAAACATTCAAGAATCAGTAATGAAAATTACCAAGGGTAAAGGTGTTTCTTACGCTGTGGATGCGGTGGGTGGTGAGGTTGGATCGCAGATGATATTAAGCCTTGCGAGAAATGGAAAGATGTTGGTTTATGGTCGGATGTCTGGGGAACCATTGAAGTTTGAGCCTGGCGATATCATGAAAGGTCAGAAGACTGTGCAGGGGTTTTGGCTTTCGGAGTGGGCCAAAGATCAGGGAGTTTTGACTATGCTGGGATTGTTTGGCAA
>JAPLNF010000317.1:0-1219 GCA_026692965.1 Planctomycetota bacterium
GCAGGGGCATCGGCGATGGCGCGTTGGGTTTTATTTTGAGCTTCTACTTGGCTTGCACTGTCTGGTTTTTCTTGCTGGTCCAACGAATTATCTCCTGTCGGGCCCAACGATCGCACTGGAATAAATCTGCCAGTGAAGGCGTTGGGCTAAAATTATGGTGATCCAAAGCGGTTCGTGCCGCCTTGGCTATATCTAGAAACGCAAGCTCGCCCTTTAAGAATCGTTCTACTGCAACCTCGTTGGCTGCGTTAAGCACTGCTCCACAAGTACCACCCATCCTTGCAACTTCCAGCCCAATTTTCAATGCGGGAAAGGTTTCTAGGTCAGGTTGCTCGAAATGCCACGCCTTTAGCGACTGCCAATCCAGCCTTCGCGTAGGCCCCGGAACCCTTTCCGGATAGGTTAGAGCATACTGGATTGGAAGCCTCATGTCCGGTGGCGAAGCTTGAGCCATCACCGAACCATCTGCGAATTCAACAAAGCTATGGATCATGCTTTCTGGGTGCAAAATAACTTCTATTTGCGATGCATCCAGATCAAAGAGCCAGCGGGCTTCGATGACTTCCAGTGCTTTGTTCATCAACGTTGCGGAATCGATCGAAATTTTAGGCCCCATCTGCCAGGTCGGGTGCTTTAGCGCTTCTTCTACGGTTACTTGTTCAAGCTGAAAAGCTTTCTTGCCTCTAAAAGGCCCTCCGCTCCCTGTCAGCACTATTTTTGTAATCGATTCTTTTGGCCCACTTTGCATGGCCTGAAATATGGCGCTATGTTCGCTATCAATCGGCAATATTGCGACGCCTTTTTTGCGGGCCAGTTCCATCACCAGCGGCCCAGCGACTACTAGCGTTTCTTTGTTCGCAAGCCCAACCGGCTTGCCTGCTTCTAACGCAGCCCAGGTTCCTTCTATCCCTGCTGCACCCACAATTGCAGAAACCACCATATCCACTTCCGCCATTTGAACCAGCTTTATCACTGCATCCGTACCGCTTAATAGCTGGCAACCTTGGGGCAGTTCTGAAGATTCGATTTTTGCAGCGCTTTCAGCATCGGTAATCGCAATGAACTTTGCTTTGTGCTTCTTTGCCTGTTCCAGAAGTTCCTTAACTTTGCGATGGGCGCATAATCCGAACACTTCCAGTTTCTCCGGAAGCGACTCGATTACATCAAGGGTGCTTATTCCGATCGAGCCTGTAGAACCAAGCACGACAATTCGCTTTGG
>JAPLNF010000317.1:1229-2454 GCA_026692965.1 Planctomycetota bacterium
ATGAGAATGATTTGCTTGCAAATGTTCACCAACGGGTAACTGCTAATCCTATTTTTGTTGCCGTGGCCATCCGGGCCCGGCAGTCACCTCTTAATATTTAATGATATTCTTGCCATTACCGCAAGCTTTACCTTTTAATCACTTGCAAGATTGCTTAATCTTCATGACAATAGAAAGGTATGGTTTCTTGAATGTATCCTGAATAGAGGAGTAGTCCGTGGCCAAAGCGCGAGGCGATTACGGTGACATTTTAGTCAAAAATCAGGTTATTAGCAGCGAACAGTTGCAAGAATCTCGAGATGTCATGAAGAATGGTGGCAATCTACAAGAAGCTTTGCTGAAGCTCGAATATGCCAATACTCTCCAAATTGCCAAAGCTGTTGCGGAATTTAATCATTACGAATTTATTGATTTAACCGATATCGAAGTGCCCGATGAAGCCATCAAGCTGATGACCGCTGGTACCGCCCGCGAAAGCAATGTTGTGCCGATCTCCACCGATGGCCTTAGTGTAAAGCTTGCAGTGGCAGACCCCAGCGATTTTGGCATGATTCAAAAGCTTTCCTTCATTATGAATAAGGAAATCGTTCCGGTTGTTGCATCGTTAGAGCAGATCCGCGAACTCATCAACAAGGTCTACCCTCAGGAAGAGGTCGATGATACCGCGCCCCTGATCGATTTTTCCGAAATCGAAAACGAATTCGCTCAGGCCGATGCTGGCAGAGTGGGCGATGATGGTGGCGAAGGTGGTGTTATCAAGCTGGTTAATAAAATCCTTTCCGAAGGGGTCGAGCTTCGCGCCAGCGATATTCATATCGAGCCTTTTGCGACCAGAGTGCGCATTCGTTATCGGGTCGATGGGGTTTTGGTGGAAAAAGAGAACCCCCCTTACAGATACCTCCTGCCCATTCATTCGCGTTTAAAAATCATGGCGGGTATTGATATCTCTGAAAAGCGCAGGCCTCAAGATGGTCGTATCAAAACCTCGCTTAAGGGCAGGGATTTTGATCTTCGGCTTAGTCTTTTACCCACGGTTTATGGCCAATCTGCGGTTATGAGTAGTCTCGATCGTAGCACTATTAAGGTGAATATTCGCGATCTGGGCTTTGCTGAAGACGATTTTGCCCGCTTCCTCAACCTGATTAAACGCCCTTACGGTATCTTTCTTGTTACCGGCCCCACCGGTTCGGGTAAAACCACAACCCTATACTCCGCAATCAACGAG
>JAPLNF010000318.1:0-1196 GCA_026692965.1 Planctomycetota bacterium
TGCCATGACGCCTAAATTTTCCAAAATAATCATTAACTGACTGATCTGGAATCTAAAGGCACCCTTTTATTACCTTACTTGCCAAATATGACACCTTATTTCAACGCCTGCTTTCCACCTTGAGCCTTTTTTCAAAAAATCTGATTTACCTCGCTAGCCTTCCACCGCACAAGCTGAACATCTTGCCAACTCAACCTTTTTGATACACCCATGACCTAATGGCAGTTATTTCAAAAAAATGTAATAGTTGCACTTGGGAATGTAAAATCTACCTTTAACCTGATTTGTTAATTTGACTTTGAAAGTGAAACTTTTTGCGAGGCTACCATTGCAAGATACGCCAATGCAGATTTATTAGCACGGATCTGGCTATACCGGGTGTAAGGCCATGCAAGCCAGGTTAACCATGTTCCTGCCCTAGACCACGATCGCAGAGCTACTATTACTGTTCCAGTATTCATATTTTTCTCGACACTGAAAGTTTCTTCGCCAAGTTCTGGATGCCCCGACAAAGTGCGATACTTAAACCCGGTTCGCCAAATTTCATCTCTTGCCTCATCAAAACATTCAAGAACAATTGCCCCACAAAACAGATCAACACCAGGCAAAAAATGAAACAATATGCCAACCGTATCCCCCACCTGAATTGGTGATCGATGCAAAACAGGAGACACCACTTCTGGTGGAAATATCTCATAAGCCATGATGGATTTTGCAACCCGTTGATGCGGCCCACCTTGCTCTGGTAGACCCACGGCTTCCTTTGCCACCTCTCGTTCAAAACAATCGCGGTTGTCTTTGGGGCGTGGCCCTTCCTCTACCTTTAAAGAGGCAGCACGATTCTCCCAATCTTGTAATCTTGGCTTTCCCCCTAACGCTTTCAATATCCATTGCATAAATCAATGTTCCCAAAATAACTACAATTCACAACCTTCTTCAAGCATAGGCGTAGAAATCTAATTAGGCAATTCCTGTTACAACAAACACTTACCACCATTATTTGTAAAGCATTTGGCTATGTGGATGAATCTAATGGATCAATGCTTATTAAGAAAAAGCAACCATCGCTGACGCATCCGGCTCTAGAAGATATGTCTTCCTTCCGTGTCAAATTCTTCTGCTTCTGCTTGGCCTTCTTTCCGTGTAATTCCGTGGCTAATTTTCGGCCTCTGCTTCTGCTTACTTCCGAGGCTTAT
>JAPLNF010000318.1:1215-1991 GCA_026692965.1 Planctomycetota bacterium
TCGGCCTCTGCTTCTGCTTACTTCCGAGGCTTATTTTCTGCTTCTGCTTCTTTCCAACGCTTATTCATCGATTTTTTAACAATATTTTCTAAAATATTTTATGATCACTGCGATTTGACTACCTTGGTTGCAATGTCTCTCTTACCTAGATTTTTAGAGCGTTTCTAAAACTTGCAAAACAATCTCAAACGAACCATATATATAATGAGAACGAAACTACGGCTTATCACTGCTTCAATCCTGGCGCTTGCCTTGATCTCTTTACTAGGGGATACAATCCCTGCTGCAGATGCTCCAGCCAAGCCCGTTCTTAAAATCACCCCAGGGAAAGTAATCATACCCTTTGATAAAATGCAAAGGCCATGGGGCGAACTGATCAGCATTGATCTTCAAACCCGAACCGGAAAGTTCCGCAGAGAAAATACCGATGAGGTCATCACCTTTACCGTTATGCCATATGCAGAGTTGCTGCATCATGCAACCCTTGGCGATTTGCAAGACTTCCGCATTGGCGAACGAGCCATCTTTCGTCTTCATGAAAACGAAAAGGGCGAATGGGTTATGCTTACCTACATCCAAGACGAAATGAACATGATGAACGGGCATGGCGAATACTTCTTCGTTGAGGAAATCGATGCCAAGGCTGGAAAAATCTCCACCACATGGGCCAAGGGCGATCTAACTTTCATCCGTGAAAAAGGTGTGGTCATCGAAACTGATAAAGAAACCCGATTCTGGAAGGCAGGCCAACCCGCTCAATTCTCTGATATCAAAAA
>JAPLNF010000319.1 GCA_026692965.1 Planctomycetota bacterium
AACTGCGCCCTTGAAGAAGTTGTGATGGCTATCAAAACCCGTCAGGACTACTTCAAGCTGGAAACCAACATCAACACCAAAAAAATATTCTCCACCAGCAAGCTTGTGTCCCATGTAACGGGAATTCAAGTACAACGCAACAAAGCAATCGTTGGGCAAAACGCATTCGCCCATGAGGCAGGCATTCATCAAGATGGCATGCTCAAAGAACGATCCACCTACGAAATCATGAACCCAGTTGATATCGGCTTGGCTCAAACCGATCTGGTACTTGGCAAGCACAGTGGTAGGCACGCCTTAAAGCAAAGAGTACAAGAACTAGGTTATCACCTTGATGAAGCCCAGTTCCAAAGGCTCTTCGACGATTTCAAAATTCTCGCTGACCGTAAAAAAGTCATCTACGATGCTGATATCGAAGCACTTGCTGAAGCGAAAATCCATTCCGATCCTACCATTTGGACTTTGGAAGCCGTTACTTGCAATGCGGGCACTGGAACCATTCCTTCCGCTGTTGTTGCACTTTGGCATAAAGATGGCCATATTGTTCGAGATGCTTGTATTGGGGACGGCCCTGTAGATGCAGTTTTCAAAGTTATTTCAAAGCTTACAGGCGTAAATGTCACCCTGAAAGATTATCGCCTGAGAAATGTCACCGTTGGGGAAGATGCCCAAGGCGAAGCTCAAATCGAAGCATTATTTGAAGGCAAGGTATTAAATGGCAGGGCTGTCAGTACCGATGTTATTGAAGCCAGTGCTGTTGCATTTCTTCAGGTAATCAATCGGGTACTGATGAGGCAGGCGCATGGCGACCGCATCAAACCAACCGAAAATCTCCCCCAGTAAAAAATTACTGCAGAGGGATCAGCTTTAAACTGAAAGGCACTTCAACAGCGATTGGAGTTCCGCCTTCGTATATGATTTTGAAAGGCGCCTTCGAGTTTGCGGGATAGGTGACATTTATACTTCGCTTGGTGCCTCCGGGCCCAACCTGCATGCTTGTGGAAGAGGAATTGGGGGTCAATGCTTTGCCCTCTACATCAAGTATTTTAAATCCGCCCAGATTTGCAGGGGCAGCACCACCAATAATGTTAAATTGGCCATTCTGAATGATGATATTATTCTGAACCCCAATGTTCCCTAATTGGATTCGATTATTTTGAGCATTTGCAGCAACCGCATCAGCCGGAATATCATATTCAATTCGCAGAGAGTGAAAGCCTTTAGCATCTTTGCCACACTCATTAATTTTAAGCCATGCACCTGATCTTCCTTCGATCTTTTTCCCCACTTCTTTCTCGATATTCGTTATCTCAAGGATAGGTTTTGAATCGTCAAAAACCTGCATAATAAGCTTTCCTTCAAGCACCTGAATGTTTTTGGATTCTTTTTGTGCCTTAAGAAAATGAATGGGTACTTTAGAATCAACCGCACCTGCTTTTCCCTCCTGACCTATTGCTTGAATAGGCCGTGCTATAATCCTACCTGGCATAGGCGGGGCAAGTATATCATTGCGCGAAATATTGGTGTCTTGCTCTAATGGCTGGCCAGATTCATCAACTGCTTTCGTGATTTTTACTCCGGTGATTTCCTGCAATTTAAACCGGGGTTCAGGCGTAACTTCCAACCCAATAAGGATGTGCTTATCATCAGGTTTTCCAAACACTGTTTCAGGAGTTTTAAACAAGCGAATTCTGTAAGCGGATCGGTTATCTGATGGTAATAAATCGAATTTTCCTTCTTTAAGAATGATCACATTTTCTTTGGCCCGTGCTGCAGGCATCTGGTCCATCCCTATTGCAATCTGCCCAAAGACCTGCCCCATTCCTGGAGGCAATAAAGGTTGGGGCAAAACTGGGGGAGGCACAATTTGCTGGGCTTTTTCCTGAGGTACAAATAAAACCCTGATCGCTTGTGCACCCAAGTCATTTTTTACACCCTTCTTTCGCTCTTCCACTTCTTTTGGAGGCACTGGTGGAGGCACCAGTTTTGGTACGGCTCTCGGAAATACATTCGGCTTCGGAAATTCAACCCTAATAGGATTCCCCACTGCCCCCTGAATGCCTGCTACTTCCACTAAGTTTGCCTTCATCGCTATTGTTTCAAGCGCCTCCCAAAAAGTAGCTCCCTTCATTTCCACGCTGATCTTTTTTGATTCCAACGCACGGCTTTTATCTTCCAACACGATCCGATATCCCGATTGCTTCACCAAATCTGCTATCACTTCGGTAACGGGGGCATCCGAATGCTTCAT
>JAPLNF010000320.1 GCA_026692965.1 Planctomycetota bacterium
GACCCGACAGATGGCACCATCCTTTGGTCATGCGCAGGGAAAGGCGATACGGTTTCACCTGTAATGAATAAAAATATTGTTTACATGGATAGCGGCCGAGGCGGGCCTGGGATTGCAGTTGACCCAACAGGCATGGGCGACGTCTCTAAATCACATCTAAAATGGAAAATACCACAGATTCCGGAAGGGCTTTCATCACCCATTATTGTTGGTGATTTGCTCTATAGAACACACAACCCTGGCATTATATCTTGCCGAAACTTAAGTGATGGATCCGTAGTGCTTTCGGAACGGCTTCAAGATATTTCTACTCTTTCGAACCCATTCGTAACATCTGATGGTTATATTTATTTTGCCAGTGCGGGAAAAACATTTATTCTAAAGTCTGGGCCCAAGTTTGAATTAATATCGACCAATGATCTTGGCGACATGGCCGCCTCGTCTCCTGCTGTTTCTCAAGGGCGTATTGTGATCAAAGGAAAACAATACCTTTACTGTATCGGCTCCAAACTATAAGGATTTGCAATGCGATTTATTCTCGGATCTATATTTGTTTTTTTATGTTCCCCTTTATTTGCTGCTGATTGGGAAAAGGTAACGGACAACCTTGCAAAAAAAGAAAAGGCAGGTTACGGCGGATTGTGTGGAATTACGATCGATCATTCCAATGGTCACATTTATCTCAATGTTAGCGATAAAGGAATTTATCGTTCTACAGATCAAGGCTCATCTTTCTCTTTATTTTCAAATGAAGTTAAAGGACGAACGGAATGGCCTGGCTGTATGATGTTTGATCCCACAGGAAAAACCAAAAGGCTAGTTACAGCTTTGGTTTATGGCTCCCCTATTCTTATGGGAGATAGCGAAGGCAAGAAATGGAATGTTTTAGACAAAAAATCTTCTCATGTTGATTGGTGTGCAATCAACTGGGCAGACCTTGACTCAAAGTTTATTTTGGCATTCAAGCATGAATCTGGTGGTTTGCTTCTTCTCTCAAATGATGCCGGGCAATCTTTCTCAGAAATTGGTAAAGGCTTCTCTTCGGCCTGGGTATTCGACAATAAAACGGCAGTGATAATGCAAGCCAAAACAAAAGAACAGCCTGAGCCAAAGGTTATGCGAACCACAGATGCGGGAAAAACTTGGACTCCGGTTGCTAATTTCACCACCCCTGCTCTTCCTCAATGGAACGAAGGCAAACTCTATTGGATTGTGGATGGTGGCGCCATTATCACGACAACTAACAAAGGCGAGACTTGGGACAAATTGAGCGAAACCAAGGAAGGAAAATTCGGGCCGATGTTAGGCAAAAGCTCCAACCATCTGCTTGTCCTTGGAAAAACCGGTATCTTGGAATCTATCGATGAAGGTAAAACCTGGAATAAACCTATTCCATTACCAGCAGACCTAAAAGGGTGGTCGTCACTGACTTGGTTTGATTACGACCCTATCAATGATGCACTCTACGTAATGAAAATGGGTTCGGAATTATATCGTATGAAGCGAAAACAATAATTTTTAGTCGGGTTGATGATGTTCGCAAAATAATGAAAAGGAATGATAAGCCTGACTATTTCTTTTAATAATTGGCAATCAACAACTTGCAGGTTTATTGCGTTCCCAACGCCATCGGTAAGCTGCTTACTTCTTTTTCACTTCAAGTTTAAAAGTGTTTGACTCATTGGACAAAACTTTCTTATTCTATTTGCTATTGATGTTGAAAGAGGGATAAATAATATTATCAGGCACCTCAATCGGGGCGCCAAAGATACACTATCCAAACTTACAATACCTTTTACAGGAACTGGCTTGGGCTCTGCTTATCAAAACCAAAACGACTAAAAAAGAACAAACCTTTATGTCTTTTAAATTAATAATCAAACAAGGGAATACCATCTTAACTCGTTACTATGCACCGAGTAGAAATGCCGATGGATTAGCAATTGCAGACACAAGAGATTGCAAGAACCGGGCCGCAGGTGCTCCGTCAACAATTCGGTGGTCAAAAGTAAGGCTCAGTGCCAACTGCAACTGAGCAACCACCTGACCATCATCAAGAAAAATAGGCTCCTTGCGAATCGCTCCCAAGCCAAGAATTGCAGCCTCGGGATAATTAATCACGGGGGTAAAAGAATCGATTCCAAATGCCCCGAGATTGGTTATTGTAAAAATGCCCCCCTGCATTTGTGCTGCAGTGATCTTTCCTTCACGCGCCTGCTGCACTAAGATTTTTGATTGCGCTGCTACTTCACGAAGAGTTAATCCCGCCACATTTCGAATCACAGGCACCAATAAACCATCTTCAGTATCAACAGCCATTCCGATATCCAGTTCATGATACCCCGGCAAAACAATAGCATCTTCATCCCACCTTCCTGCAAGAAACATATGTTCCTTAAGAACTTCTGCAACCAGTTTAGTAATGATGTCTTGAAAACTTGGAATGGGATGTGTGCCATTGGTTGATTTAAACTGATTGCGGAGGTTGACCAGATTCGTGGCATCTGCCTTGGTGGTGAGTGTAACGGGAACTGTTAACTGGCGGCTGGTAACCAATCGCTGGGCAATAAGCTTTCGTTTTTTGGAGATCGGGATTCGTTGACCTTTCCCAGCGGAGGTGATGGCTGAGGGTATGTTAGTGGAAGCAGCTTTTACATCACATTCCCGGACTCGGCCACCGGCACCCGACCCATTCAAACGCCTCCAATCAATTCCAAGGTTAGAAGCAAGGCGCCTAGCCCTAGGGCTAGAAATAACAGCCATCTGATTCGAAACTTCAGTAACTGACGACATTACCGGTGCTTGAATATTGTCTGAAACAATTGATTTCGCTTGGTGAACATCGTCTTGGAGAATCCGACCTCTTGGCCCGGTCCCTTTAACATGCGATAATTGAACTCCAACCTTTCTTGCCAACTGCCTGACCGATGGTGAAGCAACAGGCGAATCTGCTTCGTTAACAACTTCAATATTAGTTTGCTGTGAAGGATTAGCAAGCCCAGGGATAGACTCACCTGCCCTGACAAGATATCCAATGATGGCCCCAACTTTATGAATGCTTCCTGGTTTTGGCCCTGAAAGAGGGATTCGCAATACACCTTCATCAACCGCTTCGATTTCCTGCGTAGCTTTTTCGCCTTCCAATTCAAATAATGCATCGCCACGCTTAACGAAATCGCCCTCGCTTTTCAACCAAGCCACGAATGTTCCTTCCTCCATCGACCAACCCAAGCGGGGTATAATAATTTCTTGTGCCATGATTACTCCTTCACCAACGCACGAATTGCATTTGCGATTTCCAACGCTGTTGGCACAACAACAGACTCTAAAGGCGGACTGTAAGGGGTGGGTGTAAAAACACCAGTCAAACGGCGAATGGGCGCATCAAGATCGTTGAAACCTGCATCTGCAATCTGTGCAGCAATTTCAGCCGCAAACCCACAAGGAGCAGGTGGTTCGTCAACAATCAATAAACGGCCAGTCTTAGCAACCGATTTCAATATCGTTTCTGTATCAAGTGGCGAGACAGTTCGTGGATCTATCACTTCAACTGAAATCCCCTCTTGCTCAAGTTGTTCGCAAACTGACATGGTAAGATGAACCATTCGAGC
>JAPLNF010000321.1:0-2217 GCA_026692965.1 Planctomycetota bacterium
TTGCAAAATTGAAATTGCCATACGCTTATGGGCTGACCATTCTCGTAATACCAAAATGAGGGCAATTCTCCGACGTTTTCAAAAGCTTTTCTTGCCTTAGGCGAAACAATTCCAATCACCAGGAAATCTTTTCCAAGGAAAGCCTCAGGATGGTCGATGGGGTTTTGCCAAAGATCATACTGGCTGTGTCGATCGCCATTGACCAAGCCGATGGAATAGGCTTGTGGGTGGCCTGAGCAGTAAAATCCGACTTCTCCAGGTACATTCCAACTGCCTCCTGCAAGGACGGGTTCCCGACCGGTGGAAGAGGTGATATCTGCGCGTAATTCGTCAATTTTCTTGGCGACTGATACCCAACCACGGAGCCTGCAAGTAGGGTCAAATTTTCGAAGAGGGAAGGGGTTGGCCTTGGTAGGGTTTTCAGCGATCAATAAAAAGAGGGGTCTGATCCATTCGCTTTGGTGCATAAAAAGTGAGATTGCAAGACCAAGAGCAATGAAGGTGGGGACAAAAAATTTGCAGCAGTTTACTAGAAATCGATTTTGCCCTGCCAAGATTTCTTGCACATGAAAAATAATAAGCACCAACCCTGAAAGATAAGCTGTAACGGGCCAGTTCATTTCTCCGCCCCCGGTTTTTGGACTGAATCCGAAAAAGACCAGGAAGGTGACCGCAGACATCCACCACAAATATTGTTTAACTGCATTTTCTTGCAGCCAAGGTCTGAAGTGCCACATGGCCCAAGCCCAGAGAATAAACCAGTAGCCTAGCAGCAACCCAAATTGTTGCCCTAGATAAGTCAGAGGGCCCATCCATTGGATTCTTGGCCCCTGATGCATTCCTGCGAGGGCGCTAACATGATGAAAAGAAACCCAGTTGTTTTGGATGTTCCAAATAAGGATAGGAAGCGAGAAAAAAGCTGCGGTGAATCCGAGTACCCATGGCCCCGGTTTAATGAAGTAAATTCGATATTGTGGCGTGAATAAGAAAAAGCATGCTAGCGACCCTATCCATAAAATCATTGTGTATTTTGCAAGAATCCCAAATCCAACTGCCGCCCCAGCAGCAAACCAAGCCCAACTCTTATCCTCAAATAATGCCATGTAACCAAACACTAGGGCCCATATCCAAGCGCAAGTGTAAGGTGCGTCGATCGTAATCAGCGATGATGCTGCAGCGATGGGTGGTAGGGAAATTGCGATGATAACTGCAGCCAGTGCAGATCGTGCATTAGAAGTTGTTTTTAATGTAAGAACAAAAATGCCCCAGATAAGCAGGGTCCCACATACCACTGCAGGAAATCTTACTGCAGGCATTTCGGACCCACAAAGAAAAATACTAAGCGGACCAAAAACTTCACGGCCCATGCGGATAAGCCACGAAACCATCGGGCCTTTGCTGTAGTAACTCCAATCCAGATGGCGCGACCAATCCCAATAGTGGGCCTCATCAGGGGCTAGATTTAATGGACAGAAGAAAAGCAGGTAGACCAGATGCAGTAATCCTGAACCGAGGATCAGGGCGTAAGCAATCCATTTGATTCCGGCTTGATCGTCTTGTTTATCCTTAACCATGAGTTCTCAGCTATCTTGGACAAGTTTCAAATCAGTTCAATGGCTAAATAATAAGCCATGATCGCTTTTACGAAACCTGTTCGGGCAAGGTCAATACGGTTAAGTTTGTAAAGCACAAGAATAGTAGATTGAGCGAAGCTGGGGTATTTGCTGTCGGTTTAAAAAGTGGTCTGGCATGCGTTTGGCTCCTTTGGTAAAAATCGGCCATTAGTTAGGATTGGTGTATTGTTAAAACTTGTTGACTATGACTTTTTCGAGGCGATAAATCATGCGGAATCTTTTAGCTCTTGCAGCTTTTTGTGTAATTACATTTGCTACTGTCGGATACATTCAAGGTTGGTATAGCTTGAAAGCAAATATTTCCACAGATGGGAATCGAAACATTAACATTGATTTTAACACGAAAAAAATCACCTCGGATATTGGTAAGGGTACTGAATTTGTGCAAGAGAAAATAAAGACCATCGAAGAAAACGAAAAGAAGAATGTGAAGGCCCCTGAAGAATCAGGATCTGCCGTAAAGCGTTAATCCTTTAAATAATTTAGTAGTTTCTGGGCGCATGCCTCTCCAAAGGCTGGGTCGTTGATGTGCATATCCATCTCGATATATTCCACATTCGGGCTCAACCATAATTTCAAGCTT
>JAPLNF010000321.1:2257-5803 GCA_026692965.1 Planctomycetota bacterium
TAATTTCAAGCTTTCCCTTAATGCCTGATTGGCTTGCGGCCACCAAAACGGCTGGCCCAAGGCATCCAACGCCGAGATTCCATGAAGTGGAAAAATGATCGCAGTAGGTCCCTTTGCAGCATTCGCTTTCAGCGCGATTTCTTTACCCAGTAAATCATTTTCTTCGGGCGTAGTGCGCATGAGTGTGACATTTGAATTGTGGGCGTAAAGCCTTCGGCTACGAAATTTTTCGGGCACTGTATCCATGGGGCCGAAGTTCACCATATCCAATGCCCCCACTGAAATAACCTGGGGAATACCCATAATCCCTGCCGCTGTAAGTCTTTCATTCCCCGCACTCAAAATTCCACCGACCAATTCATCCGCAAGTTCGGTGGTGGTGATATCTAATACACCTTTGATTAGGCCATCTCGAATGAAAGATTCCATGGTTAATCCACCAGTACCTGTGGCGTGAAAAACCAAAACTTCCTTGCCTGATTGCTCAAGAATATTTCGGCCCAATTCAACGCAGGGTGTGGTAACACCAAACATAGTTGCAGCAAGCAACGGTTTTTCCAAGGTAGTGCTGATAGCGGGTGCATTAAGCATGCCAGCCATTGCATAGGCTGCATTTGAAAGAACTTTTGTACTGATGCGATTGAGGCCACAGATATCAACCACGGAATGCATCATGGTGATATCTTTGACCCCTACAAAAGGGCGAACTTGCCCGCTTGCCAAAGTGCTGACCATGATTTTCGGAATACCAAAGGGAAGGGCGCGCATAGCAGAAGTACCCAGAGTGGTACCTGCAGAACCGCCCATGCCAAGGACACCATGGATTTTGCCTTGATTGAAAAGATCGAGAGCAATCTTGGCCAATCCATTGGAAGCAGCTTCAACAGCTTCGCCTCTGTTTTTTTCAAGCAGAACTTTTTTGAGGGTGGTTCCCGCAGCTAAAAAAACATCTTCACGAGAAATGTCTGGAGCGAAAGAAGGGGGATTCAAAACTCCTGCATCTGCACAAATGCAATGAATTCCCTGTTTTTCAAGAAGGGATTTCAGAAAGGCAAACTCGGTGCCTTTGGTGTCGAAAGTTCCGGGTAGAAATACATTCATGCGCATACCTTTTCTGATGGTTCAGAGAAAGTATACGCATTTTAGTTTTGTATTTGGGCTGAAAAGTTATAACAAACGAAGTTTATCAAACTTAATAACGAATAATCGTATCAATACTCATGCGGAAATCTTGAAGGAACTGGTTTCCTACGACTGCCCAATCCAGGCCAATGCCTGATTGAACTCTTTCAGACCATTTGTAACGAAGGCCAGGCCCTAGCGTGACTACGCTTTTTCCACCAATGGATTGACCACCAAAGTTTACGAGATCAACGCCATCAAAGTTGAAAGAGCTTTCCCCGCCCTTGGTGTAGATAAACCAGTTGAAATTCACCATGGGGTAAAAGCGGTGCCAGTTTAAAATATCGTAGTCGATTTGGGCGCTAAGATTTAAATAATTGGAACGGGCGTCGTTGGTGGAAATGTTCCAGTTAAGAACGCTGAGAACATCAAAGCTACCATAGGAACTGCGCCCAAAACTGTGAGCAGCAGAAACATAAGGCGTAAGCGAAAGATTGCCTGTGTTTTGGAAGGCCCGTTGTGGCCCACTGGGGCTTTCAAAAGTAAGACCAGCGGCTGCGACAAGGTTGTTCTTTTCATCGCGCCAGAAAGTCCATTTTGGCCCAAGCCATAATTCTGAAAAACTGAGGTCGCTATTAAACCCCCCTTGTTGATCAGTCGGGTTCAGCGAAATCCAGCCAAATTTGTTGATAACAAAGGAAAGGCGCTCGGTGATTGCAACTCGTGCTTGGCCGCCCAGATAATTTACATTCCCGCCTTTTAGCGTATCATTGTTACCTGGAATTGTCTGGTACATAAATATAGGTTTCACTTCGGTAAGAGCCCTTGGGTCCTCGAAGAGAAAAAGATTGGTGGTGGGGCTTGCGAAATTATCGAAAGCATGGTCGCTTTCAAAAAGCTTCCTGCTAGTGGTGCCCGAAAAAGGGCCATTGCCCATGTACTCGCGTGCTGATTCAAGAAAATTCGGATTATTTGTTGCTGGCCTATCCAATGGCATACCTGTTGAACCAGGCACATAAGGAGAATTATTTCCAAACCCTGTAGGAGGTGGGGGATTTCCAAATCCTGAAGGAGGCGGAGGACTTCCAAACCCTGAAGGAGGCGGAGGACTTCCAAACCCTGTAGGTGGCACATTGCTAGGAACTGCAGGTGGTACTCCGGGAGTTAATGCACCTGAAGGCACAGGCGACTGCTCTACGCCCTGTGTTAGAGTAATAGGGCTGCTATTGGTTCTTACCGGTATGGAAATAGGTTGGCCTATTGCAGCAGCACCCCCCGCTGTTAGGGCGGGTCTGCTAGATCCATTCCATATCCCTTCCTGACTATAAACAGCACTCGAGGAAACTAAAATCCCCAAACATACTACTGCTTTTTTTAAGTAATCATTATTACTCATATTAATTTCTCCATTGGAACTAATATTAAATTAATTCCCAAGCAATCTTTACTGATGATAAACAGAGGCTTTTTCACAGTTTTCCAAAGCCCTAACTTTAATCTTCTGTATTACCCACCACTTGGCCCATTATTTCAGATAAACTATCCCTAGTAGGCGCCCTCTTAACTTTTTCTTAAGGTTTGACAAGATGAAAAAGCTTCTAATTCTAAGACTTTTAATTCTGTTGGTAGTTGGGGCAAGTTTGGCAAACTTGGCCAGGGGTTGGTGGGTTAACGGGCATGCGACTCTCGTTGAAGCTGCAGCTTCTGCACTTCCCGATGATATGCCCGAATTCTTTCGCAAAGCAGGTAAAGCCCTTGGTCATTTCGTTGGCGACCCCGATCGTTGGAAAAATCCCAGTGCCAAATTTCTTCGTGCAGGTACCTCCGCAGATCATTTTCTCGATCTTGAAGATGTCGAGGGAAAAGACCTTCCCTCGGATAGGTATCAAGCGATTGAGTTGCTGCAATCGATTAAAAAACGACCCGAAAAAGTTGGTATGCTTCCCTATGCAATCATGGAAAACTACGAACGCCTTGCTTGTGCCTTTTATGATTTCAGGCAAGACCCAGAGAACGAAGCCATTCGTTGGAAGTGCCTATTGCATGCAGGGGTGATGGCGCACTACACCACCGATCTTTGCATGCCTTTGCATACCACTGTGAATTATGATGGTATGAAGCCAAGGGATTGAAGGCAAACAAAATGGAATCCGATGTGGTCTGGAATAAAGTCATCGAATCGATAAGGGATTCACATCGCCATATTTCAACTTGTTATGAATTAGATCTGAAAAGCAATTTCACCGAGCCCACCGAGGAAAGTAGAAAGTTTGTCACAGAACGCTGCAGGATGGGGGTTCAGTTGACCATGGATATTTGGTACAGCGCCTGGCATAAAAGTGCAACCATGCCTAAGCCATTTTAAAAAAAGAACCCCCAAGGGAGTTGGGGGTTCTTTTCGCTCAAGAATAAACTCCAAGGGAG
>JAPLNF010000322.1 GCA_026692965.1 Planctomycetota bacterium
CCAGCGGATAAGTTTCTTTAAATCGTAGTTGTAATTCTTGAAGCTTGAAGCAAGTTCTTGAAGAAGTTCAGGGTTCGTAGGAACATTCTGCTCGTTGAAGTCATCAATCGGGGAGGTGAAACCTTTGCCGAAGAATACACTCCACATGCGATTGACCGCAGATTTGGGGAAGTTTTCGTGATCAATGATGAAGGCAGCCAACTGATCACGCCTGCCTGTAGAACCAGAAAGCTTCTTTTCTTCCATGAAGATGGGCTTGGTGGGGCGAATCACACCATTTCGTTTTTCAAAGAAGACGATCCCATCCGCATTAGTGGAAGTATTATCCTTAAGGCCAAGCTTAGGAAGGGTCATCATTCTGTTTCCGGTTTCTGGAGGGGGTGTACCCGTTCGTTCTACCTGACGTAGGAAAGCATTGATGCCCCAGAAATGTTTTTGCGTGATGGAGTTGTTGAAAGGATGGTCATGGCATTGGGCGCATTGCATCTGAATACCAAGGAAAAGCCTAGTAATTCTTGAAGTAATAGGCACCATTTCAAACTTGCCTTCTTGGCTTTGTTTTTTCTCCGGAATTGGTTCGCCTAGATGCGCCAAGATGAAATTCACCGCAGCGTTTTCAGTATTATCACCCGAAGCAGTGATCACTTCTTTTGCCAACTCGTGATAACCACGGTTACTTGCGAATTGATCTTCCAACCATACAGCCATCTCTTCGTGGTATTTGCCTTTGCCGAATGTACCGGAGCGGGTCAAAAACCAGTTGGTGAAGTGATTGGCCCAATGGCGGGGGTAATCTTCGCTTGCGAGAAGATCTTCAATAATCTGCGATCTTCTGCTAGCTTGAGGATAGCGCATGTATTTGGTAATTTCTTCGGGGCTTGCAATTCTGCCCACAACATCCAAGCTTACTCTGCGAATAAATTCATAATCATCGATGAACCCGGAAGGTACAATTTTGTTTTCTTTCCATGAAGATTCGAGCTTTTGATTGATCGATTTTACCACCTGCTCGGTGATTTGCTTTTCTTCAGGAGTCTTGCCCACGATTGTCAATTTTGGAAAGATTGGATAAGCAGGCAATGGAGCTGATTTTTCAGCTAGTGGGTCTTTTTCGTCCTTCTTAGCAGGCTCCTTAGTGTCTTTTTCGTCTTTCTTGACTTCTTTATCATCCTTGGCAGCAGATTGCTTCTTAGTTTCTTTTTCTTGAGCTGTAGAGAAATCAGTGCTCAGCAATAGGCCGGTAGAAACTGTACCGAGTGCTACTAAGTGCCAAAAAGAGAACTTGGTATTTGCTTTATGTGCCATGGGTAAAATCCTTAAGGTTGAAAATGTGCATAATAATCTAAAATGCACACGCTATAATTATTACCACTGCATCGCGTTTAAACAACACAAATTGTTAAAAAAGAAGGGTTACCCGAGGGTAAATTATTCTTTTTTTTAGGCCAAATCCAAAAGTTATTAGTTTTAGCTAGCCTTTAATGTTATCTGTTATTTTAGTCGAAGGGGAAAAGGAATAAGTTCCCGATAAATTGGCAGGTTCTTTAATTATGCAGCTAGATCTCGAAAAAGTACGAATATATGCAAAAAAAGCGGATAATAGGGCCCTGCTTGATCGGGTGACCGTGTTTCAGCAAGGTATGGAACCCGCAGCGATCGAAATTATTAAAATAGAACTGCTCCAACGGGGCATTTCTCACGCAGATATTAGCCAACATGAAAGCATTTACAAAGATTTAGTAATCCGCGGCCCAGAAGGTATGCCCAGACTTTGCAAAAAATGTGCCTTGCCCGCAATAAGCCTAGAGTGGGGATGGCTTAAAATCTTTGGATTTATCCCGGTTTTACCGTGGCAGTATTTGTATTGCGAAGAGCATAAAACAAGGGTTTAATCACCAAAAGCAGCCCTTTTTTGTAAGGACTGCTTTTGTGAAATTCGAAAATGAAGGCTTATTATGCCTTCAAGAAGGTATCGACATCTGCCTGCACAATTTGCTTGGAGGGCTTATCGATAGCTTGGCTTAACCAGCTCATGATGGTTGGCGTGTAAGGAAGCGCGCCAATCCCAAGAGCGGCTTTAAGCCTAAGTTCTTTACGATCTCTTTCCTTGTTCTTTTTCGCGCCATTTTCAATCCTGGAGCGGCGTTGATCTTGTTTCTGCAAGGTTTTACGAAGTTTTCGGGAAATAGCTGCCATGTCAGGCCTCAACTTTAAACATTAAAATTTCAAAAAAACAGTCTCTTATAAGAATATTAAGATTTTGGTGCATTGGCTAGGGGTTGAGCTTTCTTATACCGCTGTAAAGATGCTTCCTTGGCCCCAATTTGCTTTTCTAAATCTTGAACTTTCGCAGTTATCGAGGTAACTAACGCTTGTGCTGCAGGCATTGCCTTTTGCATGGCATCAATCTGCTTTGGTAATGCGGGAACCAGAGGCGTAGCCACAATAAGCTTCATTTGTGCATCTTTAAGGCCTGCAACAGCGGCCGTATAGGCTGCAGTTTTCTCCTGAAGTGCCTTTTGCAAGGCGGGTAAATCCAGCTTCAGTTTGTCAAGCGTTTCTTGAGCAGTGGTCGCATTTTTCGCCAAGGCTACATCTAATTTGTTCTTATCCGATTGATCCTTAATTTTTTTCAAGCTATCCGTGCTTGCTAGAATCATGGCTTCACGAGCTTTAACGTCATTGGTGGCTTTAGTCTGCTGGGCCAAAGCTGTGGCCTGATCTGCAGTCAGTTGCTTGATTTTTGGAGGTAGGTCTTTGACCGCAAGGGTGGCTTCTGCAAGGCTTTTTTGGGCTGTTGCCAGATCTCCTTGTAATTTCGCATCTTGTGTATTTGCAATGGTCAATTCAGCACTTGTTTTCGACAATTGTTCACGAAGCAAAACGATTTCCTTGGCGGAAATTTCTACGCGGTCTTTAAGGGTGGGCGGATTACTAGGCAAAGTATCCACCTTTTTCCCATCTGCAAGCTTGTATGCAGCAACATTGCCATTCCAGTCGCCAACAAACGCAAAAACTGCGTCGTGTGAAACAGCAACCCGAAGCGCCAAATCGGTCAGTGGTTCCATGGTTAGAATTGCAGTTCCATCACTTTTCCAAGACTTTGAGGTTTTATCCCTGCCGCTGGTAACAATGGTGCCATCACGATGAAAAACAAGCCCCTGTGCACCACCTGCGTGAGCGGGAATGGATTTAACCAAAGTGCCGTTCTCGACGTCCCAAAGCTTGAGGGATGCATCTTCACTCACCGAAGCGAGGATATTGCCATCTGCACGCCAAGAAAGATTGTTGATGTAATTGGTGTGGCCTTTAAGGGTGAAATATTCTTTGCCGTTGTGAGATTCCCAAACGAAAAGATTTCCACTTCGATCGCCTGAAGCAAAAAGAACACCATCTGGACTGTATTCGATGCTGGTAATCCAATCAGTATGTTTTTTGATTTCGTGAAGTAGTTTGCCATCGATGGTGGAATAAACTCGAACGACTTTGCTAGGGCCACCAAGAGCAATTTGAGTTTGATCGGGGCTGATATCCGCAGCGAGAACAGCATCAGATTCTTGGCCAACTGTCAGGACTTTTTGTCCGGTCTTGATGTTGAATAAAGTAGCGGAGCCATTTTTGCCGCCACGGCCACCCCCAGCAAGGAGGAAACCACCATTTCTGCTAAACTTCAAAACGGTGGGAAAGCCATCTGGGAAAGGAATGACGCCAAGGTATTCCATAGTATCGGTGTTATAAAGCACGATTTGCTTCTGACCACCCACTGCTAAAAGAGGGGCCCAAGGGCTTGCTGCTAATCCAATGACTGCGCTGCCTTTAAGGGTAACAACTGAAGGATCAAGCGAAAGAGGTTTTTCGGGCATGGGCGGTGGGCCATCAGGTTTGCCCCTGCGAACAGTACCGAGTGCAATATCGGCGGTGGGTTTATTCAAAGCCAAAGCATTGCCATCTGCAGTTTCCAGCAACCCTTCTTTGATCCATTTTTCAAGCATTACAATTGAAGTGTCTGCAACTTTTGGGCTTTTAGGGGGCATGACAGGTTCAGATTTATGAGCAACCACCTGAAAAAGAGAACTGCCCTCGGGGTCACCCGCCTTGACAATGATACCGCTGCTTCCACCTTCAATGATTTTGCTGTAACTGTTAAGAATAACCCCCGAACTTTTTTTGTCCTGGTTATGGCAAGCAACACACTTGTCTTGGAAGAAAGGCAAGATGTGATCCTGATAGTTAATTTTCTTGGCTGAAGGCTGTGCAATGGCTGACTGGGTTGCCAACGAAAGCAAAGCTACCAGCAAAATGATAGAACGAACCATGACCTCTGCTCCGTAATCTTAGTGGTTAAACATATATGCGCGGGTATTAAGCACTGCCCAGAAAGCATCTTCCAGAACCTGCTTTTTATCCTTCTCTGCATTTACCAAGGCGAGCACCTTGGTTTTTTCGCCCGCAGAAGGCATTCTTGAAAGGCAACGAATATAAATCTCGTCTATAATCTCTTCTGGAGTTTTCTTATCTTTTAGAAGCTTTCCAATCAAATTGCCCTGCGTAATTCGCTGGGTCGTTGCATCTCCATTAAGCAAATGCAAGCTCTGGCTTAAAGTTGGATCCAGTTTCACTTCGCAAGAGCAAACAGATTCTCGGGTGGCTCTGCCGAAGGTTGTAAGGAAGTAGTTGGAAACC
>JAPLNF010000323.1 GCA_026692965.1 Planctomycetota bacterium
GGCGGCAGCCCCGAAGCTTGGGACCATGTCAAAGCTATCTTCCAAGATATTTCCGCAAAGGTTGAAGATGGAACCCCCTGCTGTGATTGGGTGGGTGAAGGTGGCGCTGGCCACTATGTAAAAATGGTCCACAACGGGATCGAATATGGTGACATGCAACTGATTTGTGAAGCCTACGATATTTTACATAAAGGTTTGGGGCTTTCTTACGACGAAATGCATAAAGTTTTTGAAGAGTGGAACAAGGGCGAACTTGACTCCTATCTCATCGAAATTACAAGAGACATCTTGAACTTTAAAGATACCGATGGGCAACCTATGGTTGAAAAAATCTTGGATGCTGCAGGCCAAAAAGGTACTGGCAAATGGACTGTAATCAACTCCCAAGAATTGGCCATGCCTGTAACGTTGATTTCTGAAGCCGTTTACGCTCGATGCGTTTCCGCACTAAAAGATGAGAGAGTTATAGCTTCAAAGGCCATCAAGGGGCCCAAGCCTAACATTTCAGGTAAGAAAGAAAAGCTTATTCAAAATATTCACGACGCTCTTTATGCTTCTAAACTTGTTAGCTATGCCCAAGGCTATATGTTGATGCAAGCTGCGGCAAAGGAATATGGCTGGAAATTAAATTATGGTGGAATCGCCCTAATGTGGCGAGGCGGTTGCATTATTCGCAGCAGGTTCCTGGGTAAAATTAAAGAAGCATTCGACCGAAAGAAAAGCCTTAGCAATCTTTTGCTTGATAGTTACTTTAAAAAAGAAATGAAGCGTTCACAAAAAGGCTGGAGAAACATCGTTGCCTTGGCAATCAAAAAAGGCATTCCAGTACCAGCAATGAGCACTGCTTTGTCATTCTTTGATTCCTACCGAGCAGAACGCTTACCAGCAAACCTACTGCAAGCTCAACGCGATTATTTTGGCGCGCATACCTACGAAAGAACTGATAAGCCCAGGGGTGAATTCTTCCACACCAACTGGACTGGCCGTGGGGGCGATGTTTCAAGCTCCACTTACAACGCTTAAAGTTTAATTTTCTAATCAACTTCGAACGGGACCTTATTTTTAAGGTTCCGTTTCGCTTTTTAGGGGGTCTTCTGGCCAAGCATGCTTTGGGTACCTACCCCGCAAATCTTTTCGAACTTGTGGATAGGTGTTTTTCCAAAAACCAGCTAAATCCAAAGTCAATTGCTGAGATCGATAATTAGGGGCCAACAAAGAAATTAATAAAGGAAGTTTACCGCCACCGAGCTTGGGGGTTTCTTTCCAACCAAATAATTCTTGGATTCTTGCCTCTAGCAAAGGCGATTTCCCTAACTCGTACTTCAGGGGAACAATTTTTCCGGAAGGCAGTGTCAACTTCTCGGGCAGTTCTTTTTGCAAAGCAACATACTGTTCGTGAGAAAGAATTGTCCTCACCGCATTAAACCAATCTCCATCCCGAACTTCTGAAAGTGTTTTTTTACCCTTACAGAGCCATAACAAAGGCTCCAATAAAGAATCTGAATCAATCACTGGGAAATTTTTATTCTGAAACAATTGACCATAAATATTTATCCGTTCCAACAATTGACCTGCAGGCGAATCAAGAACAGGAAGAACCTCTTTCAAATGGCTCATCAAACCCTGATGCAATATTTCGCCACTCAAATCATCTTGGGTCAAATGCGAATCTTTTTGATCCAAAACTAAATCCATGTAATACGATTTTTGAATTGCAATGAGCTTCTTTAAACTAGGATCATACAGAACTTCACGTTGGGTCTTTTTAAAAACAGGGTCTAACCAATCCGCATTTATACCTGAGACCATTCTTGCAATAGATTCTTCGTCACCCGACTGAATATCAACACAAACAAAAAAGTTATGATCCCTAACCATGCTTTTTTTCTATTTCATAACGCCACGATTTCCAACAATCAAAGCTTTCAGGTCCTTTTTTTCTCGTCTTTTAGCAAC
>JAPLNF010000324.1 GCA_026692965.1 Planctomycetota bacterium
GCATTTCTTTTTTACGCAGTGACCTAACTCTGGCTTGTTGCTCTGCAAGGTTTAACAAATCAAAATAAACACCAAATGCCCTAATAAGCAACCTTAGATCTTTAATTTCAATTCCATCAAGTTTAGAAATCAATTTTCGGGCTTCTGCAAGACTGTTAGTTTCTCGAATTACCAATGATTTAGATTTGATTTCCTCTATTAGATCAAAAGCCGTTTTACCAGCTTGCTTTAATATGGCACTTCCATGGATCTCACCTAACAAATGTATGTCGGAATCCAATGTTCGAGGTGTAATATTCATGTTATACCTTTTCTTTTTGTAATAAAAAAATCAATTAAAACTGAAAACCAAATAAGTTAGATTACTAAACATAGAGCTATAACTATAAAGAATCAAAAAACTTAGATCACAAATTAATTAATACAACTTGGACTTAAAAACTTTACTGAAAAATCCTCAAGCTTTATTTTATAAAATTTAATTGTCATTTCACCTTAAACTAACAATCATTTTCGAATTCTTTTAAAACGATTATGACAAAATATCTTTTATTATTTTAGCAGGTTCCACACCAGTCAACTTGGCGTTAAGGCCTTGAAATTTAAATGTTAAAGAATCGTGGTTGATCCCTAACTGATTTAAAATTGTTGCATTTAAATCGTATACACTGACAGGATTTTCAGTAATGTTGTAACAAAATTCATCAGTTGAACCGTACGTAAAACCTTTTTTTATACCGGCTCCAGCCAGCAAAATAGAATAACACCTGGGATGATGATCTCGTCCATAATTATTCTCTGTAATACCGCCTTGCGAATAAATCGTTCTCCCAAATTCTCCGCCCCAAACTATTAATGTATCTTCCAACAAACCTCGTTGCTTAAGATCAGTAATTAAAGCCGCAGTAGCTTTATCAACATCATTACATTGCCCTTTAATCGCATTTGGCAACCCGCCATGATGATCCCATCCCATATGGAAAAGCTGAATAAATCTTACATTACGCTCTGCAAGCCTTCGTGCAAACAAACAATTTGACGCATAAGTTCCTGGCTTGGAAACGTCTGGGCCGTATAAATCTAAAATATGCTTGGGTTCTTTAGAAATGTCTAATAGATCAGGAACACTAGTTTGCATCCGAAATGCCATTTCATATTGGCTAATTCTGGTTTGAATCTCAGGATCACCTACAGCATCAAAATGTTTTTTGTTGAGAGCGGCAATCCTGTCAAGTGAATCGCGCCTAACTCCAGAATCAAGACCTGCAGGGTTTGATAAATATAAAACAGCATCGCCTTTATTTCTAAATTTTACACCTTGGTGTTTTGAAGGTAAAAACCCCGCACTCCAAAGACGATCATAAAGAGGTTGGTCATCAGGCCTTCCCGTGCCGAATGATGTAAGCACGACATATGCAGGTAATTCTTGATTTTCGCTACCCAATCCATAACTCACCCAAGAACCAATACTAGGTTTACCAGCTAATTGGGAACCTGTTTGACAAAAAGTAATAGCAGGGTCATGGTTGATTGCTTCAGTATGCATAGATCGAATTAAAGTCATATCATCAGCAACAGAAGATATTGCAGGAATCAATTCACTTAACTCCATGCCAGACTTACCATGTTTTGCAAATTTAAAAATGGAGGGAGCGATGGGGAATTTAGACTGACCTGAAGTCATCGTAGTAAGACGTTGGCCTTTTCTTAT
Source organism: Planctomycetota bacterium (assembly GCA_026692965.1). Taxonomy (GTDB): domain Bacteria; phylum Planctomycetota; class Planctomycetia; order Gemmatales; family Gemmataceae; genus UBA969. The sequence continues at coordinate 1,712 of JAPLNF010000324.1, forward strand.
GGAATCAGGAAGATCCTCACCTTTTCTAGCTATCATCGCAGGTTTATTATCAAACAAATCCATCTGGGAAGGAGCACCCGATTGAAAAAGATAAATAATTCTTTTAGCTTTGGGTTTAATGTTGGTTGTATTCCCAAACAACAGTTGCGGACGCAAAGAGTCTATTGCTGCAGCAGTCATTACCGAAGAAGCACCTTTAAAAAAAGTCCTTCGGTTTAATTGGTCTTGGAATTGCAAAAGATTGGAAATTTTCATTGGTATCATGCCTATAGCTAAGGTTTTAAAACTATTCTCGATTAACTACTTCATCTAAATTTAGGAGAATATTTGCAGAAAGTGTAAAAGCTGCCAGTTCAAAAATATCAGTCGTGTTAGCAATTGGAGATTCACCCACCGAGGTAAATCGCTTAGCATTATCGGGTTTCGATTTAAATTCTTGATAATCTTTATGAAAACCCTTGAGCAATATCGCCAACTCTGATGAATCCGGGCGTCTTCCTGTGACGATTCTAAAACCGGTAGTTATTTTATCTTCAGGAGTATTCCCACCTTCACGAATCATTTTCTCAGCAAGTTTTCGTGCTGCTTCAACATAAGTAACTTCATTTAGTAGAGCCAATGCCTGAAGAGGGGTATTAGTTCTCGATCTTTTTACGCTGCAAGCTTCACGATTAGGCGCATCAAAAAGAAGCATGGTGGGTGGAGCTGCTGTTCTTTTCCAGATGGTGTACATTGTCCTACGGTAAAGGGCTTCGCCTTTGTCGTTTTTATAATTTCTGAGATCCCCATATCTACTTGTTTCATCCCAAACGCCTTCAGGCATATAAGGACGAACAGAAGGACCACCTGTTTTATTTATCATTAATCCACTTGCAAAAAGCGCTTGGTCTCTTAGCGTTTCACCTGACAAACGAAGCCTAGAACCCCTGGCAAGCAGTCGGTTTTCCGGGTCTGCATTTAATAAGCTGGGATTAAAGTTGGAGGACTGTTGATAAACTGAACTCATTACCACTATTTTTTGCATAGCTTTCATGTCCCAATTCAAAGATACAAACTTAGTTGCAAGCCAATCAAGTAGCTCCGGGTGAGATGGGAATTCGGACTGAGAACCAAAGTTTTCGCTAGTACGAACTAATCCATACCCAAAAAACTTTTCCCACATGCGATTAACCCAAACCCTTGATGTAAGAGGATTTGAAGGATCGACCATCCAATAGGCTAGCCCCAGCCTATTCATGGGTTTATCTTTTGGAAGTGGAGGCAAAACGGAGGGTAAACCTGCAACCACCTTGGGTCCCTTTTTGTCATATTCGCCTCGAATAAGCATGAAAGTATCTCGAACTGGTCCTTCTTTCATTACCATAACGCCGGGTATATTTTTTTTACTATCAACAAGATTGTTTTTAAGAAGAACAAGTTTATCGCTGGCTACCTTATGTTCTTTGAAAGATGTGGCCTTGTAATATTTCCTTAACTCTTCTTTTTGTTGAAGCGATCTTTTCTGGGTGTCAGTTTCAATAATTTTTGTGATATTTACAGGAACTTGAAACCCATTGAGGGTAATTAATTCTCCTGGAACTGACGAAATAGCAATCCTGAACCGACCAATATTGTGCTGGGATAAAGCTTGGTGAGACAAACTAATTTTTATTGTGGCATTTTCAGGAATATCAACCAACTGAGGCGATACAAACATGGCTTTGGTATTATCTCGCCGGGTCGGCCCATCAACAGCCCAGCCTTTGGATGAATCATTACCAACGACATTAGTAATATCCCAACCTTTTTGCGAATAATCCGCAAACGCTTTATTGAAAGATATTTTAAGCGGTGTTTTTAAAGACGGGGAAGATAACTCTGCTTCAATTTTTGAGAGAACAAAGTTCCCATTAGAAAACCGGCCCAAACTTTGATTGGGCAGGGATGGATCTGGAAAGCATTCTAACAATATTGCTGAAAAAACACCTTTCGAAACATTCGATGTAATGGTGTAAACATCATTAGGAGGATTTTTACCACTAGCAAGATAAGAGCCATCCGGAAGCTTGCTAAATTTTGCACCGCCTTCCGATTTAACAATAGTTGGATTTAAAGGA
>JAPLNF010000325.1 GCA_026692965.1 Planctomycetota bacterium
AAGTTCGGTGCCATGCTTGATCGTGCCAAGGAGCGCTGCGCCCGTGCGAAGGAGATTCGGGGCGACAAGACGCTGAGTGAGCAAGAGCGTGAGACGAAGCTAGCGAGTTTCCACATCGAGGTTCGAAAAGCTATTGCAGATGAAGGCCGTTTCCGTTTTCCACCAACGGGCTTCACGATTGAAGGTGCCAAAGAGATATTCAGGCTCACCGGCGACCTGAAGGATAAAAACTGACGCCTTTGATTTCTCTCTGTTCGTTTTACTCCTTATGGAAAGCAATTGCTTGCAGTTGGCGGAGCGCGAAAAGGCAAGGGCGTACTTACTCAGTGGCAGCCTTCTGATGGTTCACTTGTTGCAGCGCACGAGGTTTCTACGGGAGTATTGTATTCTTTGAGTATTAATCCTGATGCGTTAAGTATTGCAACCTCTGCTGGCACAGGAAAACAAGGAACAGAATTTAATCAGGGCCTTGTCATCAAACTCCCCGGGTTGAGATAAGTCTTAGTCCGCGATTAATTTGCTGGTATTAATGGCGCATTGATAGATGGCTTATTAAAGGGAAGTTAAAAGAAGATTCCAGATTTTTTGGTATCGTTCTTTTTCAATTAAAAATAGTATTATCCCATAGCAAATATCTTTTGAGTTTTTTACCAATAATTAATAAATTAAATGCGTAAAAACGGAAATTATAGCAGTTTTTGAATTTGTATTAATTATTATAGTGTTAGTAATATCAATTAGTTATTATCTTTATGGTTGATTAAATTATTAAGTTTCAAAGGAGTTGGTTTTGGATATCCCGAGCACAATAACATCATCGTTATTGGAAGGCATTCGTTCAAATAAGCAAGATGCTTGGAACCGAATGGTGAAATTATATTACCCCTTGGTTTATTCGTGGTGCAGAAAAGCAGGTATAAAACCTGAGGATAGTTCAGATATCAGCCAGAATGTTTTTAATGGGGTATCTCAAGGAATTAGAAACTTTACCAGAGAAAAACCCGCAGACACTTTCACGGGGTGGTTGCGGACGATAACCAAAAGAAGAATTTTTGATTTTAGGAAGAAAACCAGTAACCAGCCCTTGATTTATGAAGGTGATATTCACTCTATATCTGATTTTATTGAAGAAGAAATACCCGTTGAAGGCAGTAACCAAGATTACCTCGTATTATTGCGGGGAGTATTGGAAATCATAAAAAAAGAATTTGAAGAAAATACATGGAACATTTTTTGGAGACATGTTGTTGAAGAAATACCTTTGGAAGATGTCACCAAGGAATTTAACGTTAATGCAAATTCTGTTTATTTGGCTAAGTCAAGAGTTTTAAAAAAATTGCGCTCCCACTTAAATCCACCAGCTTAGTAGTTTTGGAGCTTTAAATTGGAAATCCTAGATTTTCAGAAATTACTAGATTATTTAAAAGATAAATTATCAAAAAATGAACACGAACAATTCAATTTATTCTTCAAAGCAAACCCGAATTTAATTGATAAATTAAATTCTTTTCTTTCTTTAAATGATCAATTTGAAAAAGAACTTCCCTCAACAAATCATAAAAGTTTAAAAGAATCTGATTTGTGGAACAGCATTGAGAAAATTATTGGATTTCAGTTTAAAGGTTCGCAGGATGATATTGTTTTCCCATTTTTATTTGGGGATTACACTTTGCTTAAATGTATCTCGAAAAAATATA
>JAPLNF010000326.1 GCA_026692965.1 Planctomycetota bacterium
TGGATCGCAATAGGTTTTGATAATTACTAATGTTGTCGGAAGTGTAGGCAGTGTTTCCTAGAAATAGCGTACCCGATGCGCCATGCGAAAAAACATGAATAGCTTCCAAGCCTGAACGGTTGGCAACGACTTTTGCGATTTGCTCAAACCCACCGCTTAAGGCGTTGATTTCAACCACTTCAATAGTGGGACTAATAGATTCTAGAAAAGCCTTCTCTGCAGAAACCCCGGAATCAATAAAAGCGATTTCCTTCTTCTGTGGTTGAAAAGAAGAAAGGTCAATGAAAGGTGCGGAGGTCGGGGTCAATCGAACTTCGAGGACTTCGATTTTAGGATGGGATTTTGATTCGCGTTTACGAAATCGTTTACGACGAAAAACAGAAAGACTGCCTGAGAATAGTTTTTCAAGAGGGTTCTTGAAAAAAAGCCGAATCAAGCGAGAGAACAATAGTGAAGATATAACGCACCTATTTTGTAAAAAATAATCGACAGTTAAACTCATCCACAAAAACTATCAAACCTTAATAAAATTGGATTTATTTTAAAAAGAGTGAAACAAGACAAAACGTTGACCCAGAAACTTTTGCCTCCTTAAAGTATTCGCCAACCCATGGCTATCTAAACGCACAATAACAGCCAAATTATACACAATGGTAAGTGTAAAAGTCTAATAAAGTTATAGTTTACATGAAGAAAAAGGCTATAGCAAATGTACACTAGCAGGAGTTTGCAAATCAACAATTAAGAGAATTAGAATTTAAACTCACATTCGCCTTCTTAGTAAGTGAGGAATGAATCAAAAAGCAAAGGGTTTCTAACACAAGCGGCCTACGCGCACCAAGAATCACCAGAAACAGACGAATCCCGCTTTTTTGATCCTTTTGGGGTCTTTGCGACAAAAACCGCTGTATGCACCAAAAAAGGCTCTAGAAGCATGGCCGATAAAAGCTTAGCAATTATTTCACTGAATTAGCCACATAAAGAACTTAAACCGTTTGATTAAAAAGCTATATCACCACAGCTTACAAGTTAGCGCACTTTCAAGACGCCCTTGGCAACGCCTTCATAGCTCGGTCTGAGGTTCTGAAACCGGGCCAGGATAAGCGACTCATCAAAGGATATAACCACCATTAGTTGCAACCTTATTGTTACCAACCTCTTAAAACTCAATCTGTTAATTCAGCAAATGTGCATATTCCGGTAAGCTTGTATCAACAAGAGGCAGGGGTGCCACCTCTTTACGAGATCAAGATTTTCAACACCAAGATCATTTCCTTGAACTGCCATCCAGTATTTGAATACCCAAAGTTGCCAGATACTCTTTGAGTAGCAGTTTCACACTTTTAAACAACATCTCAAATATTGCCTCTACTACTGAGTTATGCTTTAATTAAGAATATCGATCATTTTTTTTGCAGGCATGTTTTCATGGCATATCCACCATTGCTTTTGTAAGAAAAACACACTATAATTTCTTACATGAAAACAAAGCTCTCAATAGATGCAAAGATACTTTCGGCCATCCATTCCCGTGGAAAAGGGGCCGTTTTTGTACCTGCAGATTTCTTGGAGTTCGGCAGTCGGGAGGCCATTGATATAGCCCTCCATAGGCTTACCAAAAAAGGGACTATTCGCAGACTTGCGCGCGGGGTTTATGATTTTCCCAAAATACATACAGCACTCGGACTTCTTTCACCTTCTGCAGAGACCGTTGCAAAAGCCTTGGCTGGCAGAGATTATACACGCCTTCAACCAGCAGGAGCGTTTGCTGCAAATGCCCTTGGCCTCTCGGAATAGGTTCCAGCGAAAGTAGTATTCCTCACAGATGGGCCATCCCGAACAGTAAAGATAGGCCCCACGATAATTCAGCTTCGTAGGACAACTGCCAAAAACATGGCGGCGGCAGGTCGCCTAAGTGGACTATTGATTCAAGCTCTTCGCATGATTGGAATGAAAAATATAACACCCGAGCGACGCAAACACTTAAAGAATTCACTTCCAGTAATCAAAAGGCGGGAACTAATAAAAGATCTGCGGCTGGCTCCGGCCTGGATGCACCCGCTCTTCAGAGAACTTGCTGAAGAAGGCACATCAGTATAACTCTTTGTAGCCGGATACAAAAATTACCTCTCTTTTTAAGACTTCCGAACCTGGTAAATTTATCTAGACAGCATTTATTTTTGGTGATACAATGGACATACAATAAGTTACCAAACTAAAAGGTTAAATATGATAAAAAAACTTACCAAACATGGCAATAGCTGGGCTTTGATAATTGATAAGCCGGTTCTCGATCTTTTAAATATTAATCCAGAAACTCCATTGGAAATAACTACTGATGGTCAACTACTTCTTATTTCACCTGTGAAAGACGATAAAAGAAAATCCAGTTTCAAGCGGGCTTTAGAAGAGACCAATC
>JAPLNF010000327.1 GCA_026692965.1 Planctomycetota bacterium
ACCAACAACAACAGAAATGGCTTCTAGTTCAATCTTAGGGACATTAGTGCGATGCTCTGCGATTTTATCTTCCCGTAGTTTTTCCCAGCGCCAAATGATCTTTGGTTCAACATCGCCATTGAATTCCAATTCTTTAACTGCGCCATAATAAGCAGATACAATAATTGCAACGACTTCAATTTTTAAAAGCCAAGAGAACCTTGAAAAGAAAACCCACCAAGTTGTAGAAACAATTAGTGCAAGTAAAAAGCCAGACATATTGACAGCGCTTTTAACAAAAGGGGGATATTCCTCGGGGAGTAATCTCGTCGCAATAAACGCAATACCTAAAATCCCAAGAGCAATCATGGGGATGTAGTAACGCCTATGCATAAAAGCAGAAGGAAGTTTTTGATCCATTATCTGATCCATAAAAAGTCCCTTGTAAAATCGATCATTTACGAGAATCAATAAGCAACGAAGGCATAGCAATTAATGCTGGCTCAAATATTAAAGTAACCGGAACAAGCTTATCAATGGAAGTGGAACTTCCAATTAATTGACCTTCGACCAATAAGGAAGACCAGCCAAACATTTCGAGTTGTGGTTTATCCCAGACAATTTTTAACCCATCTTTAAGCTCAAGCTCAGCTTTTACCTTGTCATACCATTTATAGGCATAATCAAGGCTAAGATCCGCACCCTGAAGAAATATTTTATCCTTAGTAAGTATGAGTTTTGCAGAAAACATAGTTGTGGCACCCGAAGTATTTTCAACAATGATATTCAGCACCGGCTTTTCTGTTAGTAATGAGGCCAATGCCTCATTCAATTTAATTTTGACAACATTGGATTTTAGCTGAATAGCGTCTTTACTTAACAATGAAGTTAGGGTTTCAACCGGTTTAGCTTCAACCGAAGATGCTAGAAGCGAAATAGGCTGAATGAACAGCCCGAGTGCCGTAAGCATGGGATCATTCAAGCATTTAGATTTAGAACTGGGCCAAGTTTTCTGTTCCCCCAACATGGAAAGAATTCTAGTTCGCAACAGGGGGATAATTTGATTATTCAAATCAAAGGCAAGCGTATGTAAAACATCTTGTTGCGTTTGCGGGAAATTTACTGAAGCCAAATCATTGCGCCAGTTGGGTAATTCTTTTTCGAATTGCTGAAACATCTTCAGTGGCAACTCCGTTTTATAGAGAAAATCTTGGAGGGGAATATCGCCGGGGATAGCTAGATATCGAAGTGCGGATTGTAGGGTGCGGATTTTTTCGCGATTGCGATGATCTGCGAGCCTCATTTCGAGAATTTCAGGTATGTTAGTTGCAAGGGCAACAGATGAAGAATCGGGCCAAGTATCTGTCAGAAAAGTGTCTACGTTTTCCTGCCAAGATTTCCAATCGAAGCCCTTGATCATTTGTTTTTCAGGAAAGGCGGATAAGTGATTAAACGAGGTAGTTCTTCTGTTAAAATCAACATAAAAAGCAAGTAGTTCTTTATGAAGTTGCTGGTTAAGGGTTTCTTTGTTGAGAAGAAAAACGTAAGCTTCGGTTGTTTCCCATTTTTTGGGAAAGCGATCCTTCAACTGTGCGATTTTTGATAATGTAGCTTCGATTTCGCTAATCGTAGTAACCTTGGGCGTCGCAGGAATTGTTAAGAGTGCATCGACCCTATCAAGATAATTTTTAATCTCATTGCGCCTTGAAATCAAATACATCGAAAGATCCAAAGGCAGAAAATAAAAATCGGGATGAGAGTTCAGATTATCGAATAGAACAAGTCGATCTTTGAGTTTAGGAGTTGGCCCTAGAAGCCTGAGATAAATATCGGAAGGATCGTTGGATTTTAGTTTTTCAACTTGAGTCTCGAGTTCGCCTGTGGGAAGAAAAACCTTGGCGCCTTTAAGCCCAAGAAAAAGTAGTACGAACATCAGCGCAACCGTTGCCCAACCAAGATAAGATCCCGTTGCAGTTTTTTTTGATTGATAATGCGTTGCTATATCTAAGCAATTATCAGGTTCAAAAGTATTGATTATGTTAAGGGAACCCAAGCCATGATTGTTGGCAATCAGTAACTTAGTTTTAGAGTTGTAAAATACAGGAAAGCTCTCTGGTAGTAATCTTCTGCCCAGCATTTCTCGCAACAACACCAATATTTTTTGTGTGGGTTCGCCTAGAAGAATCAGCCCATCACAATTGCAATACACCAGCTTTTTAATTCCAGATTCATCCAAAGGCGCCGTTTCAACTATCGCATTTTTTTCTACAAGAAGGTTGCGAAGCGCTTCGCAGTCGGTACCTGCATCATGCAAAATCATAATCAAGGGTGAGCAGTCAATTTGCGACATTGTATATATATTTATTAAATTTTTAGCGTGGGAGAAAATCCACCGCAACCTTGTTAGCCTCAGCCCAGTTGCGAACCAATCGCACCCTGTTGGTATCGCGGTCCGGATCATCCACACCAATCACAAAATCAATTCTTTCAA
>JAPLNF010000328.1 GCA_026692965.1 Planctomycetota bacterium
AAGAAAAAATTCTGATGAAAAGACTGCGCATGGGCGCCTTGATGGATGATTTTATCTGGATTCGTTCTTATGTAGTTCACGATCAAGGGGTGCAGGGAAGCCAATGGTCTCCTTCGGGAAAATATTATCTAAGTTACGGAGAAGATAAATCCATTCGAGTCCATGATCCGGAAATATTCCCTACCACCTTGAAAAACCCTACTACGATTGCGGAGTATAACTTCCCTGATTCCTTTAATGCGGGCATTCGAGCTGTAAGCTTTTTAGGGGAAGATCGGATTCTAATTTTAACCACGGATAACAATCTTCATGTATGGCATTGGGAGAAAGAAAAAGAAATAAAACCTATTGCAGCGGGAATCAAAGCACTTGCGATTGACGCTAAAAATACTTCGATTGCCTACGCCCAGGGGAGCAAATTATTAATTGACCGCAAACGCTTAGAAAATGACAAACTTCAAGTAAACCCTGAAACAGAGACAGGTATTAGCCCCATCGATCAAATAATTTTCACCCATGATGGATCAGAAATTATTGCGAGATCTGAAACTGAAATTGTTCACATCATTCCAGGCGGGAAAATTCAGAAATTAATTGGCATTGAAGGCGATCTCAACTGCATGGCATTAAGCCCTGATTCCCTTACCGTCGCCGCTGGTGATGCGAAGGGAAAAATAAAAATCTGGCATCGGGAAAACCAGCAGTTCATTCTCAAGCATTCCGTTTCACAAATGGATTCCATCCTTTGCCTGGCTTTTAGTCAAGATTCAAGATTACTTGCATCAGGTGGGGTAGATAATCGCGCAGTGGTTTGGAATGTGAATAATGGTAGCTTTAAATACCAGATCCAACATGATGGCGATGTAACCTGTCTAGCATTTTCAAATGATCCCGAGTGGCTGATCACCGGGTCGGACGATAACACTCTGCGCATTTCTTACAAAGAAACAGGCAGGCCTGCAAGCAGCAATCTTGTTTACAATGCCACCATGCGATTTATTACGCCCCACCCACGCGTACCTTTGCTGGTAGCAGGTGGCGATGACAATACTTGTGTACTTTGGGACATGCAGCCAAAGAATCAAATATCGATTCCACTCGATAAAAAGTTGGATCAGTTTATCATTGGAAAAAAAGAAGGAATTTATTACCGTAATGGGCCAAAGGTAACCTATTCACCCTCTGAATCAATTGCCAAAGCTTTCAATGATACTGCCGGGAGATTTGTGAACTTTAAACAATCCGATTTCCATAATTCATCACAAATCATTCATGAAAACGCAGTTTCCATATCTGAGCTTGGACCTAAAGATTTGGTTATTCTTAGCAAAGATGGCGCATTGGACATCTGGCATAAGGAAACCAAAAAGAAAGAAAAAATCCTACAGCGACCCATGCTTGAAAATCAAAAAATCGTCATCAAAGGTTCATCCATTGGCAAATTTTTCATGCTGGAAATCCCACTGGGCGATAATCGCAAAGTCCGCGAACTCTACTCTCACGATGGGAAAAAGATCGAACACACATGCTTGGAAAATACAAATATAATCGTCTTCAACGAAGATGATTCTAAAGTCGCTTTTGGTAACTTCGATGGTTCGATTTCAATATTTGAAACCACCAATGAATCTTTGATTGAAAAAGCTGTTTTGAAGGAATCACACAAGGGCGCTGTTGCAAGCATGGCGTTTTCCAAGGATGGGAAACACATCGCATCAGGTGGCGAAGATATGTTCATACGGGTTTGGAATATCGATTCCAAAAAACCATTGTGGGAAGACCCCAAAGACCCTCATCATGCAGCCAAGATTACTTCCCTAGTGATTGATCATACAAACGGAAAAGTTTTATCTGGAGGAGAAGACAACACCCTCCGGGTTTGGGACCTTAAGGATGGTAAGCCCATCAATGAAGCCATGCTTCATAATAGTTCTGTCACAGGAATCAAACTTTGGGATGGTGGCAGCAAAACGAAGATAAAAAATATTGCTTTTACTTTATGTTCTGAGGGTGCGATTTATTTATGGGATTTATCTTCAGGGCAGTTACTTGCACCGCCAGCACTCACTCCAAGTTATTTAATACTGGATTTTGGCATATTAAATGATTGTGTGAATGATCCTGTTGTTTTATTCGCAGGTTCATTTGGCACAATGCTTGCTAAACGCCTTCAAGCAGCGCCTAATAAATCCGCAGAAGAACTCCGTGAATTCGCAGAATATCACCCCGCATTCAAATTGCAGGATAAAGATGGGCCATCCAAAGGAACGGTGCTAGTACCTCTTGCGGGCTCTGTTATCATTCCCCCAAAAGGATCGGACCCCAAGAAAGAATACGATTACCTTATGCACAAAGTGCTAAATGATTTCAAGGAAGAGTTCCCACCCATACCCAAACTTACTACTGATTTGCCTACCAGCAAATGATTAAAACTTACTCCTGATTCTGCTAAACTTTTTATTAATATGCTGTTAATTAAAGGTAAATGGTTATGATACCTAATAGATTTCCTTTCATCTATTGGACCATTAGTAATGCAAGACAGCAAAGAGCTACAGGAAATTTTAAACAAGTATGCAGAGCAGACAAAGTCTGGTAATACCCTCACGCCCGAAGAAGCTTGCGCTGCAAACCCCAGCCTGCTTGATGCATTCAAAAGCGCAATTAATAATTCCAAGACAATCTTTCACATCGAATCAACTTCCCAAGAACGCGATATATCACAAGATAAAACTATTGGCTTCGAGCCGAATATTGACGAAGCACAAGTAAAAACTCTTATCGGCTTCGAACCGAATGTTAACGAAGCAAAAATAAATAAACTTAGCGTCGGCTTTAATGATGAGCTTGCAGATAAAA
>JAPLNF010000329.1 GCA_026692965.1 Planctomycetota bacterium
CCTCTACCGCGTGGTCGCAACGCAACAAGTTTCTCGAGTTGCAGCGCACTCTAGAGACGAAAACCCCGCTTCAGATCGATGAGATTGAATTGCGAATCCCCGCAAAAAAACAATGAGTTGGGGATAACTTACTAACTCAAAAGGCACACATGAAAGCCCTGAACCTTATTCGATCCGCTGCCATTACCCTGCTACTGTTCGCAACGACTTCCGCATTTGCGAACGAACAGGCAGTAGGTAGATTGTTCGAGTAAGTTTGATAAAAAGGCATTGTTTAAAACAAACAAACTAGCCCATACTAACTCAGGAACCCGCTATAAAATCGGGTTCCTTTTTTATTCAATTATGCTCTGCTCTTTTTGCCAAACCTGCCAAGCTTTTAATCTTTGGCGTTAAAGCGGGAATAATCGATATGGACTTAACTTAGAGTCTTAAAAACTTGGCTCAGTCTATATCATAATTAGCATGTTAATTTTCTGTTGCAGGGGTGATGCCATGTTTAAGCAGTACATGATTTTGGTGGTCCTGTTTTTTCTAGTTGTAAATAATCAAGCCAGTTCAATTCAGATCAGCCAGCCATCGATTTCCGAAATGATTAAAGCATTAGGGGATTCCTCGTTTGAAGTTCGAGAAAAAGCAGCAAAGGATTTGGGATTAGCGGGCGAACCAGCTCTTGAGCAATTACAAAAAGAAAGAAAAAGCGAAGACCCTGAAATCAAGCGAAGGGTTGAGGCTCTGATCAAGAAAATTGAGACAGAATCTTATAATAAGAGGTTGATTGATCCCAAAAAAATTACCATGAAGCATGTGGATGCCCCTGTACCAGAAGTGATAGCAGATTTGGTGAAGCTATCTGGGTATCGAATTATATTGGAAGATAAAAGCCGTGCGTTAGAAACAAAAAAGATCAGCGTGGAAATGAAGGGAGTTCCTTTTTGGGAGGCGCTTGAAACAATAGCGATGAAGGCAAACTTAGTGGAAGTAGCAGGCATTCAGGGAGCAGTGGGATATCCAATTAGGTTTGAATTCCCGAAGCCGAAGGTATTTCCAAAAGCCGTACCAAAACAGGTGCCTCCAGCAGTGCCTCTAAAAGAAGTGGAGGAGCCAAAGAAGGGTGTAAAAAATGAAGTGGGGCCGCAGGCTATCCGGGTTTCATTTGTACCTCAGGAAAACGCCCAGCAAATTGTGCCTCCCCCAGTTTTACCCCAACCTTTATTGCCTCCAGAAATTGGGCAGATTGCAATAGGGATGGACCAAGCACCTGCCGCACTCATTAAAGAAAAAGTGATCATTCTTAAAGAAGGAAAATTTAATTTATTACTAACAGATAACCGATCCGCTTACAGGATTCGCTTGTTAAAAACTCCTGAAACAGTGTTTGGGAAACCTGACGATAAGCACATCCTTATTGGTTTGGAAGTTACGCCTGAACCGCGGTTTAAATTGCAGGAAATCACCGGAGTAAAAATCACGAAAGCTGTTGATGAATCTGGCCAGACATTACAGCAAGATACCACTATTTTACGCAATGTTATACTTGCCCCGTCTGAGCCAAATTGGATTATAGTAAGGCCTATTCAAGCACTAGTCCAGGAAGGGTTTTCTACAAGGATTGTTGATTATAAAGTACCGATTCATTTTCTTAAGGCACAAAAAGAATCCAAGAGCATTCAGATGCTTGAGGGCAAGCTTATTTTGCAGGTTTTTGACGATTCAAAACCTATCCTTGAAATAACGAATATCGAGAAGGAAGTGGGGAAAAAGATCGAAGGAAAATCAGGTGCATGGATTCAAATTAACGAGTGTAAAAAAAATACTAATGGGTCCCACTCTCTGCGCATTGAATATGATATTCCGGCGGATGCGGACCCTGCAAATGCCCAAAATGATTGGGTTCAAAGAGGAGGGAATAATTGGGTTAAGAATGGTGTTTGGGTTGCGAATGGTAGTTTTATTGATATGGTTTGCGGGGTAGATCTGGGCGGGTTTATAGTATTTGATGTAGAGGGCAAAGCTTTGACCCCCAAATCTTCTTCCTGCAGCATTCGGCAGGGCCCGGGTGGCCCCAAGGGAAGTAGAAATGTCACTTATCCCGCAAACTCGAAGCCGCCTTTCAAAATCGTATACGAAGGCGGAACTCCAACCACTGTTGAAGTACCTTTTAGTTTAAAACTTGTACCTCTGCAGTAATTTTTCTCTTATTGGCATGTTATTCCTCTGTTGTAGTTTCTTTTGATGACATCATTTGAAAGGATTTTATTCATGTTTAAATTCTGGCGGTTTACACCTGTTGCGTTCGTTTTGGCTTTGGCAGTAGGCTCGTTCGCAATTTCTTACGCTCAAGAATCCAGACAAGAAGCTTTTAAGGTTCAACTTCCCGCAGATACCCAAGCACTGATCCATCTTAATTTCCGTGCCATGA
>JAPLNF010000330.1:0-748 GCA_026692965.1 Planctomycetota bacterium
CCAGTTAGCACTGCACTATGAACAACCCCACACCCAATAAACACAAGTATAAAAGTCCCCAAGGCTTCCGCAAAACAACAAGAAATCAATCCAGATTCAATTTTTTTGTCCAATTTAGACACCCTTATGAACAACATTTTTTGGAAGTTTTTGAAAGTTCAAGCCTGCAACAACCGAGATCTAAATGGCTTGTAGAACCTGAAACACCCAATCCCAACTGCAATTCGTAATAAATAAACCGTCCCACGCGATTAGATTTTACCAACCCAGCTTTCCTTAAAATCGAAAGATGGTGAGAAACCTTGACCATATGCTTCCCCAGGCAAGAAGCCAATTCTCCAACATTGCGCGATTTTTCACTTAAACATTCAATAATCCGCAACCTCTGCGGATCCGAAAGTACCGCAACCATACGAGAACAGTGAACAGGTTTAATATCAAGCAAACCAACTCTCCCAAGAATTATTACTTAACACTTACGTAAGACTATCATAAAGTAATTTGATCTTCCTAATAAATCCGGAGCAGGATTAATTAATTTCAACTAAGTTAAGGTGCTTCTTATAACAGCAAAATTGCTGTATATTATGGTAGTGTGTTCTGATTCACCAGGAATATTTTTCAACATGCGCTTTACTAAAGGCTTCACATTAATCGAACTTCTTGTCGTCATTGCAATCATTGCAATATTGATTGGGTTACTTTTACCTGCTGTACAAAAAGTAAGAGAAACTGCCGCCAGAATTTC
>JAPLNF010000330.1:799-46730 GCA_026692965.1 Planctomycetota bacterium
CATAAAGTAAGAGAAGCTGCTGCCAGAATTTCAGGTAGCAACAATTTAAAACAACTTGGAATGGCTACACTTAATTTTGAATCATCAAATGGGCATATTCCCAATAGCGGTGGGTATGACTATAGTTTGCCAAACAATTCTGTCCCATACACGACACCCAATGCATTCACAACCATTCCCGGTTACGGACAATTTCGCCCCCGTTGGGGGGACCCAAACAAACAAGCAAGAAAACAATTAGGATCTGCTTTTTACTCTCTTTTACCTTATTTAGAACAGGAATCCCTTTTCAGAGATCCAATCGCCTGCTTCAAAACAGCCGTAAAAACTTTTTATATGCCCATGAGAAGATCAACCCTTCCACAGGTTGTTCCTACAAACGATTCGGTTTATCCAGGGTATTCCTATAACGATGGAGGGCAAGGGGCGAATGCTCGAACTGATTATGCCGCCAATGATCAGGTTTTTTTCACCACCTACGCAGGTTGGGGCAAAGTATCATCTTTAACTGGAATCCTTGATGGAACCTCAAATACAGTTTTCTTTGGTGAAAAAGCATTGGCGCAATCAGCTTATAATTCTGGATCTTGGTATTGGGATGAACCTTACATAATGGGAGGCACAGGAGGAACTGGCAGATGTGGTTCCGAACTTTATTCTGACTCACAATTAAACACTTACCCTGATAGAGTTTCAGGAACAGGGTGGTCTGTTGCAAATACCGGAGAATCATGCGGTGGCGGAAATTGGGGAAACACCAGTTCTTCAGGAGGGCCACAATTCACATTCGGCGATGGCAGTGTTCGCACTATTAACTACAACACCCCCTCACCCAAAATCCAAATACTGATTCGCCCAACAGACGGCCAATCTGTATTATTGGATTAACAAGATAACAAAATGAATAATTATAAAATATTACTAACAATAGCAATTGTTTTTTTCATAACATCTTGCAACCAAGATAAACCAAAGCTAGTCAAGGTTAGTGGAAAAATTACATTCAATGGACAACCTCTTACTGCTGGGAGTATTAACTTTCATCCTGCATCAACAAACACATTTACCAAAGACAACCCAAGCAGCATCTTGCAAGAAGATGGATCATTTACCATGAAAACCTTTCCCTATGGCAATGGTGTTTCACCAGGTGAATATAAAATAACCTTAGCACCTCAACTAGCTTCTAGAATTTCATTACCAAACTTAGCATACCCTGAGAAAACGAATGCTAAGATCACGATTCCAGAAACAGGGCTTGAAAATTTCACCCTTGATATTGGAACCTTAAAAATCAAATAAAACTAAGTGCTATTCCAAAGGTTTTGGTTTTGAATGCTAGATGCAACGTTTAGAAAATTAGTAGACCCTGCGCTAAATCCAATTGCAACCATATTGGTAAAAGTTGGATTTAGTGCTAATACCATAACAATAATAGGATTTTTAATTGGTATAGTTGGCTGGATAGCTTTGGCAATGAATCAATATTACTTAGCATTAGGAATGATTGCTATAAATCGAATTTTTGATGGCCTAGATGGATTAATGGCTCAAAAAACCACCAAAACTGAAATAGGTGGATTCTTAGATATTGTTCTTGATTTCTTATTTTATTCCGGAGTACCCTTCTTTTTTGCAGTAGGAAAACCAGAGATTGGATTACCTGCATCATTTTTAATATTTAGTTTTATAGGAACTGGCAGCTCATTTCTTGCATATTCTGCAATAGCTGCAAAGCACAATAGCATAAATGAAAAGTACAAAAATAAAGCGATCTATTATTTAGGTGGATTAACCGAAGGAACAGAAACAATAACCTTTTTCGTGTTTATCTGCTTAAAACCAGATAAATTCACAGAAGCAGCATGGATATTCGGTGGTTTATGTTGGATCACAACATTCACAAGAATCTACACCGCACTTATAGATTTCAAAAACCTGGAAACCACCTGATCATCAAATAGAGTAAAAAATTAAATGACAAATATTCTTATGAATAACAGAAGAACCTTTTTAGCCTCAGTAGCATACCTAAGCAGTAATTTCCTAACAGGCTGCAATGAAAAAATTAAAACGGAAGGGCCTTACTCTGATAAAGAAATAAATATTTTTGTTTATGCCGGGGGGCACGAACAAACAATGCGAGAAATTTTTGTCCCAAAATTCGAAAAAACGACTGGAGCAAAAGTAAACCTTCATCCAGGATGGTGGGAAGGTTTAGCCAAATTAAAAACCGCGCCGGCTAATAATCCGCCTTTTGATCTAATGATTTGCGATGCTACTCAAGGTTACCCTGCGATCAGAGAAGGGCTTTTTGCAAAACTTAATCTTAATAATATTCCAAATCACAAAAATCTATATGAATCAACAATAAACAACTGGGTATTTAAAGAAGGGCACGGCTTACCTTATCCAGATTCAGTAATGACACTTGCCTACAACAAAAATCTAGTACCGGAAGAACCCTCAAAATGGGAAGACCTAATTAAACCAAACCTTAAAAACAAAATAGGTTTATACAGTTCATTTTATCTTTCCTTATTTACCTTCGCTTGCATGAAAGCAGGATCTGAAAATCGACATGGTACGGCGCACGAAATGATTAACAACAATTTAGACGAAGTTCTTCGCTTTGCCCGGAGCTACAGAGATAACGTTAAATTATGGTGGCCTACATCTAACGACATGATACTCGCATTAGCAAATAAAGATATCACCGCAGGTAACATGCATAGCCCGGAATACATAAAAGCAATGCGGGAAAAAAGCACATTAGGAGCAAAGATCCCCTTTAGTGATAGGGCATTTGTTCAAGTTTTTTGGACTATTCCAGCAGAATCTAAAAACAAAGAATTAGCTGAAATAGCAATAAACGAGCTTTTTTCAGAAGAAATCCAACTCGAATTCTGTCGGAGAGGATCAGCAACTTCCATTCTCGCTGTAGCAGAAACCATGGCAAAAGAAGATTCTTTCTGGAGAAACATTTATCCACACACAAAAGATCAATTTAAATCGCTCCAATATTATCCTTACGATACATATTCAAAAAATTGGAAAGAAATATCTGAAACCTGGGATCGCACAATTCTGCGAAAAGGTTAATTAAAATGACAAATAAAATTAGACTTGAAAATCTCACATATTGCTACAGCGATAAGAAAGCTGTAGACAATATAACTTTATCATTACATTCCGGAAAATTTCTTACGATTTTAGGGCCATCAGGTTGTGGAAAAACAACAGCGTTAAAACTCATTGGTGGATACCTTTCCCCGACAAAAGGTTCAATTTTTATCGATAATATTGATATCACCCTAACGGACGCTTGTTCGAGAAAAATCGGAATGGTATTTCAAAATTACGCATTATTCCCACACCTTAGCGCGCGAAAAAACATTGCATTTCCACTTGAAATAAGAAATCACTCAAAAACCGAATGTGAAAAAAAAATTGATGCAATTAGTGAATTAATAGGACTAACCCAAAAAGAGTTAGAACGAAAACCCTCTGAACTTTCAGGAGGACAACAACAAAGAGTAGCACTTGCCCGAGCTTTAGTTTTTGAACCTCATTTACTGCTTTTAGATGAACCACTTGCTAATCTGGATAGAGTGTTGAAAACAAAGCTTCGTAATGAAATACGCAAATTCCGGCCTTATAGGTGTTATGGACCAAGGTAAACTAATACAAATCAATAATCCAAAAATCATTTACGACAATCCTCACTCAATATTCGTTGCTAATTTTCTTGGTGAAACAAATATAGTCCCTGCTAATTTCTTCAATATCCCAAGAAAGGAAATGGCTCATATAAGACCAGAAAAAATAAAAATAGAAAATCACGCTAATGGATGTAATTGGAAAAAAAACGGAATTATAACTGCTATCGAATTCATGGGTCCTGATTTTCTGATCGATTTAAAAATAAACGAAAGCGTTCACTTTAAAATTTTAACAAGAGAACGACCTTTATTTACTACCGGTTCAACTATAACCATGGGAATTGACATTGATTCCATCTGGTTGATTCCTGATATCCAGAAGGAATTGCAATGAACAAAAAATCTATACCATACATTTTTATAATACCAGCATTAAGTTTAATAACACTGACAATTATAACACCTCTAATTTTAATGATTCGGGTCAGTTTATTAAAACCACCTGAAGGAAAAGGGTTCTATATTCCAGATACATTCTCGTTTCAAAATTACCAATCAGTTTTTGATTCGTATGGAATAAGCATCTTACTTAATACAATTTTTTTCGCATTGGAGGTTTCATTCTTTTCGATATTACTCAGTTTTGGATTCGCTATATTAATTAAAAAATTATCAAATCTTTGGAGAATCATCTGTTTAATTTGTTTACTCCTACCAAAATTTATTAACCCTTTAATAATTGTTTTTGGTTTACAGAGATTACTAGGAAATCATGGCATAATTAATGACTCATTAATCAACACACATTTAATCAATGAACCTCTAGATTTAATTAGAACTCATTTTAGCGCATTAATTGGAGAAATATATTTAACTATTCCTTTCACAAGTTTGTTTTTATTTTCTCAATTAAACAGTATTGATAAAGAAATCCATAATGCCGCTATTGGATTAGGAGCAAGCAATTATCAAGTGTTCAGAAAAATCACATTACCCTTATGCTATCCTGGAATCTTTATTATTTGGCAGCTTTGCATAACATGGAATTTAGGTTCATTTTTAGGACCTTTATTTTTAGGAAACCCATCAGATACAACTATTTCTTGTGAAGTTTATCACCAAGCATTTGAAATCGGAAATTGGCCTAAGGCTGCGGCATGGTCAATATTAATGACTGCAATCATAATAGCATTTCTTTTGATTCCAAGATTAACAATTTCATATATGTTCAAAGAGAACTCAAAATGAAAAAAATTTCAATCACAATATTTCTACTCAGTGCTTTTGCTTTTATTCTTTCACCAATCGCAACAAGTTTAAGTATTGCGTTTTCACCTGATTCATTTTTAACCATTCCAACCAATAACTGGACTTTTAAATGGTTCTATGAATTCTTCAAACAATCCCGTTGGACCGAAGCACTTATACGCAGTTTAATAATGGCAATAGGTTCTACATTTTTAAGTTTAGCAACAGGAACACCACTAGCTTACGCAATGACAAGATTAAATATTCCTTTTAAAAATATAATCCATGGAACCATTTTGCTCCCTTTAATAATACCGCCGATAATTATAGGCATGGGTGCACTTCCATTGTTTTACATGACGCGACTTAACGGCACATTAATACAAGTAGTTGTAATGCACAGTTGTTTACTTTTACCAATTATTTATTTAATTATAAAAAACAAAATGCAAAGTATAAACCCAGATCTGGAAAAAATAGCTATGGGGCTTGGTGCGGGAATTTTCGAAACTTTATGGTTAATCACATTACCCTTATTATTTCCAGCAATAGTTATATCTGGGATTTGTGGCTTCGCCATTTCAATCAATGAAACAATGTTAGCTATATTTATGGTTGGCCCGACAAACGAAACAATCGCAACATTAACTTGGTCGGAATTAAAACAAGCACCCACACCACTAATAGTTGTGGGTTCTATCATTAATTTTGGTGCTATTCTAATTGGAGTCGTAGCTATTAAAATAGCATCAATAAAATCATAAAGGAGCAAAACAGAAAACTAAATAAATTAAAAACAATCCAATGGATCAACAAATAAAAGAAGAAAGAAACTACAAAATCACTTATCAACAGAAGCTTTTTTTTGGTATTCGGACTTCAAATAAATAGGATCCAGTAATTTATCTTTAGATTGCCTAGCTCTGATAGGATCATTTTTTACTTTGTCAAACAAGACAGAAAGATGGTAAAGAGCTTTTGCATGCTCATCAGTATCTTGATTGTAAAGTGTATCAACAATTAAAAAAGCCCAAAAAGCTTCAGCTTCTTTATTCTTTTTTAAATAAAATTCACCTAGTAAATTAAAAGCTTTACTTCTAGTAAAAATCTCATCACTTGAATCAATAACTTTGTTTAAATCAACTTCTATAGTATTTAATTGATCATTTAGCAAATTAGCCTGAGTTTTCACGAGAAGAACTTGAACCCGCCTTGGATCACCTTCTAATATCAAAGATTCAACCTCTTTTAATTTAGCTTCAGCTTCAGCCATACGATTAGTCCGCATCAGTAATTTTAGCACTAAAAAGTCAGAATCAGTTTTAATTTCTTTAGGAACGCCTGGGAGTTTGCCAATCCCTTGATACAACTTTAACGCGGCATCAAAATCGCCTTTAATCTCTTGCAATTCAGCTTCGATTTTAAATGAACTTAAAGTCATCCAGGAATCTGGATTGTCAATTCGAACACTGGTTAAAGACTTAATTGCATCCGGTAAAGTTTCAGGTTTTAATTTGGCTAAATCAGCTTTAACCTTGGCAATTCGAAAAATCAGATATTTAGAAAGTCTTGTATCAGATTTAACTTTTGGCAATAATTCTGATACATCTTTTATTGATTCTTCATAAAGCTTTATACGGTCGGCCTCTTTTGTATTTGCAAGATTAGCCCGAACTTCTTTTCCTAAAGCACTTTTTAATTCGATAGAACCAATTACCGTACTAGAATAATTGACATTAATAATATCAACTGAAGGAATAAGTTTGGGAGTCGGCTCTTTTTGAATTTTAATTATCAAACCTTTAACACTATCACCAGTAATCAAACCATTTATCTCATTTTCGCCTTTTTTAGTTTTATCAATAAACTTCACAGAATCTTGCGCAGAAATAGATAACACAAAAACCGTCATAAAACCAAATCCAATGAAAAGCCTAACACATGTTCTTAGCATTATTTTTTATCTCCCGTCTTGGGTGCTGAATTTCCAGCATCAGTTTTTGTTCCAGAAGCAGCACGTTTTGCTTTTAATGCTTCGTAAGCCTCTTTAAGTTTATTTTCACTGAAAAACAAATCATTAAATCGTTTTTTTGAATCAATACTTCCAAAATCAGGCTGCGAAGATTCAAGTTTTTCGATCAAACCAGCAGCATCCGATAAACCCTTAGCAACTTTCGCAGTATCCTTTGATGTTTCACCATATTTATAAAGCCCATAAACCATATGGTAGTAAGCTTCCAAATATTTTTCCTTGATTTGATTATCACTAGATTTACCAACTAACGCCTTGACTATTTGGCTAGCCATCGACGAAGAAACACTATATTTTTCTTGCGATTCAATTAATTTTACTTTTTCTAATAGAGAATCAATATCTTTATTTCCCCAACCCGGCACTTCTTTGGTACCTATGATTTCATCTATTAACTTGTTAGCTTCATCAAACTTTTTTAAATAACGCAATTCACGAACTTGCTGAAGCTGAATACCCTTGTAAACAGAAACAGCCTTCGCATCGCTAGTATCTTTTGGTTTTTCAGCTTTTCTAAGAAGATCCAAAGCTTTCTCATTCAAACCCATTGTCGAATAATTGATTGATATAAGTCTTACGAGGTCGTTGGTAATAGCCTTCTTTTTAGAAGCATCTTCTTTCGTTACATCATCAAGAATAGTAGTAAATCCTTTGACAGCAGTTTCGAGAGCTTTAGGATCGCCCTTTTTACGAAGATCCTTAATTTGTTCACCAATGAGAGAGTTTAGTTGCAATAAAACGACATTTGCTGTTCCAGACGCTTCTGCATCAGAAGATAAATACTGAAGGGCTTTAACAACTTTTCGGGCTTTTTCTATTTCACCTATTGAAATATTCGCCTGTAAAGCCATACCAAACAAGGCGGAACCTAGCTGCAAATTCTGTTTAATTTCAGGTGTCTTACCTTCACTTGCCTTTTGAACCAAAGGATCTAACAATACCGAAACATCGGCAAGTTTTGATTGATTAAAACTAGTATTTGCAAGCCCATATAGAGCGAATAATTTAAGATTTCCAACATTATTAACAATTGCTTTTCTAATCTCATCATCCTTAGACTGATCCATATCAAGCCGATTGCTTGGCTTTAATAGTTCGACAGACAAACTTTCAGAAAGTTTTTGCAAATCTACATAACGTTTTGCCAAATAATATTCTCCACCCAGTTTTGCTTTAGCAATAAAATATACTTTAATCAAAGATGGCTCAGAACCTTCAGAAGGAAACTGAATAGCTTCAAACGCTTTAACTGCTTTTGCTCTGTTTTTTCCATCTTTAGCTTCTCCTTCAGCAGCAAGCGCAGCATTACCAAGTTCATACATACAAAAAGGAAAACCTTGATAAGTAGGATTCACTTGTTCAAGGGTTGTAACCGCCTCTGAATATTTTTTATCCTTAACCATAAACATCGCAAGTTGATGGCGAGCATTATCACCAGGTGTATCACTGGGCCATCGCTCCATCATCATTTTGCCAAACAAAGCCATATCGCTTTGGGCAGATTTAACTTTATCTTCAGTAGCACCCGATTTTTCTAATTCAGCAATTTTTTGAGAATAGGCCCCTAAAGTATAAAGGGAAGCAGTAGCAGCTTGTGAAGATCTTGGATCATCAATTACAAATTGCTTACCTACTGCAATTGCTTCATCAAATTGTTTTTCATTAAAATAATAAAATGCAAGCATTGCACGTGCGTTGTTAACTTCATACTGATTTATCCCCGAACCCTTTTTCATGGTTTCTTTGGCTTCTTTGGTTTCAAGCCCCTGCTTAAGAGAAGCAATCACGGTATCTGCATGCCCTTTACGCTTCTTTTCTAAATCATCAGGATTAGTATTTTTAGCTTCTTCAGCACCAATAAGTGATATTTCGTATTGAGCTCTAGTAAAACAATCTTCAAATGATTTTAATTCAGACACTTTTTTGCTAAAAGCCCCTTGCTCTTTCATGAGGCTAATTTTTAAATTCCTAGCTTCATCTGTATACTCATTCTCCGCTTGCTCGATTTCAGTCAATTGTTTACGAGCGAGAGTGAGCAATTCGGCCTTTCTCTGGGGGTTGGTAGCAACTGCTTTACTTCGATATTGTTCGATATAACTTTTGGCAAGAAGCATACGAATTCCATAACCTTCAGGCGTTTTTACATAGGATTTATAATCTTCAAGCCATTTATTGCTGTTATTTTGAATAATCTTATCAACATCTTTTTCAGTAGGATCGGGTGCATCCTTAATAACTTGCAAAAAGAAATAACGGGCTAAGCGTTTAGCATCATTAGCAGCCTTGTTGGTGGGAGAAACAGTAAGGATTTCAATTAGTTTTGGTCTAGCTTTTTTGGGTTCACCATTCTCCATCAAAAAAAGTGCAATCCAAGCTTTAGCCTTCCAACTTTGGGGATCAGAATCCCCACGATCAGCCAATTTTTCCATCGCTTTAATTGCTTCGGTAATGATATTACCTCTTAAAACTCGATCTTTATCTTTACCTGTATCAATAATTGATTTAGCTTCATCATAAAAAGACAGAGCTACATCCATTTCACCAAGTGATATTTTTTCTGCCAAAGATTTAGCCTCTGCAAGTTCTGCAGGTGTCATTCCCGTAATAGTGACAAGTTTATCTTGCATTTCTTTGATTGCGCTTTTCATCTGCAACCTTGAATCAAGAATCAAAGCTTTTGCTTCATTACCTTTTGCCACTTTTTCATCATTAGTTCGAAGAGATGAAATTTCGGAAATCTTGGTTTTCGCCATCTGAATAGATAAATTTGCAAGGTCTAATTTAGCCTCTGAAACCCTAGCACTTTTTGGGTTTTCATTAATAAATTTCTTAATCTCAACCATTACACCAAGATATAATTTCTGCCTGCGAACCTTATCAGGTTCTGCAATAGCTTTTGACAACTGAGTTCGAGCGATCTCAAGAGGAATGTTTCCTTTCAACTCTTTTGACGCCATTTTATCAAGGATCTTTAGATAATCCAAAGCAAGATCGACGTCCCCACGCTTCCTTAATCCATCAACAAAATCCAAATCGATTCGCTCTTTGACCGTTTGAGCAAAAACTAGAATAGGTGTAACTAATATTAGACAAAGCAAAATCGCAACAATTCTTTTCATGACAAACTAACCCATACTTAAAAGGTAAAAACAAAAGTACTGCGTTCCCAATAAACATCTACAGCACTACTTTATTATTTCAAAAGTAAGCCCATTGTCATAGCAAAAACCAAAAAATCGGGTACAAAGTTTATTTCTTTTTCAAGTTATTATCAGCGGATAGGGCTATTCCCAAATAACCAAAAGACTTTTCAGGTTCAGAAGTTTTTAACAAAGCCTCCTTAAACCAAGTAGATTTTTTTGAATTTATGCCAACATGACGGTAAGCCATTGCTTTGCTTAAAGAAGCAGTTTCCATTTTATTTGCATCTACGAGTGTTGCAGAAGTAGTATCTTCTTTAACGAGAAATGATGCGAGTAAAAATCTGGATTTAATCTGTTTGTAATCTTTCATAGCCTGAGGAACTTTATCTGCGGCTTTAAACCAAGATTCGGATGAAATCTTTAAGTTTTGAGAAATAGCGGAAAGCACCAAGTAGGATTGAACAGTATCAACATTGGGCATCA
This sequence comes from Planctomycetota bacterium, assembly GCA_026692965.1. Taxonomy (GTDB): domain Bacteria; phylum Planctomycetota; class Planctomycetia; order Gemmatales; family Gemmataceae; genus UBA969. The sequence goes on from JAPLNF010000330.1 coordinate 11,368, forward strand.
CACCTTCACTAACAATACGATTCAATTCATCTTTAAGCACTGAAATATCTTTGCCAAGAATTGATGCAAGAAACGAAACCTTGGTTAAGCAATTTAAACGAAAAACTGCATCAGCATTTTTGAAATTTGCTGACCCTACCAATGTTTCCAATTTCTCATTTATCAAATCAACACAAAGCAAACAATATATATCAGCTTCATTGTTAGAATCTTTAGTAAAAGCAAAGGGCAAAGGTTTGTCTTTTTCTGCGATTGTAAAAAATGCAGCAGCATAAGGAGAAACGGGAGTAGTCGGAGCGGAAGTGTAACGGGTTCTAATAGATTCCAAGATCTGTTTTGAAGCATCAATTTTCTGAGCCTTAAACAACTCCATACCAACCACAGCTAAAAAATCTGAGTGGTCATCGATTTTTTTATCTTTCGAAACAGCAGAACCAGAAAGAACTTGTGAAGCAAAAGCAAGTGCACGATCTGTTTCACCGCTGGCAACAAATGAAGCCGTGGCCTCTTTCAATGCAATAAGTTTAATCTCAGGAATGGTAAAAGACTCGAAAGGTTGCTTTAAAAACTTCTGAACTTCATCCCATTTTAATTTTTTATTATCCCGGACATCATCTTTACCCCCACCCAATTCGACTATGGATCTGGATAATTCGAGTAATGCAAAATCTTTTTCAAGCAAAGAGCTAGCTTTATCCAAAGAAGCTAAAGCAGATTGAAGAGTTTTTTTTATTTTTGCAGCAGGAATTTCAGGATTTTCTGACAAGCGATAAGAGGCAATTCCAGCAAGGAGAACAGCCTTGATTTCACCAGAAGCGTTAGCAAGTTCACCACTTTTTATATTAAGTTCGATTTTGGCAATTTGTGCATCCCCGTTAACTTTGCCCTGATAGGAATTATAATAAAGAAACCCTAATAATCCGGAGACAAGCACAACTAAAACCGTTACAGCCCGTTTAATTTTTTCAGCACGCGTTAATGGCTCATACTCCTCAACAATTGCACCTGCCTCGAGCAAGGCATCACGGGAAACGGTATCCATGGTGGAATTCCATGTACCTTCAAGTTCTGGTTCTTCTTTTCGTAAAGCCCCAGAAGGCCGTTTATCGGGTTGTTTTTTCCAATCGGGGCCAGCTTTTTTAACAACTGCTGGCATAGGAACCTTAAGAATTCTCCTACACCCAGGGCAGGGCGCCTGTTTTCCACCTAAATCGATAGGCAGGGAAACTTTTTCATCACAAAAAGTACATTCAAATTGAATGAATTGAGGAACTACATCTTCTTCTTGCTTAGTTTCTTCAAGAGCTAATGCCGCCATCGCTTCGATATCTTGTTCCGCCTGGCTTTTGGTTTTAACCGAAGCCTGGGGAGAAGTGATTTCAGGAGGTACGCTATCTGCTGGTAATGCAGGTACTATTAAAGGAACTTTGCAATTTGGACAAGGAATAGTTTTACCTGCAAATTTATCAGCAGCTTTAAACTTTTTTTTGCAAGCATTACAAGAAAACTGGACAGGCATGTGCAACAATCCTCGTGAATCAACCTAAATAATAAAGCTGAGACTAAGATAAATGATTATCTAATGACAGGAAGAGCAAATTTCTTTTCATGGGTGCCAAGCCCTTTTTCCACTATCAAGTTTCCACTTTGAGCTTCTTCAATTTCCCATTTTTCAACTTCTTCAAGGAGAGCATCCACCATTTCGCTTTCGAGAACATGGCGCACAATTTCGCCTCTTTTAAAAATAACACCTTTCCCTTTACCAGCTGCAATGCCTAAATCTGCTTCCCGAGCTTCTCCAGGCCCATTAACAATACAGCCAAGGATGCTTATTTTAATCGGCGTTGTTTTTCCTGCGAGTCGTTTTTCAACTTGGGCAATAATTCCTTCGAGATCAATTTCAAGTCGGCCACAAGTAGGACATGCGATAAGTTCAGGCTTTCGGACCCTTCTTTGCGTTGCTTGAAGAATATCAAACGCTGCTTGAATTTCTGGAACAGGATCGCCCAATAAACTAATTCGAATGGTGTCGCCTATGCCATCAAGCAACAATGGAGCCAATCCACAGGCTGATTTTGTAACGGCATAGGGCGGTTTGCCAGCTTCCGTTATACCAATGTGAGTTGGGTAATCTGCTTGTTTTGCAAAAATGCGATAGGCTTCAACAGCCGTAAGAACATCGCTTGATTTTAAAGAAACAATAATATTTTTCACACCTTCAGATTCAGCTATTTCAAGATATCGAAGCGCACTTTCAACCATGGCAGGAGGGCAGGGAAAGCCGTATTTTTCAACAAGTTCTTTTTCCAAACTTCCAGCGTTAACACCGATACGAATGGGTAAACCTTTATCCTTGGCTTTTCTAAGAACTTGCCTATATCGATCATATCCACCAATATTACCCGGATTAATGCGGATTTTATCAATCGGATGATCCATTGCCTGAAGGGCCATTTTATAATCAAAATGAATATCACAGATCAAAGGAATACCAATCTTTTTTCGGATCTCGCCCAAAGCATGAGCATCTTCAGCCTTAGGCACAGTAACTCGAACTAATTCACAGCCAGCCTCTTCAAGAGCATGAATCTGCTTAATTACTTCTTCCACAAAGTGGGTATCGGGAGTGGTCATCGATTGAACAAGAATCGGATTATTACCACCAATAACACGATTACCAATCATTACTTCACGAGTTTTATGCCGAGTAAAAGGGTGCTTATATGACATATGAATGGAGTCCTTTCTATTAGGAAAAAGCCGGGGATCTTCCATGGCTTGAAGTATATACGAAAATAAACATCATCCCAAACACAAACATAAGCTAAGTTGATGCAACTACCAATTATTTTCCAACACAAAAACGACTAAACATGCGATCTAAAAGATCATCCGTAAAAACCTGCCCGGTAATCTGGCCTAAATTCTCAATTGCTTCCCTTAACTCTAAGGCTAAAATTTCCAAAGGTTCTTCAAAAAGAACACAATGATGAGCCCTGCGTAGATTATCAAGACACAGATTGGCATACCCATTTATTCTAGCAAGCCCAGAGGCAGATGCAGAACCATTTTTTTGATGTACAAGTTCAATAATATTTTTCTTCAAAAGATCAATACCATGAGATGTAACAGAACTAGTATGAATCCAATTATCTGGCCCTTTAGAAACATCAATTTTAGTGGCAACTTTAAGCAATGATTTATCATCAGCCTTTAAAAAAAGATCTAGAACTTGCTGGTGATCCTTGTCGGCACAATAAACAATCACATCGGCAAGGCCTATATCTTTAACTGCTAATTTTTGAGCCTGTTGTTCGATAAAATCTCGTCCATCTTCAATACCAGGCGCATCAACAAGCTCAAAAAAAGAATCATCCCAATCAATTCTGGAAGTGACCAAATCTCTTGTGGTTCCTGGAATCGGGCTAACAAGAGATTTTTGCCCACTCACTAAAATATTGAATAATGAAGACTTACCAGCATTCGGAGGACCAACAATTATAACTCGAATTTTTTCATCGCCAACACCCCGAGACTGAAGCTTTTTGACTAAAACAATTATTTGGGCAAGCATATCGCCAATTATTTTAAGGATCGCATCAGAACTGATAATCTGAATGTCTTCAGTTGAAAAATCTAGATTAGCCTCCACATCTGCAAGAAGATTAAGTAACTCATCTTTAACCTTATGCAAGGGATCAAAAACACCCCCAGCAAGTTTGCCCAGAGCTTTATGCAACCCATCTGGAGTTGAAGCTTCAATCACCTGATGAATTGCATCCACTTGCGCAATATCAACTTTCCCATTGAGAAAGGCACGTAGGGTGAACTCTCCAGGTTTAGCAGGCCTGAAGCCACACTCAAAGAGTTTTGAAAATACTAAGTCCACAATCCAAGAATTAGAAATGAGATGTAATTCGATAACATCTTGGCCAGTGTAGGAAGCAGGGGATTTCCAAAAATAGAAATCAATTTCAACCGAACGAAAATCATCTAACAAAAAATTGGCAGGAATAAGCCCTTTAGAAATTTGAAGACCAGCGGTTTTAAATTGAAGAAAAGAAGAAACGCAATCCAAAGCCTTGTCGCCAGTAATACGAATAATCTGCCTAGCACCATAGCCCGAAGGCGAAGAGCAAGCGCAAATCAAGTCATCCGAAAGAAGTATTTCCCGTTTCAAAATAGGTAACCCCAACCACGGGTTATTTTTTCTCGGCTTGTTTTAGAATATCATTAAACCAATCACGCCAACGGTCGAGAGCAGTTTTTTCGGTATTATTCTTTTCTAAAGCCTTATTAGCGAGCTCTTTGCGTAAATTTTTAGCAGACTTCACGTTGTTATTGGAATCTAATTTCGAAATATCAGCACCATTGGACGATGCTAACAAAGGCTGTTGGCCAGTTTTAGTTTTAGGCAACAATTTTCTTTCAGCTAGGCCCCACAAACTACTGGCAATAAAATAAATGCAAAGGCCGGCAGCAACCTTATAAAACATGAATCCCATGAATACCATCATGTAGGTCATCATTTTTTGTTGAGCTTCTTGCTGTTCATCCGTAGGAGGGGGGGTAAACATTTTTTGCTGTAAAACCATCAAGCTAATAGCAAAAATTGGAAGAAGGTTAAAATAAGGCCCAAGATAAAAAAAGCCTCCATAATCTTCTGGATTACTGATTAGAGGGATTGAGGCGCCCCAATTAATTAGCATGTCTGGTGCAGCTAGGTTGATAATCCAAGTAGGCCAGAAAGTAGCAAGACGAAAATGGATGCTTTCCTGCAAGGCAAAATAAAGACCCATAAAAACAGGCATTTGAATTAGAACCACCCAGCAAGTACCAAAAGGGTTGACATTATATTTGCGATATAATTCCATTTGGGCCAAACCAATCGCTTGCTTATCACCCTTCAATTTTTCTTGCATCTTTTTCAACTCAGGAGCAAGCTCTTGCATCTTAATACTCATGATTGCTTGCTTCCTACTTAAAGGAAACATCAGCCCACGAATTAAAATGGTAAGAAAAATGATACAAAGCCCAAAATTAGGAAGGATAAGGTAAACTTTCCACAAAATCCAATGCATCATGTTTGTGCATTTGATAACAATATCGGTCCAAAAAATGGAAGCACAAAAAGATCCAATCCAACCAGGGGATTGATAATCTGTCATGGTGTTTAAACCAAGTTTATTCGTATATCTGGAAACCTGATCAGAATTAACCATTGCGTTATTACTAAAATCACCAAGCAAACTAGTTTTTACCGGGCCATTATAAAGCAAATATTTATGGGTTACTGGTTTTCCTGCGACAAGATTGAACTGCTTGGATGTAAGCCTTACTGTGATGTCATTATCAAATAATGGCTGAGCCTGAGTTTCTTTCCGAACATCAATAACAGCATACATGGGCTTTTTATCAGGAGTGGCTATATGGCGATAATAAATTGCTATTTGTCTGCCTAACCCAAACTGGGACTCCATCTTCTCGAAAGATTCTTTACTATCGAACCAAAAGGTTTCATCTTTACCATCAACACGAAGATTAAGGCTGCGATTTAAGGGATCAATTTTAGAAATACTCCCCCGAGCATAAGTGGCATCAAGTGTGGGACGAACTTTTTCAATAATTTTTTGATCAGGCTGATCTTCATCAACAACAACCATTGAGGAAAAATACTGGATGGCAACGCCTGCATACCGAAACCAATGATTCAACTGATTATTTACAAGAACTTCACTTCCGCCCATCCAACTAGCAATCTGCCTACCATCCTGAAGATCGCGATAAATATTATTGCGGTCATCAACTTGTGCAATTAAAGCGTTTCTAAAAATATTTGTATACCAATCACCTTCAACCGGAAGACTTCTAGGGCCTGTAACTTGGTATCTAAATGGAATAACAGCGGTGTCGTCTGTGGAAAAAACCAATTCCATGCCTACATGGTAATCGTTCTTCGAAAGAGTAAAAGTTTTAGAAATAAGAATGTTCTGCAATTTCGTTTCAAAAACAAGTTTCTGAACTGCAATCCCTTTAGAATTAATTTCTTCGATTGGACCTGAAGCGATCTTCCAATCAGTTTTACCTAATAGATCCATAGGTTGATCGCCAAATTGATCTTTAAAATCAAAATGATAAAGGTAATTTGCACCAGCATGCCAGCGAGATTCTAGGGGTATTAAATCCAAACTTTTGGGTTTTTTCTCAGTTTGATTAATCCAAACAGGTCTGCCAAGATTATCAGCTTGCTGAAATTTATTAAGTACCACTTTGCGGACACAAGCGCCAAAGGTATCAAAAGTAATTCCGAGATGGAAACCTGACGAGGAATCTTCGCTGCCAAGGGTTACGAAATTCCCACGTTCTTTGAAAGGAGCTAGGGACAAACCATTATCATTATCTTTCGCATTATCATTTAATTTAACTGGGTTTTTTTCAACAAAAGGTTCAACAACTTCAGGTTTTTTTTTAGGAGCAGGCCAAAGAGATTCACGGATTTGAATCCATGCTGCAAAAAGCAGAAAAGAAGCTGTAAAAAACAAAAGGAAATTCTTATTATTCTTCATATTTATATTGAATGGATTTAAGGAAAAAAAAGTATAGGGATTCGCCTATGCTTAAACTAGCGACCTTCCTTAAGACGATCACCCAGAAAATTTTCCAACTCGGGAATCGCATAGATCTTTTTGGCAGTAATCTCAAAGTCATAAGACACTCTGCGATAACTGATACGATTATTTTCAAGAATTACATAACAAGACTTTGGATTACTATCGCGAGGCTGGCCAACCGAACCCACATTACAAAGGGTTTTACGATTATCTAGCAAATAGGAGAAATCAAATTCTTCTGGGCTTTGAAATTGATAAAGGTCGGTGCCTTCCTGCTGCACGAAAATTCCAGGGACATGAGTGTGGCCTTGAAAACAATATTTTCCTACGAGAGAAAAGATTCTTTCCATTTTTCTGTTGTTATAAATATCTTCTGGAAAAACGTATTCATTTAAAGGGTTTCGAGCAGAACCATGAACAAAAAGAAGTTCTTCTTCACGGTGCAAGCGAGGGCGCGCAGATAGAAAATTCCAGCGTTTGGAGCGTTCTTCTGGAGCCCCCCCGGTCTCTAATTGTTTTCTTGTCCAAAAGATAGCACGCTCGGCCGAAGGATTAAACCCATCGGGATCAAATAATGCGCCCTGATCATGATTCCCTAGGAGAACCACCTTGCAATTCATGACTAAATCGACACATTCACAAGGGTTTGGGCCATAGCCCACAACATCGCCCAGGCAATAAATCTCGTCTACACCTTGAGATTTGATGTCTTCGAGTACATTACGAAATGCTTCAATATTTCCATGAATATCGCTAATAATCGCTTTTTTCACATTTTCACCAACCAAATTAGAAACAAGTGCAAGTCAGTATCAATTCTGTACAAACACTCATCTTAGCTGATTTATACTGTTCTGCCATCGTTTTAAACACAATAAGTCGAGACTTCCCATTAAGTTGCATTAATTCCCGATATTAATTCTGGTTCCTTGCTCAAAAGATTCGAAAGTAATTTCAGGAAAAATCTCAGTTACCTTATGGGAATCTAACGGGCTTAAGTCGTTTCTATTAGGGACTTTACCTTCAATTGCAAGCGCATATACCCCTTCAATTGGGGAATCCAATTCAATTAGGTGTTCGAAAATAGCAAAGGTCTTGCTTCGAAAAATGCAAAAAGGATCATTTCCAGTTTCTTTAACTACAGAAAATTGATCTCCAAGATTACGACCAGATAAAGGCTTCTCATTTAAAAGCAATAAAATATTTAGCTTAGCTTTAGCCTTCGGGGCGGTTTCGCCCTCAACTGTAGCGGTAGACCACTCAACCCCTTCCCGCCAACGAACCCGGACTCTGATCTTTTTCCCTTGTGGAATTTTATCTAGTATTTTTCCATCTTTTTCAAATTGAATAACAATTCTTTCATCACGCCATCTGTCATTTGATTTACTATTTCGAAATTCCATCATTCCATTGTGGTTAGAATCTGAAAAAGGACTACGCCATGAAACTCGTTCGAATAAAGCATCGGGCATAAGCCAAGTTGCGGTTTTAAATTTTGAATCATCTGAAAACAAAGAAAGGGCCAAATTCTGATATGCAGGAAGTTGGGATGAAACATTTTCTAGAACAACAAACAATTTGTGTGATTTGAAATCCATCAATTGTTCTCGGAGTTTCAGAATACGATTGATTTTTTCATGAAGTTCAAAGTTATCCTTATCCCATTTAGCTTTATTTTCTTTATAAACTTCCCTTCGTTTTACAATTTCAGGTTCTTCGCCAAATTGATCAATTAAATAAGTTCTTTCAGATTGAAGGTATTGGTTAAGTCCCTGAAGAAATCTTTTAGAAACATCAGTTTCAGAATAACGACTTAACAAAGCATAAGAAGCTTTTAAATCACGGTTAGCAAACCCAGCAACCTCATCCAACATAGTTGGAATTGCAGGATCAATTCTTACTAGCACGATTTTGGTACCAGGATATATCTTGGCAATTTCAAGAGCTTTTTTTGTATGAAACCCAATGTTTTCTTCGTTTTTCGAGTAGGGCATTTCTTCCATTGCGAAATCTCTCGTTCGCGTAAGATCAACTAATTCTGCATGTGTTTGAATTTCGCCAAAAGCTTTTTCCCACCCTAAAAATTCAGTCCCAACAATGGCAATGGAGGCTGGCGCTCCAACCCCACGCAAATTACGCGCTGGTTGAGATGCCCCTTCATTAGAAAAAATATTCAACAGATTATTCTGCTTGATTGAGTAATTTGTTTTAATTTGAGTTTCAGCAGTAGTGACAAACATAACCGACGGAAGTGCTGCAAGATTTTTGATGGATGCAGGAGTTGCAAGGATTTCAAATAAAGCACCATTAGCACCTTCAACAATAGCGTCATTCAGATTAGAAAATAGTTCATTAATTTCATTTTGGCCGGGAGGTTGATGATTTAAAATCAAAAGCCATTTTTCAAGTTTCGGTTCAGTAGCTTCAAGTTTTTTTCTAGCAGCAGGGCTCATTTTTCGCAACGAATTTTCTTTGATGTCTTCAATCACTCTTGCCTTTACCAATGGCCAATCAGGATGCACCTTGATAACGCGGGGGAAAGCAAAAGGAGTTACAGAAACACCTGCGGTTTTTAATGCTTCTGGAAATATTTTGGTATCTATAACGGGCAAAGATTTCCCGATAAGATTGCCTGTAATTCGTGTAAACAGTTCTGGGTTGTAAGAAACAGCATCAATAAAACCAACTTTAAATAGGCTGATTTTAAGATCATCCCAAAACTCAAGTTGTTTCTTCGCTTGCATATATTGAGGGAACTCAATTTCAATTCGAACAGGCTCTTCGGATTTATAAGGATCTTCACTTCCAACCGGCCAACTTGTTACAGAATAAATCCACCGCGGATTGATACACTTGCTTTCCTTTCCTATTGGTGCAGTTCCATCAAACGAACTGATAGTTTCATCTTGTAATTTTTCAAATAGATTTTCATCAGTAGAAGTGAAGCCTGTTGCTTTAAGAAATTTAAGCAACTCATCGACTTGCCTTAGTCTTTCAACACCATAAACTTGAATTCTAAATTTGACCCTAACATTAACTTTATCTAACGAAACGGGCGTATCTTGCCCCATCAACGAAATTGGCAAAACAAGTAGAATCAGAAGAAAGCTTATTAATTTCTTATTCATCTTAACTTCTCGTTATCAATACAGAACAAACCAAGCTATTATGACATGTTATTTTTAAGTAGAGCTGTCTTAATTTTAGTAATCACAAAGTAATTTAATATTTAAAAAGGAAATACCATGAAATTCGGTCTGGGACAAAAAGTTATCATCACCGGTGCTTCAACAGGCATCGGAAAAGCAATAGCTCTAGAATTAGCTAAAGCCGGAGCACAGGTGGGACTTATTGCAAGAAGAGAAGAACTACTTTCAGAACTTGCAAATGAAATACAAACCCTTGGTGGGAAAGCTTTTTACAGGGTTGCAGACATATCAGAACGAAAAGAAACGTTAATTGGGATTTCGGAATTAATAAACTGCATGGGCGGAATAGACATACTAATTGCCAACGCTGGGGTTGGGGCCCCAACAACTATCCAACCCTTTAATGTTGAAACTCAAGAAAAAATGATCAAGGTTAATTTGCTAGGTGTTATTTATTGTATTGAGGCTGTTTTACAAACCATGCTTGATTCAGGAAAAGGACATATTGTTGCGATTTCAAGCCTAGCAGGGTTTAAAGGGTTACCAGGCGAATCTGGTTACACCGCATCGAAAGCAGGATTGAATACATTCATGGAAGGAATGCGAATACAATTGCGCCCGAAAAACATTTTTGTAAGCACTATTTGCCCAGGATTTATAAAAACACCCATGACAGAAGTTAATGATGAAAAGGACATGCCATGGCTGATGGATGCAGAAACCGCAGCAAAGATAATAATTAAAGCAATTCAACGAAAAGCAAAAGTTCTTAGATTTCCATGGCAAACTTCGCTGCTTATGCGAATTGTAGGTTTCCTTCCAGACTGGTTGATCGAGCGTGTCATGAAAAAGTACAACGAAAACCCGCCCATGCCTAAAGCCCCACTATAAAAATTCCGCCTTTATTTAGGAGATCGAGATGCGATTTCACCAAACAAATGAGCCATCGACTTTATCAATTTTATCCAGTCTCCTTCATGCAAACTTTCGTTAGGGGCATGAGCGTTACTATCTGGGTCTTCAATACCTAGCAATAGAGCAGGGGCCCCACCAAGCAATTCAACTAATGGTCGGACAAACCCAATTGTTCCGCCACACCCTATTCCTACAGGTTTCGCTTTAAAGCCTTTTTCAAGGGCAGCAATTGCAGCTTCAAAAGCAGGCCCTTTAGGGTCGGTCATCCACCAATCAACAGAACTACCATGCGCAGTAACCTTAACCTCTACGCCCCAAGGAGCATCGGCAGAAAGAGCTTTGCGCAATAATTCTTCAACATGCTTTGGATCCTGATCTGGAACAATCCTACAGCTTACGAGAGCTGAAGCAGTAGGGAGAACTTGATTAGATGCACCTTTAATATTGCTAGCTTCAATAGCTATTACAGTAACTGCGGGGTGGCGCCAAGTTTGTTCATAAATGCTTTTCCCTTTTTGCAAAGCAAACTTAACATGATCGGGAACACCCAAAGATTTTCTTAAGGCATCTGAATCCACAGGCAAAGATTCAATCACTTTTCTTTCTGAATCAGTCAAAGGTTTGACAGAGTCATTAAAGCCTGGAATTGGAATAGGCCCATCTTCCCAGCAAAGCCTTGATAAAACCTTGGTGAGTGCAAGTGCGGAATCAGCAAATGCTCCGCCTGCCATTCCAGAATGCACAGGAATCAATGCGCTTTTAACTTCTACAAGCAAAGTTACAATGCCACGAAGAGAATAAGTGATCGATGGTAAACCGACTCTGATATTTTCGGTATCACAAACAACGATAATATCTGCCTGGATACGGCTACGGTTTTCACTGAAGAATTTGACAAGGTTTTTGGAGCCAACCTCTTCTTCTCCCTCAACAAGCATTTTTATATTTACAGGAAGTTTACCAGCAGTTTTAAGCCAAGAAGCAATAGCTGCGAGCTGAGCAACCGAAGCACCCTTATCATCAGCAGCGCCCCGGCCAAAAAGCCGACCTTCTCTTGCAGTTAATTCCCATGGCGGGCTAAGCCAAAGATGTTCATAATTGATGGGTTGTACATCATGATGTGAATAAAGGAATAGAGTAGGTTGATTTGGAGCCCCCAACCATTCCCCATAAGCAAAAGGATTGGAATCCCCTGTTCTAAGAATTTCAACATTGTTAAGGCCAGCTTTTTTCATTTGCTGGCAAACAGCTTCGGCAGAAAGTTCAATTTCTTTTTGATGCTCACCATCAGTACTAATACTAGGAATCTTGACCAAATCCCTTAAATCAGAAATAAGGCTAGCATGATTATTATCGATCCATAATTCAGCATTTTTCAACTCATTTTCAAACATCTTAAATTCCTGTAGTTAAAGTCCAAGCATTGCGAGGATCTTTGGAATAAAAACCATACACCCAATAATAGAGGTAAAAACACTAGCAAGCAAAACGGCTCCTGCCGCAATATCTAAAACCTGAAAATTGTTTGCACGGATGTCTTCAGGCAATATTGCATAAAGCATCTCAATCGAACTATTCAAAAGTTCTACCACCAGTACAAAACCAATGCAACCAACCAGCAACGACCACTCAACCAAATCGCATCTTAATACAACGGCAAAAGCTACAACCATGGATGCAAAAAAGAAATGAACAAAGAAACTGGAATGGCCTCGCATTCCGAGTTTCATGCCCTTAAAAGCGCAATGAAATTTATCTTTCCAAGGCCTACTCAAGTTTTTTCGTTCATCAGCATGCACAAGTAAATTATCCCATAATTCTTTGCGTGAAATATAACTTCCACTAACAAATAGATTAATTAACAAATAGTAACAGATGATTCACGAAAAAGAAATGACTGCAATTTACCGAGCAAGAATACTACCATTATTACTAAAATTACTTGATGGACCAACATAGCGCCCGCCACCTGAAGCAATAGTAGGAAGAATTTCAAAAGTAAAACCAAAATTATCCTGCATTGCGTTATAGGTAAACCCAAGGCTAACCTGAAGATCGGTACCAACTCTGGTAAGCACAAGGGAATTGCTCACACTCTGAAAAGTAGCAAAATCATAAGTACTACTTGCAGTAACAGCATACTTGGGGCTAAAAATGTAAGTTGCAGCACCACTTAGCGCCTTACTTTCCACTGGTTCAATACTTCTATAACCAAGATAAAAATTAGTGCGGTCTGATCGGTTTAAATAACCACCTAGAGTAAATACCCTTGCACCGTTATCCATTGGGTCAATCCATCCGGTGCTTGTAAAGCTAGTACGGTCACCAATATTCCAAAGATAATCGTATTGAAGAAAAGCAAGATAGTTGCCGAAATTGTCTGTATTCTTTTCAGGGAAGAACGAGCCGGAAAGATCAAGTACCATCCAATCCACAACATGCTGACTACCAGGAAAACCACGTTTCGTCTGCAAGCGCTGCCTGATATCTCCCTGAATAACCTGAATCTGGTTAAGCGTATCAATGCGCGTATCTATATTTCTACGAATCGCATAAATCTGAGGATCAAAATAAGGATTGTTAGTCGTAAGAAGATTACTGTTAAACGCATTAGGATAGATCGTTGGCTGATTGCGAATATCACGCAATGCTTGATCAGAAGCGTCATCATTTAATCGATCAAGTTGTGCAAAATTCGAATATTGAGCGGAAGAAGAAGCATTAAAGTATTTGATACTATTTACAACTTTATGATTAATTCCATTAACATTAAACAGATCAGATTTAAATTCTGGATATGCTGCAGTAAAAGGCAAGCTGGCACGGATACCACCACCACCCCAAGCCCTGCCTAAGGTATCCCCTGAAAGATCGTTAGTATAAAGCGCAAGATCACCCTTGATGTATGGGCTTATTTTCAAGCCACCCAAATTAAATGGTGCGCTTAATTCCTCACTAACATTAAATCTACCTGTACTATTTTCAACATCTGTTAGAGGACTAACAACGGGTGTACCATCATTGGTAATCAACAAATTGCCGTAAGCAGCTCCGCCCCAAGTACTGGAAGTGAAAATATCAAATAAAGGTTGACCCAAAATAAATCCATCAAGCCGGGGCAACCAATTCGTTTCATTTATCCAAGGGCGTGTTCTGACTTCACCCATAACATACCAACCCATGTTCTGATCTGTCTGCCTAAGATAAGCCCAAGTATCTTGATTTATCCCGTTATCCCATTCAGGTTTAAAAAACTGTTCAATGTAGTTACGGTCGCTTATCCCAGCAGCCTGTCCAAGAAAAGTAAATCCGTTTGACATGTCAGCAATACCCTGACGCCAAAGAATTCTTCCTCGATACTCAGGATGCGGTTCACCAACTGTACGGCCACCACCAAGATTATCAGCTCCGTTGTCAATGATGCCATAAACCTTTGCGAGGCCGTTGACTTTACCTGGAATGCCAAAAAAATCTGGTGCCAGATAATCAAAATCCGAACCTAAACCAGGTCCACGCTTGGTCAAATAATCGATATCGAAACGCCATCTTGTATTTTCGTAAGGCTGAATACCCAAAAGGTCAAACGCATTGAGTGTAAGGCCGAACTGACCACCAAAAATGTTGTTAAAACCTAAATTAACCCCTTCAATCGGGCCTAAAGGATCACGGCCATCCCCTTGAAGGTATGGCAGATAAAAGATCGGGAAGTTTTCTAACTCAACAAACATATTTTTGGCACGAACATAACTTTCTTTCTGATCAAGCTCCTGCTCCGTATTCCTATCAACAAATCGTTTACCAAAGATAGAAAATTTAGGGATTGTTCGTTCCTCGATCGTAGCCTCTGCAACATAAATCTTTAAACCTGGATCTGCAGGCATCTTGCTTGAAAAAACTTCTGCTTTAACAACTTTGTATTGATTGGCTGCAAGTTGTTGTATTTCCTTAGCCCGTACAAATAATGGATCTGAAAGTTTTGGTTGATAAAATTCTAACTCGCCATTCAACGCAACAGCAGTATTACGACCAATATCGTAGTAAACTTCGTCAGCACGTATAATCCGAACTTCGCCCGTATCAGGTCCTTTTTTATTCCCTGGCTTTGCAGGATCTTGCTGTCTAACTTCAACATGGCCGGATAAATACAGCTCTAATTCCTTACCCGATTGATTAGTTTGCTTCTTAAGATTTCCGATAATCTCTTGTGGATTTGCACCTTTAGTCCAAATAACTAAACGATCTGCTTCAATATCAACCAAGCCAATACCTGTAACATCCTTGACATTCATGATAACACCACCAGAAACAATTACCGCTTGCTCACCATTTCCCAAAGGCTCCATCCTGATATTGAACCCAGATGAACCACGCGGAGAAACGCTGTACTGACGGGCAGGTGTATCAATACCCGATGCTGTAATTGGTAAAGTAATGCCACCCGGAATTCCAATAGGGGGAGTAACTGGAACTGTGCCTGGTAGTGGGTTCTGCAAAACCGGGGCAGGATTAGCAGGAACAACTCCTGGATTATTCTGATAAGAAGTTGTGACTAGTGCCGGGGCAACAGGCACAACAACCGGCAAAGCAATCTCGGGAACATTTTCCGGAGGAATCTGAGATACCGGCTTGGGCTTTTCTTCATTAGGCTTGGCTGGAGGAATCACTTTCTCAGGGATAATCTTTTGTGATTTTTGCTGCTCAGCAACAGCTTTAGCTTTACCTTCCTGAGCTGCTTTAAAAAGCGGATCTACAGAACAATCTTTTTGCTCAACTTTACTTTTAACTGCATTAAAACGAAACTCTCCTCGAGTCGCCAAATCAATAAAAGCAGTTTTAGCATTTCGCACCTCTACGGAACTATCTATTTTGACATTCCCATCCAGATACATGCCAAGTTCCCAAATCCCACGCATTTTGTAAGATTCGATATCAGCCACAATCAATGCTTGATCCCCTCGGATTTGCAAAACACTTTGCTCGAGGAAGACATGACCTTTTAACAACAAATAATACTTAGATTTATCCGACCAAGAAGAAATAGAATCGGCATCGACTCGAATAGGCTTTGAATCACCTGGGATTTTGCGTTGAAAAGACGCGAAAGGTTCAATTTGAGCAGAGGTCTTACCTTGAGCTGTTTTTTTATCAGGTGTAATAACCTGAAACGCCTGCAACTGCCCAAAGCAGTAAAAAGCAGCAAGCAAAAAAGCAGAAAACAGCAAGTAAGGCTTTTTTCGCAACAACACTTAAATCAGCCTCCCCCGAGATATCGCAAACGCAAGGCAATCCGAATTTACCGAAAAAATACTCTGCGTGGGGGGCGTAATAACTTGGAAAAGAAAAGATGGCAAGCTCAAAAGTAAAAGAAAAAAGCTAGGGGCGAGAAACTCACCCCTAGCCATTTAACCTATTGTACCATAACTAAATTATCGGTCCCGACTACTTCTTCCTCTACGGAAAGGAGGTTCACCTTGAGGACCTCTATCTGAATTGGAAGGAATAAATCGTCCACCCCTGCGCAATGGTGGCGGTTCAGGAAGAGGATGAATTTTTAGCTCGTTACCATTGGCATCCACACAAAAGACTTCGAGCAATTCAGGGGGCACACCAATTTCGCCTCGAACAGAAATGCCTACTTTAGCCTCGTCCTCAAGCTTGCCCAGCTCTTTTCTTTTGTTATTTAATAGATAGTCAGCGGTTTCTGCAGCCACGCGTACTCGAACCGTAGCAACGGCTTCTTTAAAAGCTGCAAGTTGCACCAAACGCATAACCTCAATCCCCATACTTTCACTTGTTTTAACTTGAGCCATGCCTTTGCAATATGGGCAATCATGGTAGACACTGCGCTTAAGCGAAGGCCTGATTCTTTGACGAGTCATTTCGATAATGCCAAAAGGTGAAATCCTAAGGATTTTGGTTTTAGCACGATCCCGCATGACATTATCACGCATAGCATTTTCAACAGCCCTACGGTGTTTTTCATCCCGCATGTCAATAAAGTCATTGACAATAACGCCCCCAAGATCTCGAAGCCGAAGTTGCCTAGTGATCTCTCTTGCCGCCTGCATATTCATACGGAAAGCAGTATCTTCAGCGTTACTTTCAGATCTAAAATTCCCACTATTCACATCAATTGCAACTAAGGCCTCGGTTTGTTCGATGACAATCGATCCACCCATGGGAAGGGGGATTTTTTTCATTTGAATTTTGGCGAGTTCTTCCTCAATTGCATAATGATGGAACAAAGGCCTTTTGTTGTCGTGAAATTTAACCCTATCAGCAAATCTGGGCATCACAAACTGCAGGAATTCCTGTGCGTGCTCAAATGCGGTTTTCTCATCCACAACAATTTCGTCTATATCACTAGTAAAGGTATCGCGTATGGTACGAGTGACCATGTCGCTTTCTTCGTATATTCCCGCAGGGCCTTTTACTTTTACGATGCGCTTTGCAACGACCTGCCATAGCCTTGCAAGATAAGCCAAATCTCGCTGAAGTTCGGTTTTATTACGATCAATTCCAGCGGTACGAATAATAAATCCAACACCTTTAGGTGGTTTAAGGTCTACAAAAATATCTTTAAGCCTTCTGCGCTGATCTTCATCAGTAATTTTTCTTGAAACACCAACCCGATGCAATCCAGGCATAAGAACCAAATACCTGCCGGCAATACTAATATAGGTGCTAAGCGTGGGGCCTTTATTTCCAATGCCATCTTTAATTACTTGAACAAGAACTTCCTGTCCCTTCTTGAAAACCTCTTGAATCATAGGCTTGGGATTACCCAAAAGCCTCCCGCCTCTGGTGTTACCTCGCATCGGTTTTCCGCTACTTCGGCCCTGATCGCGAGCGCCTTCCCTAGAACCGGAAGAGTAGCCACCACCCGAAGGCCTGCGCTGATTTCCGCCTCGACTACCACCCCGGCTACGATTATCACCACCGCGCTGATCGCGCTGTGGACCCCGAGAATCACGCTGCCCGTGGGCGTCGTGAGACTGGGGATCTTGGCCGTCTTCATCCTGATTATCGTCATCCTGTTCAACATTTTCATCTGAGTCAAATGATTGGTCAACCTCTTGTGTATCCTCTTCAACATCATCATCAAAGTTATCATTTGGGGTAAGAGGTTGTTGGTTTTGCTGAAAAACAGGTTCATCAAATGAATCAGATTTATCGGGAGAAGATTTATGATCGGGGGGATTGGATCTAGCTGGCCTCGAGAAAAGTAAATCATCACTTTCGGTTTCTCCCGGCCCATCGGAATCAGAATCGCCATCACTTGTGATTCTATTTGCAGAAGGCATCACCGGAGGAGTATCGTTATCATCGGGTCCAAAATCGTCTTCATCATCAGACAACCCGGCACCAAAAGTAACCGAGTCATCGGAATTCGAACTAATCGAAGAATCCGAATCATGGTCTATAAAGTCGCTTCTGTTTTCAAATGCGAGATCGTCTTGCTCTTCGAATAACTCTCCGCCAAATTCAGGAGCATTGGAAACGGGAAGGTGCTCTTCCATAGGCAAGTTTTCAACATCTGGAATATTGCCCTTTTCAAAGGGCTTGCTACGTGGCCCACGGCTTGAACCGCCATTAGAACCACCGCCATTGGAACTCCCACGCCTTGGCCTGCGATCTTCGCGCTCTTCATCATTGGAGCCTCCGCCATTGGAACTCCCACGCCTTGGCTTGCGATCTTCGCGCTCTTCGTCTTCGTTATCTTCTTTGAATCCATCAAGGTGCTTGTAATAGGTTGGTTCCACATCGGAAACATGCAAGAAACCATTTCGACCAATACCAAAATCAACAAAGGCAGCCTGAATACTGGGTTCAATATTTACGATCTTTCCTTTATAAATATTTCCAACATAACTTTCATGAGTATTTCTCTCAACATAAAGCTCTTCGAGGATACCATTTTCCAGAATTGCAATGCGGCATTCTTCAGGCTGCAAAACATTGATTAACATAACTTTTTTCATCAGATTCTAAGCCTTTCGTATTCAAATTAAAATTTGGGATTCAACCCCAACTGCTCCAAAGAGGAATCAGAGGGGTTCTGGGCATCAAGGCCCAACAAGGAAAATATTTCAGAAGGCTTCACTGTTCCTTTGTCAGTAAACTGAAGCCCCACAGATGATTGGTCAAGAAAAACCATGGTCGAATGAAGACCCTGGATAATGCTGCAACTATGTTTCCAAGCGCTCTGGATAAAGCAAAGGGAAGGTTTTGCAAACACAAGCGTTTTAACAAGGGCGTTTTTTTTAATGTAGCTATCACTAATATTTAAATTCTTATCTACAAAATTAGATTGCAAAGAGAGAGGCTTAACAACCTTGGATTGAAGAACAAAGTGCTTTAAAATACCTTGACAACGTAAAGGATTAAAATCATTTTTATTTAGCGAACGAGTAGGAACTTTTAAAAAGTTTTTCTGCTGGCTCGCTAGGGGTAAAGAAATCCCCAGTAATAAGTTCATGCAAAATATTTCCGCACAAGGCGGGAATAAACACTGCAGAAGCTGAAGTAATCCAGAGTTTCTGCACCGTCAGCATTAATCTGCCTGAAAATCATCGTCCATTAAGAAAACAGTATCTGCCTAAAATCTTGGTAACAAAATCTTGACGCTCTAGAGGCAAATAGAAGGTTTCCTTGGTACAAACTCATTGCTTGTTTAATACATCAATGAGTCAGGCAAAAGCTTCCGGGTCTGTTCCCGCAAATAATTGTTTACATCACGCGCAGTCTGTTGGCGCATAGCTTCTTTGGCAACATTTTCGGCATCTTTAAGGTTCACCATCCGGATAAATTGCTTTATCTCCGGAATACTATGCGGCGAAACACTTAACTGCCTAATTCCTAAGCCAAGAAACCATTTGTGCCAATGGAAAAGAAACTCACTTCTTTTGCCATTAATTCTGAAAGAATGGCAGCAGATGGAACTTCGATCATAGTTCCTATGGGAATATCCTTATTAAATGGTACTTTTTCCTCAAAAAGGTCTTCTTTGACTTCCGAAACGATCATTTTAGCCTGCCGCAGTTCTAAAACCGTTGAAATCATAGGGAAAAGCAACTGAATATTTCCATAAACACTAGCGCGCAAAATCGCCCGAAGTTGGGTTTTAAATAAGCCAATATTTCTAAGGCAAAGCCTGATACTTCGAAGGCCAAGGAACGGATTCTTTTCGGGGATGTGCAAATTAGAAAAAGCAGCCAATTTGTCGCCACCTAAATCCAAAGTCCGGATCACCACCGGCCTATCCTTCCCCATGGCTTGAACCACTTCCTTGTAAGCCTCAAATTGCTCATCTTCGGTAGGAACAGCATCTTTTCCCATGAAAAGAAATTCCGTTCGATAAAGCCCTATTCCCTGCGCCCCTTTATCAAGACAATGCTTAGTTTCATGTGGAAACTCGATATTTCCAAGCAGCTTAATCTCAACACCATCCTGAGTAATTGCAGGAAGATCGCGAAGACTTTCAAGGGAAGCATCTAGCGAAACTATATCTGTCTGAGTTTTTTGGTACCTTCGCAAGGTTTCAGCATCGGGGTCGATGATGAGTAGGCCGGCATTACCATCCACAATCACAATATCCCCGCCTGTCACCTCGGAAATAAATTTTCCCAAGCCAACAACAGCTGGTATTTCTAGGGCACCAGCCAAAATAGAGGTGTGACTTGTCCTACCACCCGCCTCCGTCGCAAAGGCATGCACCAGTTTGGTGTTTAACTTTGCAGTCTCGCTGGGGGAAAGGTCATGCGCAAGAATAACGACAGGCTCATTCAAGGAATTAAGCCCTTCCTTGCGTTGCCCAATCAACTTTCCAAGAATTTGTTTTTCGATGTCAAATAGGTCTGTGGCGCGAGACGCCATTCTTGCATCAGGAAGACTTTGTATTTCTTTAATATGCTTACGCATTACCAAACTAAGCGCATATTCTGCGGTAAAGAATTTTTTCGAAATCAGTGATTCAATTTCGCCAAGAAGAAATGGATCTTCAATCATCTGGGCATGAGCGC
This sequence comes from Planctomycetota bacterium, assembly GCA_026692965.1. Lineage (GTDB taxonomy): Bacteria > Planctomycetota > Planctomycetia > Gemmatales > Gemmataceae > UBA969. The sequence continues at coordinate 32,065 of JAPLNF010000330.1, forward strand.
CCAATATAGCACCATACTGCGTACCAACTTTAGCAGCAATTATAGCTTGATTTGAGCGTACCTCGATTGCTGCGTCTCGGATCCCAATCTTAAGTCGTTCAAATTCTTCTACCACTTCAGAAGCCGTAATAGACCTTTGGGGAATCAAATACCCTTCGGTGTCAAGCAACAAAGCAGGGCCTATAACAACCCCTGGATAAACTGGTATTCCTCGATAAACTTCCATCAGCACCTTGTTCCAAACAAATAAACAACATCAATCCAAAACAGAAACATCTTCCTCCGCGAGAACTTTTTCAAGTTCTTGCAAAGCCAAATGAGAGTCAGATCCAAAAACCTCGAGAGTCACTTCGCTATCTTCACCTGCAGCAACAAGCATAAGTTCGAACATGCTTTTGCCATTAAAAACCTGGCCTTCCCAAATCAATTTAACTTCAGAAACGAAACGTGATGCAGCCTCAACAAATGCAGCTTTAGGCCGCATATGAAACCCATTTGGGTTTTTAATTTTAACAACGCTCTTCAGAAGTTCCTGGCTCGCATCTTCCACCAAAAGATCTCCAATAATTTCCCCGACCAAAACTGGCAAACTACATTTTCGAGTACTGATTCATCTGCTCAAACAATTGATCAGCAGTGGTACAGGCCCTTAAAGCCTTAACCAATGGATCATCGCGAAGTACTCTCGAAACAGTTTCGAGAGCTCGCAAATGGACTACAGGTTGGTCAACAGGTGAAATGATCAGCACAAACACGAAGACTGGTTCTCCATCTCTGCTGCCAAAACTAACCCCTGAAGGAGAAATACCCAAAACCCCAACTAATTTGTCTACGCCACTGTATTTCGTATGAGGAATAGCAATTCCATCACCAATACCAGTTGAGCCTAGCAATTCTCGTTTTAGCACGGCTTTGATTATGTCTTCAACATCCACATCCTTAAAGCAACCATTGCGACAGAGGCTTTCTAAAAGCTCTCGAATTACGCCTTCTTTATCAGTGGCATTAAGTTCTGGAACTATGGCAGAACGCACTATGAAGTCCGACATTCGCATTTTGATTCACCATCCCTCTCATCTAAAATGCAATAGTTAAAGCGATTTAGGAAGTTCACCCATTGGCGGTGTTTTACGATGGTCTTGTATCTTTTCCTTATACTTCCGAATCTGATGCTCCACCTTATCGATCACTAAATCAACAGCCGTGTACAGGTCTGGGTTTTCTTCCTTCGCAAAAAAATCATGCTTATGTTCGGCGTTAACAGCAAGTTCAACCACTTTCATATCTTTTTGATGATCTAATGTTACTTCAATCATGGATATACGAGCAAAAAAATGGAGAAGTTTCCCTGCTTTTTCTTGAATATGTTTTTGAACTTCCTCACTAACATGGCCATGTCGAGTCGAAATTTTAATTTGCACAATGATTCTCCTAAGTTCAGAGTTGCCCAATTCTCTAATATGAGGGCTTACATAAAAGCTCAATCCTATTCAACTTACATTCTATGTCATCTTATTGCGAAACCGCTTACAATTCAATTCATAACAATATAAACAAAGAAACTCTTTCCTCAAATCAGGAAGAAAGAGTTTCCTTCATAACACCTTATCTTAAATCAATAGAAGATAAAATCATCAACTTCGACATGCGGAGTTATTAAGATTTACCCAATTACCATTTTCCGTTGAACTAGAAACACATCTGGTAATAAAGTTCATACCATCAACCCCATCATAAACATTAGGGTAAAGGGTGTTCTTTCCTGCAAATTTCTCACCATTCAATTTGCGTATAATATCATCGTAAGTCGCATTATAAATGTTGGCAAATGCCTCCAAAAAAGCTTCTGGATGGCCACTAGGAAGCCTACACGAGGCTTTCGCCATATCTCCCATAAACGGCGCATTTGGATCTCTTGTAAACAAACGATGCGGCTGACCGTTTGTTCTTACCCACATTTTATTTGGCTCTTCTTGGTGCCACTCTAAAGACCCTTTAGTTCCGTCAACCTCGATGAAAAGATCGTTTTCGCGACCATGTGATATCTGGGAAGCCGTTACGGTTCCCAAGGCACCATTCTGAAAACGAATAACAGCCGTGCCGTAATCATCCAAAGCCCGGCCCGCTTCAAAAACTTTTAAATGGCAGGAAATCTGCATGGGCAAAAGGCCAGTCATATAGCGTGCAAGATTATATGCATGAGTTGCGATATCACCAAAACAACCAGATGCGCCCGATTTTGCGGGGTCAGTCCGCCAACCAGCCTGCTTCTGGCCAGAAACTTCCAACCGGGTTCGAAGCCATCCCTGAATATAAAAAGCCCGGATAGCATTAATCTCACCTAATTCACCAGAAAGTATCATTTCTCGAGCTTGGCGAACAAGGGGATAGCCCGTGTAATTATGAGTCAAAGCAAATACCACATTCGACTTCTCGACCACCTTGACCAACTCTTCAGCTTGCGCCAGGTCAAAAGTCATGGGCTTATCACAAATCACATTAATACCAGCCTCTGCAAAGCTTTTTGCTATTTCAAAATGCGTATGATTAGGGGTAGCAATTGAAACAAAATCGATTCTCTGGCCAACGGGTAAGGCCAACTCTTTTGAAATCATTTCCTGGTAAGAACCATAAGCCCTTTCAGGCTTAATATCGTAAACGGAAGCAGAATCTTTGGCTCGCTCTGGATTTGAAGATAAAGCACCCGCAACAAGTGACGCCCTATTATCCAAAACGCCGGCAATACTATGGACTTTGCCAATAAATGAACCTTGACCACCACCCACAAGCCCCATGTTTAATTTTCTGCTCAATGGTCCGTTCATAACTACTTCCTTTGTTTAAAGTTCATGATGATGCATTAGTACATTTGCATATCTTGCGATTTTCAGATACGACTTGCAACAATGGAATTACCTCTTTTCGAGGAATTTCTCAAACAGATTTTTTGTAATTTTCTGCACCCTATCATCAGGCCCCTGGGGCCTGCCATGATGCGAAATCGGAGGCATATGACCAGGCGGTTGGGTCAACCCCTGTGCCCAGAAAATAGTGGAAGCATTAAATACAAGGTTCCCCTTTTGCCCCGGATAAATCGTGGCTGTATAATGCGATTCCACATCATTTCCCGTATAGGTAGGGCCTTCTGCTACCACTTCCAACCCTGGGATTGCCGCTGGTTCGCCATGGAACTCCCAACCCACCAAGCCTGAAATCTTATCCCCTTTTTTCATTCCGGTACCATTAAATAGCCAGTGCTCTGGTTTGGTTACAATCCAATCACCAGAACCATTAAAAGGGGTTACCGTCTGGGCACCAATAAGCGTGGACTCATTTGGTCCATCAAGATTTAAATCAACCATGAAAGGTTTTTCTTTGGGCCTGACACCGCCATATCTTCCTGCACGGGTTAAAGTCCTGTTAGCAACATTTTTTGTAGAAGCAGAGTAGGGGGTTACAAAACAAACAGAATTACCCGAAAGAAAAGCTGCATGAACACCTTTGTTCACAGCATTTTTGACATTGTTAAATTGTTCCAAACTCCAATATTCATCATGCCCTACAGAAAGGAAAGCCTTAACACGGTGCAACTCATCAGCATTGGAATGAACATCTGAATTTGAACAATACGTAAGATCGTATCCTTCTTTTTCCATCCAAAATGCTAATGGAAACTCCCAAAGCAAAAACTCACCTGAACCCTGCGACAATGGATTATCAAATATTTGTGCATATTTGCCATAAGGCCTGTCAAATGAAACTTTAACCCCCGAAACTAGCACTTTTTTGTCAGGCCTATCATTGGTGTAAAGCGAGTAACCATCAGGCCACTGGTTATAAGCCTGCCAGGTGTTATCACTACATTGAAAGAGAAAATCTGCTTTACGATTATCTTTAACAACAAACACGATGTAACTCTGATAGCGATGTTGGTTGCTAGAAATCTTGGCAAGGTAGACACCACTAAGCCAGCCTTCTGGAATTTTTAGGGATGCAGTTTCTTTCCAATTACATTCCCTTAATCGTTGCTCGCCAACTGCGGGAGTTTCTTGTTTAAAAATTTCGAAAGGGCCAACTTGCTGAACCAATCTTCCACCTTTCCCAGCATAGAATCCGAGGCGATATATATCGAGAGTTCCTTTACCAGGTGATAAGGCACTGACAAAAAAAGTAATTGTTTCGCCAGCAGAAACACTGGTACGAGAAGCAAAGCCTTCAATTAAAGGGCAACGAAGTTTATCCTTGGTATCGGTTCGCGTATAAGTTAATCGCCAATCCAGTGTTCCCGGTTTAAGATTTTCAAGCACGATTGCATTTTGGTTGGAATCCTTAAGGGCAAAAGCTTCATCGGTAGCACAAAGCGCACCACCTGCCAACAAACTTTTAGTAAGAACTTCTCTACGATTTAAGGGGGACATAATAACCTGCCTTTTAGATATCACATAAATTCATGAATCTAAAGTAAGGTTAATCAAGCTGATTTGCGATTAAAAGGAATTTCTGAATCGAAGGGGATTTTCTTTCGTTGGGCAGCAGTAAGTTGAAATACACTCTGATACAAACGCTCTAGGTCTGGAGATAATTCACGCTGCCTGCGCTGCATAACGACAGAAGCAATCTTCATCAAGATTTCCCACGAATTTCCCTGAACTAGCTTCCCATTTTTAGAAGAGGCAAAAGCGGGGACATTTCTAGGCAGCAATCCCCCTGGCAAAAGGTTGGCAAAAGCACCAATATTCGATCCCGTATTTAGCAAAACTCCGATAGAAGTTCGAGAATGGTCACCAAAGAAAACTCCAACTTTATTAAGTCCGGTGCTAATTAATTGCCCATCAACTTGAACCCTGACCAAACCATAATCATTACGCAGGTCGCTGGCATTAGTTGCTGCTCCCCAATTGACCCACTCTCCTAGATATGAATGACCTAAAAACCCATCATGATATTTGTTGGTATAACCAAGAATAATAGAGTTTTCAATTTCGCCACCAACTCTGCAATTTGTACCAATCGATGTACATGCGCGAATTTTCGCCCCAAAAACTTGAGTGTCTTTACCTATAAAACAAGGGCCTTCCAATCGAGTGAAGGCTTGTATTTTTGCGCCACTTTCAACAACGACTGGCCCTTTTGTAGTATCAAAAGCTACTAAAGGTTCCACTTCAGCTTCAGGATGAATGAATAACTGATCTAGCGGACCAAACAAACCAGCAGGGAATTCAATTGGGCTGGGAAACTCGGAAAAGCCTTTCATATCCGCAATTATTTGTGCGCCATTATTCCCAACCAAATCCCACAAATATTCAAGTACGACACCTTCAACCGTTTTTTCGGGCAAATCCAACGACCTTAAACTTTCGACCAAATCAAAATTATCTTGTATTTCAGTTATTGAAGTCAGTTTGTTTCGTTTACAGTAATAGTAAACAGGCTTGCCAGAACAAATTCCAGCGTGAGAAACATCGGGGGCAAATTGAAAATCAAGTGGTGGAATCCATGCCCCATCAATAAACAGAATGTTTTCTCTACCCTCTAACCAATCGGATGAATTTACAGCTAAACCCAAATGCGAAGTACGGACGGTTTCTTGCAAATACTTTCGAACAAAACAGGCATTAGGTACAATGCCAACCGTTGCTGAAATTTTTTCAAATAAGTTTTTCGTACCACACAGTAATGAAAAAACAGGTCTAGTTAAAGCCAAAGGCTCTAACATTCCAGCGTTTTCATTTTCATACAAGCACACATCAATTTTCATAAACTCTATAGAACCTTTTTTTAACACCTTAAAGGTAAATGTTTGAGGCCTTATAAAGATCCAATCAAATTAAATCCATAGCAACACCCGAAAATATTAGGAAAGATGGGGCGTATAGGGCAAGGCCCTTGAAAGCCTGCCTAGATTGAATTTGTCATTTTTGTTTTAAAGGAAACAGAATAGTATTTGCGTTATTTTTTAGAAAGTTATTATGCTGATTAATCACAAAGCTAAGGCAGCGCTTACGCTTCTCCTCGCAATAAATCTTTTTAACTACATTGATAGATACATACTTTCCGCAACCATCTCTGGAATCGAAAGCGATTTATTACGCAACCATTCGCCGGACAATAAAAAAGCCTTGTTGGGAATACTAGCAACATGCTTCATGGCAAGTTTTATGATATTTGCACCAATTTTCGGGATATTTTGCACAAAAATCAAGCGCTGGCATCTTATTGGTTACGGTGTAATTTTTTGGTCGCTTGCCAGTGGATTAAGCGGGCTTTCGGGCACGGTTGCAAAGTTAAACGAGGGATCTACTATCGGTGGACTACCTGTAGGAATAATCATGGCTTTTGTAGGTTCTTATGCATTTCTTGCGCTAACCCGATGCATGGTGGGGGTTGGTGAAGCTGCATATGGCCCAATAGCGCCAACCATTCTTTCTGATTTATACCCTGAAAAAAGCCGGGGTATGATCATGTCTATTTTTTATGGAGCGATACCTGTTGGTAGTGCACTTGGCTATGCTTTTGGGGGCATTGCAGGCTGGCCTAATGCGTTTTACTGGGTAATTCCACCTGGTATACTTTTAGGTGTTCTTTGTTTTTTAATGCCAGAACCTGAGATTGGGGCCCAAGATTCATCTCACCTGCCACCGAAAAAAATTCAGATCAAAGATGCTTTAATACTTTTAAAAACACCGTCAATCATTTTTAACATCCTTGGCATGACCGCCAACACTTTTGCAATTGGCGGGATCGCCTACTGGTTCCCTTACTATGTGTCTATTTTCAGGCAGAACGGTACCGAACAAGAAGCCGGAATTATTATGGGCTTGCTCATTGTTATTTCCGGATTACTAGCAACCTTATGCGGGGGATTTGCTGCAGATTACTTTTCTCGTTATCACAAAGGTGCGTATTTCCTTGTGTCTGGCATTGGGATGATTATAGGTTTCCCTGTGTTTCTTGCTGTTCTTTATGTTCCATTTCCTTTCGCCTGGGTTTTAATTTTCATATCTTGTTTTTGCACCTTTTTGAATACTGGCCCCACAAATGCCATCCTTTTGAATGTTTCGCCACCTTTACTACGACCCATGGCCTTTGCAATTACTATTTTCGTGATTCACGCATTGGGAGATGCCATCAGCCCTTGGATTATTGGCGGAATTGCAGATAGTTTTTCATTTGAAAGAACCATCGCAGTTGAGGGGCAAGATATTGTTGAAAAAGTAGGAAACTTGAACGCTGGCTTCGTAGCAGTATCCGTCATGTATTTTCTAGCAGGGGTATTCTGGCTACTAGGGGCAAAACATTTAGAAACCGACACTCAAAAAGCTAGTGCAACACCCCTTTAAATATCTAGCATCTTGAACCGATACTGTTGTCAATGTTATTGTCCATTGAAACCACACCATAATTCATAGGCTGAAAAGATCTTATAACTCATCTCTTTTACTTGCAGCAGTCTTATCTTTCCACTATTCTTAAACTAATGGTAAAAGTTCCCACCTAAGAGAAAATATTATGTTTCGAGTTCCTGCATTTTCTTTAATTTGTGCTTCCTTTTTATTAGTTTCATATTCAATTGCTGAAGACTGGCCTCAATGGCGTGGGCAAAATCGGGACAATATTTCCGCTGAAAAAGGATTACTTCAGTCTTGGCCATCTGAAGGCCCGAAATTGCTTTGGACTTTTAGAGATGCAGGCATTGGTTATTCTGGCCCCGCGGTGGTTGGCAATAATCTTTTCTTGATGGGGGTTCAAAACGATTCTGAATCGATCTTTGCTCTGGATACCAATACAGGCAAACAACTTTGGTCCACTCCTATTGGGAAACCTTATCCAAATAAATGGGGTGGCGGACCTCGGAGCACCCCTTCTTTTGATTCGGGCAAAGTTTATGGCATCAGTGGGGATGGTGACCTTATTTGCGTTGACGCAAAGTCTGGCAAAAAAGAATGGCTCGTGTCACTTGCCAAGGAACTCGAAGGCAAAGTTATGAAAATATGGGGATTCAGCGAATCTCCTCTGATTGATGGAAATAAAGTTGTTTGCAGCCCAGGCGGAGCTAAGGGTTCGATTGCAGCCTTGGACAAAAACACTGGCAAGGTTCTTTGGCGCACCACTGATATCATAGATGAAGCATCTTATTCTTCCATCATCAAGGCCAAGGTTGGCAAGCATGATGTTTACCTTCAAATGACGGCAGGTGGCTTGGTGGGTGTTGATGCTAACACCGGTAAAAAATTGTTTTCTGAAAAGGTTGGGGTTAATGGCATTGCGATTATCCCAACTCCCATATTCCATGACAACAAGGTTTATGTCACCTCCGATTATGGCACTGGTTGCGGTTTGGTTTCCCTTACTCCTAATGAATCTGGTATTGCCTCAAAAATTGTTTACGAAAACAAGTTAATGCAAAACCACCATGGTGGCGTGGTCCTATTAGATGGCCATATTTATGGCGCATCGGGCAATTGCAACGACAGGGCTGCACGATGGAAATGCCAGAATATGCTCACCGGCGAAGCCAAGTGGGAATCCGAAAAACTCAATCAAACCGGTTCACTTACCTTTGCAGGCGGCAGGCTCTATATTTATGGCCAAAATGATGGAACCGTTGTACTTGTCGAACCAAGCACTAAAGAATGGATTGAAACTGGAAGGTTTAAAATCCCTGAAACAACCAAGATTGAAAGGCAATCTGGTAAAATCTGGACTCACCCTGTCGTAAGCAATGGCAAGCTTTTTCTACGCGACTTCGACCTTGTCTTTTGCTTCGATGTATCCTCTAAATAATTTCCTCTCTCCCGGAGATCTGCAATGAAGAGTAATTACAAATTATCACTTGGTTTTTTAGTCTTATTTTCCGCAGGTAATTTTTTGCTTGCGGAAGACTGGGCTGGTTTTAGAGGTTCAGATCGCTCGGGTCATTCAAAGGAAACCAAATTGCTTGCAACTTGGCCCAAAGATGGCCCAAAGCAAGCTTGGCTTTTTAAAGATTGCGGCACGGGCTACTCCTCACCTGCGATTGTTCAAAACAATATTTACATCATGGGAGCGCGCAAAGGGGAAGAACTTCTTTTAAAAATTGACTCTACCGGCAAAGAACTTTGGAATGCCAAAATTGGCCCTGTTTTCGACTTTAAAGGCAACAAATGGAGTGGTGGACCTAATGGCTCGCCCACCGTTGATGATAATCTCGTTTTTGCTCTCGGCAGTCAGGGTACTTTGATTTGTTCAGACACAAAAACTGGCCAAATAGTTTGGAAGAAAGATCTTCCTAAAGATTTATCTGCTGAAGTTAATCCTGTTGGTGGGGGGCCAGAAAATTTTGGTTGGGGATATTCTTGGTCACCTATTGTTGATGGTGACAAACTCATTATTGTTCCTGGTGGTTCGCTTGGGCTACTAGCAGCCCTTAATAAAAAAACTGGCGAACAGCTTTGGCGCTCTTCTGATGTAAAACTTCAAGCACCTTATGCTTCTCCAACTTTGGCTACTATTGATGGCCAGAAAACAATTATTCAAATCACCCAAAAAGGCTGCGTTGGTGTTAACCCCGAAAATGGAAAACTCTTTTGGGAATATAAACGCGAAACTGAGTATCATGATGTTGTCTGTACAGCACCTGTTATTTCAGGCAATCTGATTGCGACTTCCGTTGGTTTTGGCGATGGGATGGATTGCTTCAAAATCGAAAAGTCGGGTTCTTCTTTCCAAGCCAAACAAGTTTACAGCAAAAAAGAAATTGCCAACGATAATGGTGGTATCGTTTTAGTTGGTAAACATGTTTATGGTTTTCACATGAAACGATTTTGGGAATGCATAGACATTGAAACAGGCACTGTCGCCTGGACCTCTGCTAGAAAAGGGATTACTGCAGGATCTGTCATTGCTGCGGATGGCAGGCTTTATGTTTTAGCTGAAGATTCCGGTGAAGTTGCAATGCTTGCTGCTTCTCCTGCAGGGTATAAGGAAATCAGCAAGTTTAAGATTCCAGAACTTTCGACCTTACGGAAAGACGGGGGTAAGCTTTGGGCGCATCCCGCAATTTCTGATGGTAAACTTTTCATCCGAGATCAAGAACTTCTTTATTGTTTCGAAATACGATAATCTAGATTTTCTTTTGCTCGTATCAAAACCATTTGAAAGAACTTCTTTTGTTAACCGATGCGTTTTTAACTTTCTGGGAATCGGTTCTACCTCAGAATGCTTTTTATCTTAGAAAGCTTCGCATCGGTGCCGGTAATGTCTCCAAATCTTGGATCAAAGATAACTTTGATTCTTTTGAATTTACCTCGAAATTCGAATTACAAAACAGCCAATCTTCTTATCCCCCTTACGGGGATTTTCATTATTTAGATATTGGTCAATACAATCGTTTCCACCAAACTTCTGGGTCTTCCGGGAAACCCTTACTTTTTTTAGACTCCAAAGATGGATGGGAATGGCTTCTAAACAATTGGTTGAAAATATTTGTATTAGCTGGTATCGAAAAGGGTGATCGGCTTTTCTTCCCTTTCTCTTTTGGACCTTTTCTAGGGTTTTGGACAGCCTTTGAAGCTGCATGTAAGGCAGGTTGCTTAAGCTTTCCAGGTGGAGGAATGAGTTCTGAATCCCGACTTGAATTAATTCAAAATCAAAAAATCAATGTGGTATTTACCACGCCAAGTTATGCTCTTAGGCTTGGTGAGGTTGCTCGAATCCAAGGTATAAACCTTCAAGATTTGGGACTAAAAAAATTAGTTCTAGCTGGAGAGCCCGGCGCTAATATTCCTGCTACTCGTTTAAGAATTGAAAAAGATTGGGGCCCGATTGTTGTAGATCATCACGGCATGACAGAAACTGGGCCAGTCACAGTTGAATGTTCAACCACGCCTGGGCTTTTACACATCATTGAAAATGCTTTTATTGCAGAAGTTATTGATCCAATCACCCAGAAAAACCTAAACCTTGGCTCGATTGGAGAGCTTGTTCTTAGCTCCATTGGCAGGGCAGGGTGCCCGCTTTTACGCTATCGAACTGGTGACATTGTGCATTTAAATCACCAAAAATGTGCTTGTGGTTTTAACGGGCAAAGCCTTAAAGGTGGAATTTTGAGCCGGACGGATGAAATGATATTTCTCAAGGGTAACAACATCTATCCTTCTGCTTTGCAAAACATGCTTCATTCGATAGAGGGGATACTGGATTTTAGAATCACTTTTTACAAGATTGAAGGTAATCCACACCTATTATTTGAAATTGAAACTCTTCAAACAGATTCGGAATCAATTAAAAATATGCTTGAAAAAATGATTCAAACTGCATTTTTATTCAAACCAGTTATTAAAATAGTGCCCGCAGGCACCTTACCCACACAAGAAATGAAATCTAAAAGATTTATACAAATCTAACAAATATCCTACGTGCAATTCTGATGATTTTTGTTAAAACATAAGTTAATGTGATTACCTGCCGTTGGCTTTATATATGGTCAAAGTTGATTCAAATACAATTTACCATGAAAAGTCTGCTGATTTACGCTTCGATTGTTGTAAGGAATTTAAACATGAATAAGATTCTTCGAACTTTGGCCCTTTCTGCTTTTTTTGCAATTTCTTTTACGGGTTGCGGCGGAGAAAAATCTGCACCAAAGCAAGAAAAGAAAACTAATTCGGCCCCAACTAACAAACCTGAAGACAAAAAAACTGCTGTTTCAACACCTGCTGTAAAAGAGGAGATCAAGGCAGAAAACAAGGTTGTTAAATCTTCGGCCCCTTTAGCTGTGGAATGGAGTCACTGGCGCGGCCCGACCCAAAATGGTGTTTCCACTGATAAAAACCTCCCAGAAAAGTGGTCCCCAAACCCCGCAACCGCAGACAACAACTTGGTTTGGAAAACCCCTTTTGGCGGTCGTACCACTCCTATTGTTCAAAATGATCGTGTTTACATCATCAATAAAGTTGGTAAAGGTATTTCCGAACAAGAAAGAGTCATGTGCTTTTCCATGAAAGATGGCAAGCTTCTTTGGGAATACAAGTTTAATGTTTTCCACACAGATATTGTTAGTGTTCGGCTTGGCTGGACCAATATGACTGGAGACCCAGAAACTGGCAATGTTTATGCCCACGGTACCCAAGGCTTGCTATTTTGTTTTGATAAAGACGGCAAAGTTCTTTGGTCGAAATCACTGACAGAAGAGTACGGTAGAATCACTGGGTATGGTGGTCGTGTTACCAGCCCGATAGTTGATGGCGATCTCCTCATTATTGGGATGATAAATGCAAGCTGGGGCGATCAAGGGATGGGCCGAAATAGGTTTGTTGCGTTCAACAAAAAAACCGGCGTAATTCAATGGTGGGCATCCACCGGTAACCCTATTAAAGATACTTACTATTCTTATCCTGTTGTTGCCAACATCAACGGGCAACGCTTACTTATTAGTGGTGGTGGTGATGGTGGCGTACACGCCTTCAAAGTAAACACTGGCGAAAAAGTTTGGAGCCATCTTTTCGGTAGTGGTTCCATCAACTGCTCACCTGTTGTTCAAGATAATTTCGTCTACATTGGGCAGGGTGAAGAAAATATTGGTGCAAATACTCAGGGCAGGGTGCTTTGCCTTGACGCTGGCACTGTAACCAACGGCCAGCCTAAAGTTGTTTGGCAAGCTGATGGCATCAAAGCAAAATTTGCCTCACCTGTTATTAACGACGGCATTCTTTACATGTGTGGTGAAGTCGGTTCCCTACATGCCTTAGAAGCTTCTTCAGGCAAAGAACTTTGGAAGTTCCAATACGGTCGAAATACGAAAGGTTCTCCCGTTCTTGCGGATGGTAAACTTTATATTGCCGAAGTTAACTCCAAATTTCACATCCTGCAGCCTTCCAAGGAAGGTTGCAAACGACTTCATGCACAACTTTTCAAGGGTAAACCTGGGGAAGACGGCAACGCAGGCGAAGATGTTGAAATCAATGGCAGCCCTGCAATCATTAACGGCAAAATCATTTTCATGACTAGTGAAGATCTTTACTGCATTGGAAAACCAGATTGGAAGCCTTCTGCTCCCGAAGTTAAAACTGAAACCAAAGCGGTTACTTTAGGAGAGGCCGCACATTTGCAAATTGTTCCTGCTGACTTTGTTCTAAACCCTGAAGCAAAACAATCCCTTGCTGCTTATGCTTACGATGCCAAAGGCAACAAAATTGGACCTGTTGAAGTAGAATGGTCGCTTGCTGGAGTAAGGCCGCCAGAAGGCCTGCCACCTGCACCTCCTGCCGCACCTGGAACTCCTGCTCCAACACCCCCTCCTCCTTTAAATGGGAAGCTAAGTAATGAAAAGGGAATGGATACCGTTCTTGAGATTAGCAAAGCTCCGCCAGCACAGTTTGGCAGAGTGGTAGCAAAGGCTGGGAAGTTAACTGCTGAAACTAGGGTTAGAGTATCCCCGGTTCTTCCTTATGCGCCAAACTTCGCCAATATTCCAGAAAAGCGAACTCCAGGTGGTTGGATCAACTGTCAGGGCAAGTTTGAAATGGTTACTGTTGATGGTAAAAAGATTTTGAAGAAACTTGCTGTAAATCCAAGCCCATTGGTGGCTAGGGCAAATGCATTTATCACGATGCCAGACCTTACTGAATACACAATTCAGGCAGACATGATGGGCACCAAGGTTCGCGATGATCTTCCCGATATGGGCGTTGTTGCAAACCGATATACTTTCATGTTAACTGGAAAAACCAAGTCTTTAAGGCTTATTTCTTGGGATGCATTACCTAGAGTTGATAAGACTATTTCTTATCCATGGGAGCCCAATGTTTGGTATACCTTTAAACTATCTTTTGAAAAAGCGACAGGTACTGAAGGTACAATTCGTGGCAAAATCTGGCCCAGAGATAAGCCCGAACCAGCAGAATGGACCCTTGAGTTCAAAGACCCAGTTGCAAACCTTGAAGGTAGCGCTGGAGTTTATGGCTACGCTGCTGGTATACTTGAAAATCAACCTGGGACTGAAATCTTTTACGATAATGTAAAGGTTCTCCCAAACAAAAAGTAACCTCGTGTGTAGTTGATTTCGTTATCTCTTTAATCATTGATTTTTTAACGGAAAGTAAACATGACCAGCAAAAACAAGACAATTAGGCGCCTTTCTATTCTCGGTATTACCGCTGCAATTCTTACAGGAGCTGCCTCCCAATATTTTTGGGTCGAACCAAAAGTAGAGGCTGTTGCGCTTCAAGATGCACCTGGGCCCGCTGCAACTACCAAAGATTGGGCACTATTCGGGGGCTCTGTTAGCAGAAATCTCGTCAATCTCGTTGAAAAAAATCTCCCGGAATCTTGGAGCAATGAAGAAGGCAAAAAGAAAAATGTTAAATGGGTGGTCGATTTAGGCTCCAAAGCTTACGGCGGACCAATCATTTATCGTGGAAGAATTTATTTAGGCACCAACAATGATGCTCCTCGTGATCCTAGCATCAAAGATGACAAAGGCATCATCATGTGCCTTGATGAAAAAACTGGCGAACTTCTCTGGCAATCCGTTCACGACAAATTGCCCGCTGGCAGGGTTAACGACTGGCCTCGCGAAGGTATCTGCTCAAGTCCCGTAGTTGAAGGCAACCGCCTTTATTATGTTAGCAACCGCTGTGAAGTTATCTGCGCAGACACCGAAGGGTTGATGGATGGCAAAAACGATG
>JAPLNF010000331.1:0-13460 GCA_026692965.1 Planctomycetota bacterium
ATATATTTCCGGGTGTTTTCATTTATATTTCGACTTTGATTGGAGAATCTACAATGGCAATGGAATGTGTTGCATCAGCTAGGAAAGCTGAATCGATAGGTAAGAAGTTTACAATTAAGGGATGGGTGAGAACGCGCAGGGATTCCAAAGGTGGTTTTAGTTTTCTTGAAATTAACGATGGCTCAAGTTTTGGCAATTTGCAAGTAATCGCCAACAATACATTGCAAAACTATCTAACAGACATTCTGAAAATAGGCACGGGCTGCAGCGTAGTGATCGAAGGCGTAATCAAAGGGTCCCCTGCAAAAGGCCAAGAAACAGAATTGGTCGCAGATTCAGTTCAGGTTGTTGGTTGGGCGGACCCTAACACCTACACAATGCAGAAAAAAGGGCACACTTTTGAATATCTAAGGACCCAAGCTCATCTAAGGCCAAGAACTAATACCTTCGGTGCGGTTGCTAGGGTTCGCAATCAGATTTCTAAATCAATCCATGATTTTTTTCAGGAACAAGGTTTTCTTTACATTAACACCCCCATTATCACCCCAAGTGATTGTGAAGGGGCAGGGCACATGTTCAGGGTCACAACTTTAGATTTTCTTAACCCTAAAACAATCGCCAAGGCCGAAGACGACTTCTTTGGAAAACCAGTGTTTCTTACTGTAAGTGGTCAACTCGAGGGTGAAACTTATGCTTGCGCTCTAGGAAAAATCTATACCTTTGGGCCAACTTTTAGGGCCGAAAACTCCAATACTTCTAGGCACTTGGCAGAGTTTTGGATGGTCGAACCCGAGGTTGCTTTTAATGATCTAATTCAGAATATGGATCTCGCTGAATCTTTTATTAAAAGAATTATTCGTGATGCATTGAATCATTGCGGCGAAGACATGCAGTTTTTTGAAGAACGAATCGAAAAAGGACTCATCCAAAATCTCGAATTGGTACTCAATAAAGATTTTCAACGAATCTCTTACACTGAAGCTGTTGAAATTCTTAAAAATAGCGGGCAGACTTTTGAATTTGAAGTCGCCTGGGGCAAAGATTTACAATCAGAACACGAGCGCTATCTTGCAGAAAAACACTTTAATGGCCCTGTCATCCTGTACGATTATCCCAAAGAAATAAAAGCTTTTTACATGCGACTTAACGACGATGGTAAAACCGTTCGTGCCATGGATGTTTTGGTGCCTAGAATTGGAGAAATAATCGGGGGTAGTCAGCGGGAAGAACGCCTAGAGATCCTAGAAGCCAGAATGCAAGGCGCAGGTTTAAAACCTGAGGATTATTGGTGGTACTTGGATCTGAGAAGGTTTGGGGGCGTACCTCATGCTGGGTTTGGCTTGGGTTTAGAGAGGTGTGTTCAATTTATAACAGGCATGGCAAATATCAGGGATGTAATCCCATATCCACGAACACCAGGCAGCGCAGATTTCTAAGGTTTAATTAAAAAACTTATATCGAAGTATGCAATAAAGGGCGTTAAACCCGTCTTTAAGGCCTATTTTTTTGCCTTCTTCATACGTTCGCCCATCATAACTGACAGGAACTTCAAAAACACGCCATGCAGGTTTCTTTTTCTTAGCAATTTTAGCAGTGAATTCTGGCTCGAATCCAAATCGATTAGATTTTAGATCCATGCCTTCCAATACTTCTTTTTTAAACACCTTGTAGCATGTTTCCATGTCGGTGAGATTAAGATTGGTAAGCATATTTGAAAGTACGGTAAGAATTTTGTTGGTCACCATGTGCCAAAAATAGAGAACACGATGTTTTTCGCCAATAAAACGTGAACCAAAAACAATATCCGCTTTGTTTTCAATAATGGGCTGTAGTAATGATGGATAATCATCTGGATCATACTCCAAATCCGCATCTTGAATGATAATAACATTGCCTGTGCAGAGTTTAAAGCCATCCCTGAGGGCAGCCCCTTTCCCCTGGTTTACTTGTTTATAAAGGATTTTTGTATTTTCATCTGCAAATTGGGGCAGCATTTCCCTAGTGCCATCCGTGCTAAGGTCATCAACCAGAATAATTTCTTTAGGGATGGGAACCATCCTGACTCTGCGTAAGACCTCAGTAATCCATCGTTTTTCGTTATAAACAGGGATCACAACAGAAAGCTTGAAGTTTTCTGGTATTTTGTAAAGCCCTATAGCTCTGCAATTATTCAAACCAATCATTTCTGCCAGCTTTTCTATTCTGACATTATGAGCTTCAACATCTTGCCCAGATGACGAAATATTTTCTCTGCCCTGATCCATTTATAAATCCTTCCAGTTATGAAGATAAGTGTTTATCGGTAATATGATTGGTTTTGGTCAAGCTCAAAGGTCTTATACCGTGCTGGCATTGACACAAAATTGGCAAAAACTTAAAGATACTAAACAGTAGATAAACATGGCTGCTCTGGCATGGATGCTAGTAGATGTGGTCTTTAATCCCAGGGAAGGGGAATCAAGAAAATGGCTGATACAAATCAAATGAATGTTCCTTTGTGCGATTTACAGGCACAATACAAGACTATTAAACCTGAACTAGAAGCTGCGGCCTTAAGGGTGTTGGCATCTGGGCAAGCTATACTTGGGCCTGAAGTTACAAAATTTGAAGAATCAGTCGCAAAGTTTTGTGGCAGTAACTATGGTGTCAGCTGTAATTCTGGTAGTGATGCTCTTTTACTTGCTTTGTGTGCCGCAGATATTGGGCCTGGTGATGAAGTTATAATCCCACCCTTCACTTTCTTTGCCACCGCTGGTGCGATTTGCAGAACAGGGGCCAAGCCTGTTTTTACAGACATTGATTATGCAACTTTTAATATTGATCCCTTGCAAATTGAAAACAAGATAACTCCACGCACAAAAGCGATCATGCCTGTGCATCTTTTTGGTCAATGCGCGGACATGGAACCTATTTGGAGAATCGCTGAACGACACAATTTGTTGGTCATTGAAGATTCTGCACAATCCCTTGGTGCTGAATACCAAGGAAAAAAGACTGGAAGTCTTGCTGCCTTGGCATGCATGAGTTTCTACCCCACTAAAAATCTGGGCGCCTTTGGTGAAGGCGGTATGGTGATTACCAACGATGCGGAATGGGCAAACAAAATGAATTGCCTTCGCGTTCATGGAATGGAACCTAAGTACTATCACAAGTACATTGGTTGGAATGCCAGAATGGATGCCATTCAAGCTGCATTTTGTAATGTGAAGATGAATTATTTGGAACAATGGCTTAAAAACCGACAAGCTGCCGCTGTCAGATACGATTCTATTATTGACGAAGAGCACCTAGGAAGCTTTTTGAAAAAGCCTACGCGCAAACCTAATCGCAATCATACCTTTAATCAATATGTAGTAAGGGTTGGTGGCGGTGAGAGAGATGCCTTGGTTCAATACTTGCGATCTGAAAAAATTGGTTGTGAGATTTACTACCCGCTACCTTTACATCTTCAGGAATGTCTTCAATTCCTAGGCCATTCAAAAGGTGATTTTCCTACGAGTGAAGCGGCTTGTAATGAGGTATTGGCACTACCAATGTTCCCTGAAATTACCGTGGAACAACAAAGGACTGTTATAAGTGCTTGCGCCTCTTTCCTAAGGCAAAAAGTTCGAAAAGTAGCTTGATCTATTTTTTTAATAAATCAAGCACTGCGGATACTGTTGCGTTGATGCCTGTTTCTAATGATACAGGCATATCTGGGTGATAATACTCTGAATGCAATGAAGGCAAAGAGGCGTTTTTGTTTATCAAAGATGCCTCATATTTTTTCTTAGATGCAGTTCCTAAAAAAAACATGCATGATGGTATACCTGCTTTACCATACCTGCCAAAATCTTCACCCCACATTACTTGTTCACATACTGAAACAAATCCTTTACCCAACTTATCTTCCCAAACTTTTCGCAATCTTTGTGTTAACTGTGGGTCATTAGATAAGGCGGGAGTAAATTCATTATTACGAACTAAAATTTCTGGCTCTGGGGCATTGGCTCCAATAGCCGCAGCTTTGGCTAATCGCTCAATCCCACTTAAAACCTGCTTGCGAACATCATCTTTGATCGTTCTTACAGTAAGTTGGAGTTTTACTTCGCTAGGAATGATATTGTGCTTGGTTCCCCCGTGAATTGAACCTACTGTAACAACAGCCGGATCAAGTGGGTTCACCTCTCTGCTTACCAAAGTTTGCAAATCAAGGATGATTCTTGCAGCAAGAACAATCGGATCAATGGTGGTATGTGGAGCTGCGCCATGTCCACCCTTACCTTTAACAACAATATCAATGGAATCAACATTGGCGCATGCAACGCCTTCGCGAACAGCAATAGTTCCCGCAGGCCTTGCAGCATCGCAATGTAAAGCAATGCAGAAATCTGGCTTGGGAAAATCCCTAAATAACCCATCATCCAGCATCGCTTTTGCGCCCGCACCAATTTCTTCTGCAGGTTGGGCGATAAAAACCAAAGTGCCTGACCAGTTGTTTTTTATTGAAATTAAAATTCGGGCAGTTCCAACCCAGTTTGTCATGTGCAAATCATGTCCACATGCGTGCATTACTCCTGTATCTAATCCTTTATCATTTCGGGCCACAGTTTTGCTTGCATAAGGCAGTTTGGTGTTTTCAAGCACAGGCAAACCATCCATATCGGTTCGCACTAAAACAGTTGGCCCTTTGCCATTTCGAAAAACACCAACAATTCCAGTTCTTCCGATTTTCTCTTTAACTTCAAAACCAAGTTTTTTTAATTCTGAAGCAAGAACAGCAGCAGTCTTAAATTCCTGGAAGGATAATTCAGGGTTTGCGTGAAGATATTCGTAAAACTTCATCAGTTCGGGTGTGTGATTTGTTGTAAGCTCTTTTGAAAACTCCTCGCTGAAACTAGAGGTTGTGTAAAACATCTGGACAATAATAAAAACAAAAAACAAATGTTTGAAGATGAACATGAGACGTTTCCTCGGGAATACTTTGCTGAATCAAACCTTTTTAATGTTTTATACCGGATTTAACTTTACAGTTAGCGAAATTAGCTATAATTCCAATTGTGGTTTTGGTTACCTTAAGGAAGGGGATGGTCATGCAGTTCAGAACAATTCCGCTTGCCCAAAGGCAAAAGATTATTATCGATCAGTTTCAGATCGATGATGCCACTCTCGAAAAAATCACTGAAGAAGGAATGGATCGTAATTGGCCACCTTTATCAGATAATGAAGAAGATAGTCAGGTTTCAGAGTCTGATATCGATACGGATTCGGTAAAATCGATCGTTTCATCGGAAGAAGCAATGGAAGCCATTGAGTCGGCTGATGAAGGTATGGAAACCATTGAGTCGGCTGACGAAGCAACTGAATCTACTGAAGCAACAGATGAAGTAACGCATACACCTGAAGCGTAAACCTTCATCTGTTTCCTGATTAAACAAACAACGATAATAAAAAAGGCCCCAGTTACGGGGCCTTTTTTATTGTTAGTTTCTAGGTTTTAACTTATTCAAAAGCTTTCGCATGATCGAATACCTATATAATTCCGGACTATCCGTTATAGTCTTAACGTTTTCAGAAGGTACTATTTTAGAAGGTACTATTTTAGTAGGTACCAATTGTTCAATAAGGAATGTGCCCTTCTTATTTGAAGAGATGATATCTAATTTGCCATCACCGTTGATATCAACAATAGCAAATTGAGTTCCAATCCCAGAATCATTATCTAAAACAACTGGATTGAAAGTTATAATACCATCCGAACTTTTGCTGCCTTTAAGCATATAAACATATGCAGGTAAACTTGAACCAGGCTCACTTTTACCGTGCGAATAAAACCTTTTACCTGTGACCATATCTTTTACGCCATCCCCATCTAAATCAACAAAATGCATGGCGTGTGTTTCGGAAACTAACTCAGGGAATAAAACCCGGGTATCAAAGGTTGGTTCCTTGGCATTGTCTTTGATCTGCTTGTGCCACCAAATGCCATATTTATGTGCTGAACTCGAAAGAACATCAACCAATCCATCGCCGTCTAAATCGATGGCATACATATCTGCGGCAGAATCACCAATTTTGGTATTATGAAATACCCAAGGTTTTCCTTCATATTTTCCAGGTTGTTCCCACCACCCGCCTGTGCAAATAACATCCATTTTGCCATCTTTATTGATATCCCCGATTCCTAAACCATGAGCATACTTGAAAGTTCCAGGTATTTCTTTGCCTTCCGAGCTTGGCAAGCTGATGGGATTCATAGTCCAAATTTTAGTTGGATCATCACTATTAGGGGTAAAGAAAGCCATTTGCCCCATGTGCTCTTGTTTTGCAGGTTGAGCACCCATGAGAAGAACTTTTTTCCCGGTGCCCAAAAGATCAACATAAAGTGGGGTTTCGTTACATGCGCTTGACCAAATTTCATGCTTTTTCCAAGGCTCATCTTTACCTTTTGGATTTTCAAACCAATGACAAGGCGCACCAGGAAAACCAATAACGATTAAATCCGGGTATCCATCTTTATTAATATCGTCAGCCCAGCAAGCAAAAGATTGGCTATATCCACTAAGGCCATCGCCGTAATTTCCAGGTTTTCGAATTTCATGCATTTTCCAGTTCGGGGCTTCGTACCAAGCTTCACCGTTGAGAATGTCCATTTTTCCATCTTGGTTCACATCAGCCACTGCAACCCCTTCAGACCGGAAAACCGTGTCGATAGTGGTTTTCTTCCAGTTTGGGGATGGGGGCAAAGCTTTAACGGGGTCAGCATTAAGCGTAAAAGCCAAAATAGGCAGGAAAACAAAAGATAACATCATGGCAAACTTACTCCGAGGTATAGGATATCTTCCCCATATTTACTAATGGGTAATTAAATCATCTGCTTAATATAATTGATAAATGAATATTTGCGAAAACAAAAATGTATTCAGTTACAAATTAATTGCACAAGGTTGGGTATCGATTTTGCCGGAACGGAAATAATGTTTCAAACCATTTTTCTTAACATCTTTTTCACAAAGAAGTTAATTTTTACTAAACTTTTATTAGGGAAGACACTTGGTTCGCTTTACAATTAATCAAGTTGGTACGAAGCTATTAAAAGGAAAACAAAAATGAGCAAAAAGATGTTGGATCTGGTTCTTCCCCGAATTGCAAGGGTGCTTAGCCGCCAGTTAAAAAGTTATCGCGCTGGTACTATTGATGACGCAACCTTTTCAGACAAATTCGATTCGATCCTTCAACAACAATGTGAATGGCTTAACAAACAAGGTTTTCAAAGTGTCGATGCATCAATAACAGTGCATGCCGCCCTAATCGTTTTAAGTTCGCCAGGATTAAAAGCGGAATCAAAGCGCCTTGATACCCCCCTTGAAGTGATCGAATTCAGGGCAATATGCGAATCTGCTAAAGACCTTGGCGAAACATTGGGCGTTCCAACTTACGAAGTAGTAGAAAAACTCAGCAGTTTGCTAGCATTTCATATGAAATAACGAATTTACCTGTTCAGGCTTTTGACTAATTCCTGAAGGTTTTTTCTGTTAAGGGGAAGGTTATTATTGTCAACATAATCAATATTAAGGGCCTCCCAGCCATCTTTACTGGAAGTATCAACTTTAATAACTGCATCTCCAAGGTATTTTTTGTTTGATACAACCCCGAAGTATTCCATTTTTAAGTTTAATTCTGATCTGTTTTCCTTGTCTTTTACCTTAACAATTTCATACTTTACCATTTCAATTTTTTGGGCTGTTGGGTGAACAGCCTTGATCACGGCTTTTCCTAATTCTGCCATGAATGTTTTTTCTTCTGAATTTCTTTTCTTAAATGAAGGCATGTCATCACTAATCCAACTTCTGACGCTTGCCCCAGTCACTAAAAATACGAATCCTGCAAAAAAACAAAGTGGTAGCCAGTAATTTTCCTTGCTATTCATTATCTATTACTCCTTAATGATTTACTTACCCAACTTAAAAGGATCTTTGTAATGAGTAAGATTAAATTTCAACTTCTATTTCTATATTCGCTTATTTGGACAATTTATTTTACTAATTTAATTAATGCTCAAAAATTCTTACCTAATACTACACTTTTAGATGCAGGTGATTTAGGAACAAAAATGGTTTCAGGTATAGGAACTTGGTTAGATGCAAAGACATTAGAAAATCAAACTTTACGAAACGAAAAATTTCTAAGTAATGCAAAGAAAGATTCATTGGATTCAAAAGTTTTAGAGCAAAAAAAACAAACCTTGAAAAAGATTTTAGGAATTATAGATACTCCCAAAATTACAGAAGACTTAGAACTGCTAGAAACCCTTATTAAACCAGCGCTTATTTTTGAAAACAAACAATACAAAATTCTAAAAATCCGCTGGCAGGTTGTTGAAGGCCTGCATGGCGAAGGCTTATTAATTGAACCAAAAGTAAAGCCAATTGCTCAAATTATTGCCATTCCCCCTCCTGATGTTATTCCTGAAAGTTTCTGTGGGCTTACCAATGATAAATCGATTCAAATTGGGGGAATTCTTGCAGATTTAGGATGCAGGGTTATTGTTCCAACGCTTATCGATCGAAAACAGGGCTTTTCTAATAACCTAGACATTTCAAGAAAAACTAACATTCCTAGGCGAGAATTCATCTATCGAATGGCATATGAGATGGGTTTTCAAATCAACGGTTTGGAAATCCAAAAACTACTTCCGTTGATTAATTGGTTTTCTTTAAAAGATCCCTCAATTCCTATTGGTGTTGCGGGTAACGGGGATGGTGCATTTCAAGCATTGGTTTTAAGTTTTCTTGATAATCGAATTAAAAGTTCGTGGATTGATGGTTATTACCTTAACCGAAATAAATCATGGTCAGAGCCACTTGATCGTAATATCTGGAATTATTTAAAATATTTTTCCGATGCGGAATTGATTTCATTAAGTAAAGCTTCGACTTTGATTTCTAGTTTTAGCTATCCGCAATACAAAGGGGCTGCGAAAATCGGCAACCTTAATCAAGCTGCGCCTGGAGTTTTGTCTGCACCTGCAAAGGATTTGATAATCAAGGAAAATGAAATCCTTACTTCTTTTTTGAAAGCATTAGATTCTGAAACAAAAGTAATGTTTGAAAACATAAATCCAGATTCAACACTAGTTCAGTTGGGCAATAAATTTATTTCAACTATGTCAGATATTAAATCAAAACCCATCAACGAGACTCAACCGATTGCCCTCGATTTTAACATTAACGCAGAGGAACGCCAGCAAAGGCAATTCAACGAATTGATTTCTTTTATTCAAAAATCATGGCGTAAATCAGAGAAGGTTCGACAGGAATTAATTTCTAAGTATGATTCATCAACTGTTGAAAAGTGGGAAAAGAGCTCAGAACCGTTAAGGAAATATTTTTCAGAGGAGGTAATAGGGAAACTTCCCGCAGCTACTTTGAAGCCAAACCCACGATCCCGCATTATTTATGAAAACAAAGACTTTACAGGATATGAAGTTGCTTTGGATATCCACGACAATGTATTTGCTTATGGAATATTGTTGGTGCCTTCAAAGATAAAGGCTGGAGAAAAACGACCTGTGGTAGTTTGCCAACATGGGCTTGAAGGAAAACCAACTGATGTTTGTGATCCGGATAAAAAAACAGCATATTATAATTCGTTTGGCGCAGAATTAGCGAGAAAAGGTTACATTGTATATGCTCCACAAAACCCGTATTTGGGAAGAGATTTATTTCGCGAATTGCAAAGAAAAGCGAACCCTTTAGGGTTGAGCCTTTTTTCATTCATCGTGCAACAGCATCAAGTCACATTGGATTGGCTTAAAACGCTTCCGTTTGTTCAACCAGATAAGATAGGCTTTTATGGGCTAAGTTATGGTGGAAAAACAGCAATGCGCGTCCCTGCCATTCTAAAGGATTATTGCCTTTCAATTTGTTCCGGGGATTTTAATGAATGGGTCGGGAAAAATGTGCTTGTTGATTACCCGGGAAGCTACATGTGGACCTATGAATATGAGATGTATGAGTTTAATTTGGGTCAAACTTTTAATTATGCAGAAATGGCAATGTTAATAGCACCCCGACCTTTCATGGTTGAACGAGGGCATTCGGATGGGGTTGGGATTGATGAGATGGTTGGTTGGGAGTATGCAAAAGTACGAAGGTTTTACGCTTTTTTGGGTATTCCTGAGAAAACTGAAATTGAATTTTTCAAAGGTGGGCATGAAATAAACTCGAAAGATACTTTTGAGTTTTTGAAAAAGCACCTCGGATGGCCAAAATCAGACTGATTTATATCCTTCGCCCTTATATATTAAACTTAATGTTTGATTCGGCCCGGTGATGAAACTGGCAGACATGCAGGTCTTAGAAGCCTGTCCCGCAAGGGGTGCGGGTTCAAATCCCGCCCGGGCCATTTTTTACTTTTATGGTTGATATTTCCCTATGAATCTTGATGAATATTTTGATAAAATCCGTTTCCCTTTATCGACAATTCCCGGATTGGCTCAGAATGAGCAGTTTAATGCGGATGCAGAGTCCTATGACTTTCTTGTTGAACAAAAAGAAAAAGGGATCACCTTAACTGAAGAGCAATTGCGCCTTTGGGAGGAATTTGAAATTAAGATCCCCCATTTATTCAGA
Source organism: Planctomycetota bacterium (assembly GCA_026692965.1). Lineage (GTDB taxonomy): Bacteria > Planctomycetota > Planctomycetia > Gemmatales > Gemmataceae > UBA969. The sequence goes on from JAPLNF010000331.1 coordinate 10,614, forward strand.
TTAAGTACTGAATTTTGGGCCTCGAGCCATCAATAATTGCCCCTAAGATATCTTGTAGAACATCTACCTATTCAAGGATTTACAGGCAATTTAAAAACTTTTATGACCAATCTTTCTTTGAATTTGCATTCATCTCTGCCTGTTTTAATCACCGGAGTTTCTGGCGTTCCTGGTTTTAATTTTTTTGTGCATATGCGTCAAAAATATGGGGATTCTGTTGTTGGGATTCGTCCTAAAGATACTTGGCGCATGAAAAGCGATGGGATTATTGGGGTTAATCCTGATGATTTTTCTGGGATGCTCGAACTTTTCAACAAATACAAGTTTAAAACGGTATTAAATGCGACAGGCAGTTGTGCCCTCAAGGCTTGTGAATTAAATCAAGACTTAGCCTATAAATCCAATGTTTTTAGCGCCCAGGTTATTGCCAAACTTGCCACACAGTTTAATTCAAGGCTTGTTCATATTTCTTCAGATCTTGTTTTTTCAGGTGACTCGGGCGAAGGAAATTATCTAGAAGATTCACCTGTTGATCCTGTAACCATGTACGGAAAAACCATGGTTGAAGGCGAAAAAGCGATCTCTTCCATAAATCCAAATGCGGCCATTCTTAGAATTTCACTACCTATGGGGCCTAGTTTTAGTGGCCATGCCGGAGCTATTGATTGGATAACCTCCCGTTTCAAAATGAATAAACCTGCGACCCTTTATTATGATGAATTTCGGTCTCCGACCTATGTAGAAGATATGAACGAAGTATTTGAGTTATTTCTTTCAGAGAGTTACAGCGGTATTTATCATTTTGGAGGCCCTAAAAACCTTTCGCTTTATCAAATTGGGCAGATAATCAATAAAGCCGGCGGATTTGATCCAAATCTTTTACAAGGATGCCCTAGGCACGAAGCTGGCCCCATCCCTCCCCGTGCGGGAAATGTAACGATGATTAGTGAAAAGCTTATTAAAATCCTTGGTTTACACCTTATAAAACCTTGGCCTTTTAAACCGCATCTCATTCCGGGCGATATGCAATGGCATCATAAACGGGAACCTGAATTTGATTATTCAAAAACTCATTTGCATGAAAATCTTTATAGACATACATGGGAAGTTCCAAGCCCATCGGAGTACTATATCCAAGCTAAATTTCGCGGAAATCATTAATTCAGCAATCCATTTTCTTCTTCCCCTAGGGTGTTACCCAAGAATTCCTACAATTTACTATGGGAGGATTTAGCATGCAGGTGCTTCACTTTGACTGTTTCAGTGGCATCAGTGGAGATATGGTTTTAGGCGCCCTTGTTGATCTTGGCGTGCCCGAGGAAGTTATTTGCTTAGCCATTGATTCTTTGAACATTAATGTAAAAGTCAGCTTTGAAAAAATCCGCAAAAACGGCTTTGCAGCTATTTACGCCATGGTCGATGCACCAACCGAAAACAAACATCGTTACCTTCATCAAATTGAAAAAATTATCAGCGACAGCGGGCTTACACAAGATCAAAAAAGTCTATCCCTTAAAATCTTCCACCGGCTCGCTAAGGGTGAAGCTCATGCCCATGGAATATCCATGGATAAGGTTCATTTTCATGAGGTTGGCGCAGCGGATAGTATTGCCGATATCGTTGCAGCCGCTGTAGGATTCTGTTGGCTTAAAATTGATAAGTTTACATCCAGATCTGTTCCAACAGGCCATGGCACCGTCAAATGCGAACATGGAGTTATGCCTATTCCAACCCCTGGAACCACTGCATTGCTCGAAGGTGCGCCGGTCGCGAATGTAAACATTGGAAAAGAATTAACAACGCCAACTGGTGCAGCAATCTTAACTGCAGTCGTTACCGAATGGATTGAATCGCCCCAAATGACAATTCAAAAAGTGGGATGCGGGGCAGGTACGATGGATTTGCAAACCCAACCTAACATGCTGAGATTATTTTTGGGAAATGTCGTAGATAAAAATAGCGAAGACACCGTATGGGTATTAGAAACAAACTTGGATGATATTAGTGCAGAGCATGTTGCATTTTGCACAGAATCCTTGATGCAGGCAGGCGCATTAGATGTGTATACTGTTCCGATAACGATGAAAAAAGGCCGGTCCGGTGTGATTTTAAGTGTCATTTGTATTGCTGAAATGATTGATGCTTTACAAATGATTGTATTTCGTGAAACAGCAACGATGGGAATAAGAAAATATCAGGTAAATAGAACCAAACTTCAGCGGGAAGTGGTTGTTATTCAAACGAAGTATGGCCCAGTGGCAGCAAAAAAAGGTTGGATTGAAAACAAACTGAATGTTATTACACCTGAATTTGAAGATTGTGCCCGAGTTGCTCGAACCCATAATATACCTCTTCGAGAAGTTTACGCAGAAGTCATAAGGAATGCTTCTGTTTGAAAGTTCCAGTAAGTAAGAAAGAAAAGTCCAATGCCAAGCAGTAACGAAATTCGTCAACAATTCATCGACTTCTTTGCTAAAAAACATGGCCACACTTTTGTGCCATCTAGTGCGGTGGTGCCTTTTGATGATCCAACACTGCTATTCACAAATGCAGGGATGAATCAATTTAAGGATGTATTTCTTGGGACAGGTTCGCGCCCTTTTAAACGAGCAGCAAATACCCAAAAATGCATCCGCGCTGGCGGAAAACACAACGACCTTGATGACGTGGGTAAAGACACCTATCACCACACGTTTTTCGAGATGCTTGGGAATTGGTCTTTCGGTGATTACTTTAAAAAAGAGGCAATTCGTTGGGCGTGGGAATTACTTACTGAAGTTTGGGGCTTAGATAAAAGCAGGCTTCATGTGACTGTTTTTGAAGGTGATCCAAAAAACAATCTGGGCG
>JAPLNF010000331.1:13490-15242 GCA_026692965.1 Planctomycetota bacterium
TGTATTTATCCAATTTAATCGCAATGCGGATGGTTCACTTACGCCACTTCCTGCGAAACATGTCGATACAGGTATGGGTTTTGAACGCGTTACGGCTGTTTTGCAAGGTAAAAACAGCAATTACGACACCGACATTTTTACACCTATCTTTGATGCAATTCGCGATATGAGTGGTGCTAAACCTTACTCAGGTATTTTGGAAAACCACAACGACATTGCTTATCGCGTTATCGCTGATCATATCCGCACACTTACTTTCGCAATTTCGGATGGCGGAGTACCCAGCAACGAAAAACGCGGTTATGTTCTTCGAAGTGTATTACGCAGAGCTGAACGGTACGGCAGGCAGTATCTCGGTTTCAAAGAACCATTTCTTTATAAACTTTGCGCCATAGTGGTGCAAACAATGGGTGATGTGTTTCCAGAACTCAAGGCAAAACCAGACGCAGTTGCAAAAATCATTCATGAAGAAGAAGAGGCATTTCTTCGAACCATGGAACGCGGGATGAAACTGTTCCAAGAGGTTGCGGATCGAACCATAAGTGCAGGTAGTAAAACAATTCCAGCTTCGGATGTTTTTGATCTTCACACCACCTATGGCTTCTTTGCAGATATCACTGCGCAAATGGCCAGTGAAGTCGGGTTAACCATTGATTTCAATGGCTATCAAACTTTGCTTGAGAAGTTTAAATTGGAATCTGGCAAAGATCGCAAGACCTTTATTGTTAGTGCTGTAAATGGTGAAATTCCACATTGTGATGAAGCACCAAAATATCTAGGCACCCAATCTAATGCAAAGATTCTTGGTTGGATCGACAACAACACCGTTCACAATAATGGTTCTCTTAATGGCGAATTAGAAGTAGCTTTGCTTCTTGATAAAAGCTGCTTTTATGCTGAACAAGGCGGGCAGGTAGGTGATACTGGGGTAATCAAAACCGCTTCCGGAACATTCAAAGTTGAAAACACATTGAAGTTGGGTGCAGGGGTTCTTCATGTTGGAAAGTTAGATTATGGCTCCATTACAATTGGACAGGACGCAAAACTGCTTGTTGATTCGAGAAGAGAAGACATCAAGCGTAATCACACTTCAACCCACTTGCTTAACCTTGCATTGCGCCAAGTTCTTGGCACCCATATTGATCAAAAAGGATCATTAGTAGATGAAGATAAAACGCGATTTGATTTTTCTCACTCTCAAGCAATCACAAAAGACGAGATAAGAAAAATTGAAAACATTGTAAATGAAATTATTCAGGATGATATTGCGGTGGATTGCAGAGTTATGCCCTTGGATGAAGCGAAAAAGATTCCAGGGGTTCGGGCTGTGTTCGGGGAAAAGTATCCCGACCCTGTTCGTGTGGTTTCGGTTGTAAAAAAGGATGACCCTAGCTTCAATGGCTCGGTTGAATTCTGCGGGGGGACTCACCTTGAGCGAACTTCTCAAGCAGGAATGTTTAAAATTATTGGACAAGAATCTGTAGGTAAAGGGGTGCGCAGATTAACAGCAATCACTGGTAAGGGCGCATGGCTTGAATTTCAAAAGAACTCTTCCACTATTGAAGCAATCGCAGAGAAACTTGGTTGTAATGCAGCTAATGCTCTAGATAAAATAGCATCCCTTCAGGAAGAATTAAAAACTATTAAGGCTCAGGTAAAGCAAGGGCAGGGCAATGATTTAGTTGCAGCGATGGATAAATTGCTAGAAAGTGCGATCAGCAAGGGATCAAGCAAAATCATTACGGGTGAAAT
>JAPLNF010000332.1:0-2005 GCA_026692965.1 Planctomycetota bacterium
CCCTCGATTTCGATTGCACCTTCTTTTTTGGCCAAGCACTACCTACTAACTCTCGTTCATTGAATTTACTTACTTGCTTCCGCTCAGTTAGCTACTTTCAAATTTCTTTCAAAGCAACGCGCCGAGAGGCAGAGGGTTAGTTTAGGCGGGAATGTATGGGAATTGAACCCACCTTATATTCTCCCGATAATACTGTGGTTTCCAATTTAGGTGTCTCAGAATCCGGCTCACTTGAGGTTTTGGAGCTGTGGCCACACCTTACACCCTCGCAAATAGAAGCAATACTTCGCATAGTTCAGGAAGGCGCCTAGAATCGCTTTAAATGCGATAACCTTTCGTGTGTGTTTTCGGTCAATGGTGTTGACTGATGCAGGCAGACTGGTGGATTGGTTTGCCTGCTGCCCTGGGTGAGGGCAGGGGTCTGGACTGTTAAGAAACACATCGGCATCACATTGGGTCGCCAGAAGATTACGAACTAATTATTTCAAAATTCATTTTGAGTCATCATGGGTTGGTGGCGGTTTCACAACCATACAACCTTCGGGGAATGAGCCTTGGAGCCATGTACAAGTTTACTTGACCGGTGGGGTTTCGGTAGTACTCTTTTCCGCCGACGCTTTCTTCGCCGCCGCCCTGCGTTCCTGTTCCGCTATTATCCCATCAAGTGAACGCTGTACTACATCTCTCGCGGCAATCGTTGACGCCAGCTTGCGTGCCGCTACTTCGACTGCCTTCAATAGTTCGCTCATGATGTTTTCTTTCTGATTTTGCATTTGTTGAAACTTTGTAATCAGCAACAACAATAGCAAATTAGTTTAAATAAATCATGCTTCTTGATCATCCCACATAAAACAAAAGCTTACATATTTGTAATTTGACATTTTTGGGTAGTTAATTCATATTTGGTTTGTCATAAGTAAGTATATTGGGTCGCTGAAAATGACGCTTGCCCCGATCTGTCCCATCGGGGTGCCCCCGTATTCCCTCTGCGGGGGCAATTTTTTAATTATTTCACAGGTCTCATCTTTTCAACAATAAACCTTACACAATTGTAATTTGACATTTTGGTTCATTTCCTGCATAAGCTCAACCAAGGTTGCAGACATGATTGAGTTAAGGAGGACTCAATCATAACTTTTTTAATGGTCCTACCATTTATTTCCTCGTGGTGGGATTGTTTGTTTCAAAATAAATTCAATTATTAGTCCGCTATTTATTTTGTTTTTTATGTCATTCAAAAGTTGGAGAGCTTGAAGCAATGGCACCCCCGTAGGTTACACACATAGCTTATGGGGGCTTTTATTTTTAATCATTATCGACTATGCATCGCTAACCTTAGCCGTATTGGTGCTGGATCAATCTGAAGTTGAACCATCTTTGGCCATTTCACAAATGAGTTTGTAATTTTTGTCATTAACGCCGCCAATGAAGATTAGTAGATTTTTTTCATGCATTTACCAAAGTAACGGCCATTGCCTGCCCAACAGTTCATTCACGCTTATAGCGTTAAGGACCTGGGGGCATGATCCCCAATCGTACTACGGTTTTTAACCAGTTTAAATCGGCTGCTTATTACGATTGAATTTCATCTAAACCACTAATTTTGTTTATGTTTGGAAATATGAAATGACAACAAAATGAATAAAAGAATAATTAAAAACTAAATAAATTACACTAAGCATGACCAATTCATTACTTAAATGTTTGATACCAAAGATTAATAATTCTTAAGGTTTGAAACGCATCATTTGACTTTAATTAGTTGATAGTCCAAACTAATACTCGCTTAAAAAATATTGTATTGGGCATGTTTTTTAAGTTGAAAGCCTCAAGGTCTACTCCTTGGGGCTTTTGCTATTTGACGATTCTAAATTTTAAAAAAACCAACATGATGATTCCAGAAATTAGATTCTAGTTTTGGATTGGGTATAGGGCAGAAGCCTTTTTGAAATATTAATAAGAATCGACTTTGGGAAAGTAATAAGACCTTGAGGCTGAAAGGTCG
>JAPLNF010000332.1:2015-4925 GCA_026692965.1 Planctomycetota bacterium
TTCCGACTTCAGGCGCCACCTCTTTAACCAGTTTCCACGACTGCAAGGTCGTGGCCGAATTGAATTCAGATGCAGGTCCGTTTCATTTGGAGACGATCCAGTGTTTTCACGAATGATAGGTCGTGGCCGAATTGAAGCAATCATCCATGCTATAAAGCTATGCCCTATGTTGCTGCTTCCACGGCTGAAAGGTCGTGGTCGAATTAAAGACATATACCTTGCCGATACTTTGTCAAGATAAGTTTGGGTTTTTCACGACTCAAAGGTCGTGGCTGAATAAGCAAAGCTTAAGGAACATCCCTTGGTAAGTTTAGAATCATTTTTAACCCCATCAGGTCCAGCAATATTCGATAACCCAGATTGATAATTATTGTGGATTAGAATGAGCTACCCTAAAGTTAAGACTTTATTTTACTTTAATCCAAAAAAGTGAGAGATGAAAAGAATACGAGACCTAACAATACTGTTAGGTTTGATAGGAGCGTTATTATTATTGGCACAGTAGGTGAAGCCCAACAAGGTCGAAGTGATAGACCTTGGTAGAGGCGTGAAGTTGGAAATAGTTTTGTTGCCTGCAAGAAAGATCGTGATGGGTAAACATTTTTAGACCTTGGTAAGGTCAAGCTTATCCCTCGTAAAGCGACGATTACGAAACAATTTTAAATGGGTAAGTATGAAGTAACGCAGGAGCAATATGAATCTGTGATGGGGAATAACCCTAGTTGCAACAAGGGTGCCAAGTTACCAATAACAGATGTATCATGGAAAGATTGCCAAGAGTTTATCACGAAGTTGAATTCAAAGACGAATGGCAGTTATAGATCCCCAAATAAAGCAGAATGGAGTATTCGTGCAGGGTTGGAACAAGTACAGTTTATTCGTTTGGGGATGCGGTTACGCCGCAAGAGGCAAACTACTTCTTTTTAGTTTTTGAGTTATCTGCTGGTGGTTTAAAGGTTGAATCTTTTCCAATGACCATGATCAGGGCTGCATAAGATTTTGGATCATCTTTTTTTTCGGCTTTATTTCCAGCAGATTTACCCAAGGTGATTTCAACAACTGTGCCGGGGGTAATCTCGTCTAATTTAACTTCATATCCTGGAAGATTAGGGTTGGTTCCTTTGAGGGTTTTTAGTTCTTCTGCTGTATATTTTTTGATGGATCCTTTTTCATCAAATGCTTCCAGAGGAGCCTTTGCTCTAATTTTTGTTGCTTCTTTGACGGGAACTTCAATCTCAACCCAATCGATTGCAACTTTCATGGATTTCAACATCTGGATTTGTTTGGCTTGTGCTTGAGCGATTTGCCGCTGCCTGTTTTGAGCTTGGTTGCCAGAAGAGGTGTTATTTCTTCTAGGGGTATTGTTATTTGCATTATTGTTATTGTTGACAATTTTTTGGTTAGGAATTTGGACGGTTATAGATTTGCTGTTTGGGGCCGAAGAAACCCTGGCAGTAAAGGTCTTGGTTTGGATTTTAGAAATATCTGCTTTTGAAAAAGTCTCAGTCAGATTATTTTTATTTGCATTTTGAGCCGGGGTAGAGATTGCTAAAAACAGTAAGGAAACCAAACTGAAGGAACCATATTTAAGGTACACTGTTTGAGCCCTGCCATTAGGAATGAAAAGCCTCTTTTATTAAAACCGATTTCTCGTTGAAATAGTTTCTGATTTAAAGCAGAAAAGCAGATAAAAATTTATAAATCAGATCGAAAAAACTATTTACGACATATAAGGGCAGCACCATCTTTTAAAGTCTTATTAGCATCAAGATCATTACTTGATTGTTAAGGCGACTTGCAATTGTTTTACTGCAGCTTGGATGGAGTTTAATGCGGTTGGTGGAGCAGCTTTAAGTTGCCCTCGCACAATGTTAAGTTGGGAAATAGCTTGTTTTAGCTGTGCATCAGAAACAGCTTGGGGCTCTTTATTTGCGCCTTTGCCTTTTGCCAAATTCTTTCCTTTTACTGAAGATTTTTTTCCAGTAACTTGTCCACCCTTTGTTGAAGATTTATTGTTTTTGGCTGTCGGGTGCAAAGCATGAATGGCTTGATGGATATCGTGAACAGCTTGTGCACGGTGACCTTGGTAATCGTGGTCTGCGGCTTGCAAAAGTTTAATGGTTGTATTTAATTCAGCAACTTGGGTCGAAAAAAGGCTACTGGTATTAGTCCCATTCCCCTTAGATTTGTTATTGATTTTCGCAGCATCTGCCGGAGTTGTAGCGACCAGAATAATGGCCACAATTGCAAAAGGAAGCATCAGCCTTGATTTGAAAACATTCATGATACACCTCTTTAATAGAAACGAAAATTAAACGCCTATTAATTAGACTCATTCCTGCTTAAAAAGTTTCGGAGTTAGTTCGACCTTTCATATTTGTCAGATTGATCGCAATAATAGTTTTCATCGAGTTGAATACAAAAATACATTCTTATTTGTTTACCATCATCACTTGATAATTCAATTTACGCAATTGGTCAAGAAACCTTAAGGATTCTTAATGTAAGCGCTCTGTAAAGCACATCTGCCAAAAAGCGAATTAGATCAGCTAGGTTTAAACCACTTGATTGGCAAAAGCGTATGGAGTTGCTTTGCGGGTATAGTGGGTAACTTGGTCAGCGTATTTCGTAGATAAATCCAAGGATTGATCCCGAACTGTTGGCAGGTGGCGGTGAAGCCAGTAATGAAATGCTCCTCCTGAGATTCCACGTATAGGCAATAAGACTGAATATGTGGACAGCTCTCTTGGCGATCCATGACGATATCTCGCCAACGTCGTTCTGTTCTTGGCTTTCGATCAACAGATATGACATGTTAGCCTTAGAGTTATTGAAAACTCTAAGGCTAACATCACATGCAAGAATGGTTTTTACCGATCGGTCACCAATCTTGCATTCGCGTGTTCTTTC
>JAPLNF010000333.1 GCA_026692965.1 Planctomycetota bacterium
CATGATCGATGTCGGCGAGGAAACTGGCGACCTCGATACCATGCTTAATAAAGTTGCAGACATTTATGAAGAGGAAGTGAATATTCTTGTCGAAAGCTTGCTTAGCTTGCTCGAACCGATCATGATCGTGTTTCTTGGGGGCGTCATCGGCGGCATCGTTATTGCCTTGTTCATGCCCCTGATTGGTATGCTTGAAGGCTTGAGTAAATAAGGTACTTGGGATGGTTTTACAAGGAATCTTATTGCTCAACGAAGGGCTTGCGGAATCTTGAAAACCAAGTGTCCAGTTATAAAACCCCTTAAAAACAAGGGTGTAATTTTGTGAATCAAGTTTTCCGCGTTGATGCGGGTAGAATGAAAACGGAGGATCCAACTCATGTCGCAATTGCTAAAATCCAGATCTAGAAATTCAGCTTTCACGCTGGTTGAGATAATGATTGTGATCGCCATCATTGGCATCTTGGCATCACTCGCCACCGTGGGTGTCATGAAGGCTCTGGAAAAGGGCAAGTCAGTTGCGGCTCGTTTAGAAATAAGCCAGTTGGAAGCTGGGATATCTGCTGCTAAAACAGACTTGGGAAATGTTGAAGTTTTGCCTAGCATTTTAAAATTGTATCGAAGTAAATCTGCTTTTGAAACCGCTGCTAATGCAACAAATTCAGTGACCTTGCAACCATTAGATCCACTTGCGAAATCTTCCTGGATGTTTTTAACCAAAGCTTTTGGGAAAACGATTTCTGGAGAATCTGATGGAACTTCAGCAGATGTATTGGAATGGTTTGGCGCTGACCGTAACTTGACTACAGGGGTTCTAATATCTCAAACGGGTTCTTATTGGCCAATAACTGCCCAAGCACCTGATGGTTCGGTTACCCTTCACGGAATGGAAGTGCTGGTTTTTTTGTTAGGGGGTATTCCTGCGTATGACACTTCAGCAAACAAAGTATCATTTCAAGGTTTTTCATCCGCTAGATTAAATCCTTGTGAAGTAAAACCAAATTCAAGTTTAAAAAGAAAAGGCCCTTACTATGAGTTTGATACAGCAAGAATTGGTTCTCGTAAGTTAGATACCTCTGGATATTTTACCAATTATATCGCCAATGACTTAATGAATGATTATAAGCCAAAAGTTTACACTTACAAAAACCCTTATGACGGCTATTATGCGTATTTCGCCAGTACGGATTACAAAATATACTATTTTAATACACCATTATATTTTGGCAGTAACTCTTTGTACCCTTTTAGAAATGGTACAGGCTTATATCCCTATATAAATCCAAAAACATTCCAAATTATAAGCCAAGGTAAAGACCAGGCTTTTGGTGCTGGTGGAACTTATGCCGCAGGCGCAGGCGATTATACCATAGGCGGGGTTGGGTATGATGATATGGCAAATTTTGCAACTGATATTTTAGGCAAAAAAGATGAATAATTTAAAAAACCTTGGCAAGCTAGCCATGTTTAAACTTGATCCTAGAAAGCGACAGGGTTTTACCCTTGTTGAACTATTGATTGTGATTGCGATCATTACCTTGCTCGCATCCATAAGCGCAGGGGTCGTATTTAAATTATTAGAAACCCAAAAAAAAAGCACAACTGAGACTACCGTAAAATTATTGCAGAATGCTATTAATCGTATTTCTACCAGTACCACTTCAACTGCCCGACAAGATTTCTTGAAAAGAAATAAATACTTTTTTCAATTAATTGCTAAAGATCTCACCAATGGTTTTTCTTCGCCGTTTGTACCACCACTTATCGGAATCATCGATCCAATTCGGGCAGGGGAACTCGTTTTTGTAAACACCCAATTGGCGCGAACTTTTCCGCAACGGATTACCGATTTTAAGCTGGTAGCCCCAGGCGATATTATTCCAGTTGAAAACAACATTCAACTTCCTGTTGGTTTTCCGCCAAATAAACCCATCGTAAATATGGATTTTATACCCTTAACAAACACAGATCCAAATGTAAGAAAATTTATTGCATTAAAGTATAATCAGAATAATGAACGATCGCCTTTGCCCTCAACCATTAGCGAATTTGAAGGCAACCTTTCTGGATTTTATACCATAGCAAATAAAAATGATTCTGATCCTGCAATTGATCTAGATATTCAGGCAGCAGCATGTTTGTATTTTGCAATCGCTTCCCATCCGGAAGGCCTTAAAAAAGATGAGCTTAAATCTGCTGTTACTTCTTTAACTGTTATAAAAGGTTCAAAAACTTATCAGATTCCTTACTTGTCTGATGCTTCTGGTAAACCAATTTATTTTCAAATGAACTATAAAGATGCAAAAGCTGCCTCAGGTAATGTTGAAAAAGAAGTTCCACAAGGCACAGTTTCCTTATCCTTGGTTTATGGCCAAGGGGGATAAAATGAACTCTCAACATAATTGCCAGCAAGCTGATATTAATCGTAAAGGGTTTACCCTTGTTGAGTTGTTAGTTGTTATGTCTATTATGATCATTTTTGGTGCAATGACCGTCGCATTTTATCCTTCAGTTTCTTCTGATAATGAACTTTCTAGAATTGCAAATCAAGTTCAAGGGATGATTGTTGGTGCTAGGCAAACGGCTAGGCGTGAATTGGTGGCAACTGGAATTCGGTTTTTGCCTTCTACCAATCCCAATGTTTGCGAACAACTATTACTAATTCAAAAGCCTGCAGATATTTATGGGTATACCTTCGGGCCTATAAAGTATCAGGCGGGGCAGCCTCGTTCGGATGGCATAAATGTTGATGGCATAACTCTTAATGCTACTTCTTTTGTAGATCCAATTAAAGCTTTTGATTCAGTGAATAAGCCTTTAGAATTTCAAAGAAATCCATTAAAATATCAGCAATCAATTTTGGTTGTTCAGTTTCCTTACCCTGTTTGGTCGCCTTCTTCGGAAGAGGAATTAGTTAAAGAGGGCGATCTCTTGGTGAATTTGAATGAACTGCCGCCTAAGGCCTGTCGTATTTTAGGCAAACCAAATTCTGCAATATTTAGCAATGGGCTTAATACTCAAATTTCTTCAGATCCTTACCCTAGAAGCTGGACTGATGTGTTTGTACCTAATAATTTGGCCTTGATTGATGTCGGAGATTATAACCCTTTTCAAAACGGAAACTTGCCTGTATCACCATGGCTTTCTTACCAACCAAAAAATTACCGGATCATTCGAAATCCTAGGGTTATACCCGGAGAAAAACCGATTGATTTGCCGGCCAATTTTGAAATTAGTTTGGTAACGCAATCGAGTTTTACTGTGTTTCCCAAAGCGCAAACATCGACCGGGGAGCCAGCGCCTGTTCCTGTCGCAGTTAATTTGTCGAAAGGTTTTTCAGGTGAATTAGATTTAGTGTTTGATTCCAACGGTGCTATCTCAAGTCAATCCGCTTCTTCGGATGTTTACTTGTGGCTTCATCGAAAGGATTCAGAGATTGGAGATTTCAACCAAGATGCCATTATTTGTATTCGGAAGAAAAATGGGGCGGTTGGGATTTTTCCTGTAAACCCTTTGATTTACGGAACTGCTGCTAATTTTTATTTTGACCCTTTCAGCTTTGCGAAAAACCCTTCCTATGAGGGCTTATAATCGATGAAACGCAACGGCTTGACATTGCTCGAAGTTCTGATTGCAATCTTCATTATGGGGATTGGGATGCTTGGAATTTTGGCTATGTTCCCTGTAGCTGCAGATATGCTAGGGCGTGCTATTAATAATAATCAAATGGCGGAAGGTATGGTAGGCGCCCGATCGGTGCAAGATAATTTTGATATTATCACTTCCGAGTTTAGCTACCTTCTTCGGAAGGCTCCAACCTATCAAATTGGTACGCCATACGATCCGGATGTGCAAACTAGTTCTACCTATAAATCTGGCGGAGGAGTTGCAGGGGTATCTAATTTACCAGTGGGTTGGTTGGCAGGGGAACAACCGCAGACGGATTACCCCTTATATTTGTTTGTTGATCAGTATGCTGCAATCAGTAATGTTCGTAAATTTCTGAATACTGGCTTAGTTCCTGGTACCATAGGGGCAGGGCCAGGAATCGATAATGCCTTTATACCTCAAATTGATTATCCAATAATACCGTATCCAAAATTAAAAAAGTTTTCAAACATCACGATGAACCAATTTGCGGGAAGGTTTTTTACGGTCAATGGTGATGTTCTTTTAAATAAAGATGGCCTTGCTAATAAAGATGATGATAGTTCACCAGTAGCTTTAGATAGGCCCGGAAGATTCACCCTTGCTTACTTTTATGAAAAACCTTTTCCCAGAAGTTTTTCAAATGTAAGTAATCGTTATATTATTGTTTTCAGGGATAGGGCCGAAACAGTTAAAGATTATCCATTATTAAAAGAAGATCTTACCGCACCTACTTTAAATCCCAATCTTACATCATTTGTAAATATTCCTGATCCGGGATTTGATATAAGGCCCAGACAATGGCTTGCAGCAACTGCTTTAAAATTTGGAGCAACCATGCCCCCAAGTTTGGTGGACTTTGTAGAAATCAAATCAGTAAATCAAAATCTTACCAATGGCACATTCGATGTTGAAGTTAGTCCGCCAGTCCGTGGTGCAATGAACCGACTGTATTTCTTAACCGATGTCTCTTATGTTTTTTACACAGGAAGATAGGCATTTATGAATCAGCCTTCTGATAAATTGCCTTTGAATGTAAAACTTGCTCATCGATCTGGTTTTACTATTGTTGAACTCCTGGTAGCAATGGCTCTGATTGTTTTCATGATGTCGATCATGAGCCAGGCCTTTGTGATCGCTACAACGGCCATGTCTGGTTTGAAAAAAGTTACAGATTTAGTTGATAAAGTAAGGCCAGCGATGGCAATTTTAGAACGAGATCTGGGGGCATATCATTTTGATGGTTCTAGAAGATTAAGCGATGCTAATTTTTGGGAATCTGGCCCGCCAACGGCAGGCTATTTTTCGGTTTGGCAAGATAAACCCAATTCTAATCATTATCCTTTTGGAGCAACGACTGCATCAGAATTTAATAATGGAAGTGCTAATCCAACCTATGGGGAGGGAATCAAGGATGGGGTTGCATTTGCCATGGCAAGTGCGGATGCAAATCATATGCTGGCTTTCACGGTAAAAGCAAATCCAGCACTTAGCTCGACGAGTATTAGCCCGGATGATTATTTTGGGCTCAACCTTCCCTATGCCGGAATTGGTACCGATATTGGGCTTAACAATAAAATTACAGGAACCATTACCACAACATGTCTAGGCAACGATTTAGCTGGTGTTTATTTCCCTAGTGGGGTACCATCTAAATTATCAGGCAATAAATTCCTCAACTTTAAAAATCAAAGTTTGTCTAATAATGGCCAACCCTTATCTTATAGTGGCCAACCCTTATCTTATAATGGCTTAGTTAATTCACAACGCCTAGAAAAACTTCTTACCGATTGGATGGAAGTTGCTTATTTTTTGAGAGACTCAGGTCGAAAAACTGATAATGGCGTGCCTATTTGTACTCTTTACAGGCAGCATCGCATGCTATTGCCCGAAGCTAATTTGGTTAATAATGCAACGCTTTATTTAAATGACGACCCCGGTTCAACCTTAACTAATCCCTTGCAAGCCCTTTACAATATTAGTTGCTTCACCAACAATGATCTTGGTAGGCCGCCTCTCCCTACCGATACCTCGGGTAATTTTTGGTACGCTGATTCGAAATGGCCATTAAAATTCAATACGCCTGAAACATTAACTATCCCTTGGCGAAGATTGGGGAAACGGCCTTATAACCATGCTGGTGTTTCTATAAACTCGACGGCACCAGATTATTTAGATCCATTTTTCATACCTTACAATGTTCAAAACCCTAACCATCCTGGGGCCTATTCGGATGTGTTTTTAAACAATGTATTATCATTCGAAGTTAAGTTAATGGTTGATAATAGTATGAATTTTAAAAGCCTTTGGGAAACGGCTGGGGTAGATGCTAGAGATATTTCTAATTCTGCAATTCTAAAAGCCCCCGATAGATATTCTGGTCCAGATAACGTAAATAATCCCCCCCTTGGTGAGGTGATTCCTAATCAAACGTATCAATATACTACAACTATTCCTTCTTATCTTGCTTTTAGTGGGATAACAAGCTTGAATCGAAATTATGGGTTTACTCGCCCCCTTACTGATTCCTATATTTCTAATCCGTTTTGGAAAAGAACTGCAACATTAGACAGGGTGGCTTTTGATACTTGGTCGAGAAATTCTGATTTTGATAGTTCTGTTGACGCTTGGAGTACAAATAATCTCACGGATCCCGCTATTGTTTTAGAAACAAATGATTCTGCAGTTTACCCGAAACCTCAAGGTCGAAATGCAAGTTTACTCCCTTACAGAAGTAGAACGCTATCACCGACTGATGCACTTGCGATAAATTACGATCCTGGGGTTTTTGATTTTAATCCTTCAGGTTCGGTGGCGAATGTGGTGCTGGATGGTGCGGCTTACCCCCCGATTGATGATGATAGGGATCCTTTGACTCCAAACATTTCAATACCGGAAAAGGGCCAATTGAAGCATCCTTTTTATGGCCCTATTACAAGCCCGGCTAGATTAAACGAATTGCTCACCAGTCATCAAAATTATAAGTGGATGCCTAACCCGGGGCCGGGCGCGGATCGCATTCCAATTTGGCAGAATTCTTTTGTGGACGGTATTAAAGTTGATGGCGGCATTCCATCTAAACAAACAATTTACTTTCCCAAGGGCCCTCGGATTTATGCCATTCAAATTTCGATTCGAATTTATGATGAAAACACCAAGACCACTAAAGAATTTAAATTAATCCAAAGGCTATAAGCTTTGAAACTTGAATAGGGAGAATTTAAATGCTAATTAGCAATAAACAAAATCGCCGTAAAGGTATGATCCTTCTTGTAATCATTGCATTTCTTGCATTGTTTACGATTATGGGCCTGACTTATCTTCTTTATGCTGATGCCCAACTTCGTTTTAGTATTGATGAAATTAAGCGATTGGATAAAAGGAATTACCGATCATTTGATTTATCAACTGAATACTTATTTAATTTTTTCCTAGAGCGATTTATTTATGATCAACCTGATCGTGAAGCAGATCCTTATGCTACCGCCACTGGGGGTATTAATTATGAACCACAATCGGTTTATAGTGCATTGCGTGGCCATAGCCTAGCAAGAAACATGTATGGGTACAATGAACGGGTGGGAACTTACGCTAATCAACCAGCAATCTTGGCAGGTGTAAATGACCGAGCTTTTTCAGGCTCCGGAAAACTTGCAAACAAACAAGTTACAGTCCCCGGTACTTCGATTACGGTTTCCGAACATATGTTGGTTAATTCCACTTATTTTAAATCCTTTGGCCAATCCCAAATAATAGATCCCGAAAGAGGCGCACGATCCTCTTTAACTGTCCCTGCAAATTACTCAAGTTCTTGGAATGCCCCTTACACTTATCCCGACTACAACAATATTTACCTTGCTTGGCTTAGATCTGATGGTGCTCTTAATCCATATGGTTCTATGGTGATGAAGGCTTCTTTTTCCACCGAATCAACCTTTGGCAAAATGGATGCTTCAGGTTTACCTGCTTTTACTTCAACACCCAACCCTAATTGGTTCAATGAGCAAGGTCGTTATATGTCGATTAGGCCTAGGCCTGTGGATAATCTTATCCCTGCTGATTATGCCGCCGCCGCTGGTAATCCTGGGCAATTAAACCAGATCATCAATCAACGAATTCTGGAAGGAAATCTAATTCCATATCCTGGGGCAGATGGCATGGATGTTAAAAATTTGGAAAGTTACCCAGGCGGAAATGATAGCATTTGGATTGATGTGGGATCACCTGTGTTTTATAACATTGATGGCCGCAAGATTAAAATATTAATTGCACCCTTAATTGTGGAGTTAGATAGTCGAATTAATTTGAATGTGGTTGGTAATAAAATGGTTGGTGTTAGTAGTCACGGCAGCAATCAGGGGTGGGGCCCTTGGGAGGTAAACCCTAAAAAAATAAATAATGCTATCAATCCCACTGGTAAATTTTTATCAAATGCTAACTCGTTTCCTGTTTCTGAATTGGCCAAAGTAGATTTTAATGGGGGGACTGACATTACAATAGATGGGAATGGCAATCCTGTTACTGCTGGGCCTGCAGTTTTTCCTGGCCAAAGTAAAGCTGGGACCAGTGTTACTTCATTTCAAAGTTTCCCTAGTTTTCCCAAAGGGAATTTTGGCAATTTAGCTACGTTCGCCGATTCTTCTTATGAACTTAGAAATCATGCATCCACTTGGAATCCCTTCGTCGGCATGAGTTACGACACCAATGCTTTGCAATACCTTCTACGCTGGACGGGAAAAGGTAGTAGCCCAAGTGGATCTGGAATTGCAAATTCGGCTCCTGCAGTATTTGGTACCTCGGTTCCTTCTAATGTTGCTTATTTGAAAAACCGTAACCTTGTTACCTCGCTTAGCATTGATTTTTCTAAACCTGGATTTGTTCCTTATTATGCTGATAGCTCTGCAAATAGTTATCAATTAGCAGCTAACACGTATTACCCAAAATCCCCTAACCCAGAAAAATACCTTTCAACCAACGCGCTTCCTGTAAATCAAAACCTTTCTGATTTCGATTTAACTGTGCCTAGGTCTATGGCTTCTTTGCTAACTAAACTCGACCTCAGCCGAACCCTTACTGCTTACCCAAGTGTAAGTACTACTTTTACAGGTGCTATGGGCAGCGGCGGCAGGTATTCAAATCTTACTGATCCTTCTATTTTTAATGCAAATTCTGACAGGCAAAATTTTGCATTGGATATATTTACCGCGCTGCTGAAACTTACTGGTGCCAAGGATATGTCATCTGCAGCCATTCCATTGCAAGGCGTTGGTGCAACAGATTCGGATTATGAAACCAATCGTTATTTGGCGCAGCTTGCAGCTAATATGGTTGATTACATCGATAACGATGATGTTATGACGGAGTTTATTTGGAAAAAAGATCCTGCAGCCACACCAGACCTTACCAAGCATGAACGAGTTTATGGTGTAGAGCTTAACAAAGTTGTTTTAAATGAAGTTTATGCAGAAATCATCAACGATCCTACAGATACTTTTCCTGAAAAACCTACTAATTCTAAAAAGTTCCCTGCAAGTTCGGATAAACCTTTTCAAGTTCATTTCTGGGTTGAATTGATGAATCCTTTGCCTGCCGCCACGGCAGTAGGTTCCTTGGTTAATCATGCGATACTTGAACAAGACCCACTTGCTGCTGCAGGTGATAGCTCGGTTTATCAATTAGAAATCCGCGACCAATCTGCTGCAATAGATATCTTTAAATCCGATAACCCACTTGGAGTAACTAGGCCAGACACTGATGGGATTAATCGAAGTAAGGGTTTGGTTTCTAATTTTCAGCCTGCGGGGGGCGGCGCTGGAGTAAACTTACTAGCCCCTGCAGCAGGGGATTATTTGGGAATCGAAAATTCTACAAATGGTTTTATTGTTCTGGGCTCTAACATTACTTTTCCAAATGACGGGCCTGTATATGATGGTGCCGATCCAACAAAAAATGAAATACCCAAACCATTTACAAGTATTAATAACATCGCAAAAATTAAAAAAAATGAGTTGAAATATACAATACCCATTGAAAAACCAGCAGGCACGCCTGATTCAGATTATGACAAAGCCACTTTTACCACCACTTTGCAAACTAAAAACATTCCATCCATTGTTTTAAGAAGGTTGGCAAATCCTTATTTATCACCCCAATCTGATGCTACTAAGCCTAATTACAATCCCTATATCGCAGTGGATGTGATGAACGATATTAAAGTAAATGATGGGGTGACGAATGCTACTGATGATAAAAAAGCTGCCCCTCCCGCCGTGGATAAACGATCAAGCGTTGTTAGGCAGCAGCCTTATCAAGAATCTGGTAAAAAAGATGTTGCAGGATTATTTGATGTTTCGACCAATATGACCAAAGATCTTGTTAAACAACCACAACATACATTTTTAAGGCAGAATGGAACATTAAGCGAAGCTCCGGGGAGTATAAATGCTGATCCTTTGTTGCAACTTCCTTTTACTCCGATTTCGCATTTGGATAGGCAGTTAGTAAATCCCATTGAATTGCTAGAGGTAGCTGGCTGTAAACCTGCAGAAGTTACCCGAAGATTTATTAATGAAAATGATACTACGAATATGACTGCTTCCATTTTTAAAACACAAAACAATAACACCTTTTATGGACATAAGATTCCTTGGATGGATGACCAAAATCGGCTTTTGAGATTTTTGGAATTAGCAAGTCCACAAATTAGATTCGCTGGCACTTCAATTGGTGGCAAAGAGTTTGGCAAAATTAATATTAATGGTGTATGGGATAAAGAAACTTTTAGAGCTTTGGCGGATGCATCGAACAATATAAATGGTTTTACTGAAGCAGAGGTTGATGCTGTTTTTCAACAAATTCTCGATAGTAGATCCCCCAACAAAGATACTACTGCTACCCCTAATAATATGCCTGGCCCTAATGATAAGCCTTTTTGGGGGTTTGGCGTTGGTGGTACAACTGGCCGCTTGCGCCAAATGTGCCTACGGGTGTATTTGACTTGCCGGTTAACGATACTAGTACTCCTTCCATTAAGAGAAATTCTTTTCAGCAAAAAGAATTACTTTCAAAAATATCCAATAGTGTAACCACCCGTAGTAATGTATTTGCGGTTTGGCTTACCACTGGTTTTTTTGAGGTTACTGATGACTCCACGCAACCGCCAAAACTTGGTGCGGAAATCGGCATTGCTGATGGTACTAATATTAGGCACCGTATGTTTGCAATCTTGGATCGTACTAATATGAAATCATTTGAGACTTATTTAAGGGGGACTGGCTTGAGTGATATTTCTACGGGTACACCAGTTCTACTGACCCTTACTAATGTTTTTGGTGTTGGCAACTGCCCAACAATCACGGCAGGGATGACTGTTACAGGGTGGGAAACAGGTTGGTCTAATGCAAGTGGGTTTATGCTTAATGGTCAACCTTGGTCTATTAGAGAAAATATGATGCTAACTTTTGACCCTGATTCGTCAGGGGAAGAGACCGTTGCATTAATAAAAAATACAACTACCGGCAAGCTGGAGGCGAAATTTAAAAAAACGCATGGAGCTAATTGCGTAATCATTAATCGTGGAAATCCAGGGCCTTGGCCTTTTTATAACCGTGGTGTAGACCCTGTAGTGATTTCAAGCTCCGTAATTGAATAAACCCTAATCTAGGTGTATTTTACCCCGAAAAAGGGAAAATGTTTGTGTTTTCAAGCTTTGTAAGCTAAGATTCTAGTGTCGCTATTCTTTATTCTTTATTAGGAGAATGCCCATGTTTAGGAAATTAATAACCCTTCGGAAGGGGTTTACCCTGATCGAGCTACTGGTGGTTATTGCCATCATTGGCGTTCTGATCGGCTTGTTGTTGCCCGCAGTGCAAAAAGTCCGCGAAGCAGCTTCCCGCGCTCAAAGCCAAAATAACCTCAAGCAAATGGGCCTCGGTTTCATTAGCCTTGCTAGCGATTCCAAGGCAGGCTATTTACCTCCAGCATTTGGTGCTTATAATTTGGTTTCTGGTGATGCTAGAAGAGATTTAGGCGATTATCGTGGTGTTCGACAAGCAAGTGCTTTTACCCATCTTCTACCGTTTATTGAACAAGAAAATCTTTATAAAAATATTCTAAATGGTACAGGTGCTAATCCATCGCAAAATAGTATTCTTTCTTATCAATCTGCAGTTGTTTCTGCTACCACTGATCATTTTGATGCAATTGCTCTTACTGCTACTCAAGTAGGTTCGACAAAAATTACAAGCTTTATAGCACCCCTTGATGATACTGACCCTAGCAGCGCCCAAATTAGTTATGGTTTAAACAACCTTGTTTTTACGGGTGGGCTTATGGCAACCGGCAATCCTGCTTCCGGGACTAATCTTGTTGCTCTTCCAAATAGCTTAACGTTTGCAGTAACTCCTTATTCTCTTTATACCTCAAACCCCGAAGCTAAAAATGCTTATGTTGGGGCTACAAGTGTTGGTACTTATAAGGCCTTCACCAAAACTAGATTGCCCGATGATTTTAAATCTGGTGCATCCAATGTTGTTTTGGTAATTGAAAGGGCTGCAAAAAGTGGATTAGATTTTTCTGGTGATAATACCAAGGGCGATCAACACCTTTGGTATTCTTACAATACCTGGGTAGATCCTTATAGAAAATGTTGCTTTGATAAAAACACACGAAGTACCAATTCAGATTTAAGGCCCCAAAGTTTTACCACTGGCCCGGTTCAATTCGTTAGCGCTGATGGTAGTGTTAAAGGCTACAATAACCAAAATAACGCTGCAAATTTTCAAGCTATGTTTAATCCACGTTCCAGTATTGCGGTAAATTTGGATGACTAATACTCTTTAACTCAAAACCTAAAGGCCCGAGGGAATATTTCCCCCGGGCCTTTTTTATTCCCATCCATTTCCCAACTCTTTTATTCCAGCTGCAATAAACCCTGCGAATTATCCCTCTATTTAGCCTGTTTTTCTACACTTTTTCAGCAAATCCCTGTTTTTTAAGCCTTTACTCACCTCCACTTTACTAAAACCCTAGAAAAATAACCCTTTTATGATTGACACTCATCCCCTTTAATCCTAACTTTCCTTATATATCAGGAGGAGTTTCCTGTTTTTCATCTTCAAGTCTTAGGGAGTTTTTTAGAATGTCCGATAAGAAAAAAGCCATGACCAAAAGCCATGTCCTTAGCACCATCGCTGAACACACCGAGCTTTCCAAGACGCAAGTTGTTGCTGTTCTCGATTCCCTCCACACCATCATCGTTGAACAACTTGGCAAAAAAGG
>JAPLNF010000334.1 GCA_026692965.1 Planctomycetota bacterium
GAAGGTTATCCCAAGCTGGTGTTCCCGTAGTTCAGGCAAATATGGGTAGGGTTCAAAATTGGGACACCCATGGCAACAATTTTACCCGATTGAAAAACGAACTTTTGCCTCCTCTTGATCGGGGAGTATCTTGTTTGCTTGATGATTTAGAATCTACCGGGCTACTTGATGAAACTTTGGTAATAGTTACCGGGGAATTTGGCAGGACACCAAAAATTAGTGGTAATGGCCGAGACCACTGGGCTGCCTGTTACACTACCTTGTTTGCTGGTGCTGGAGTAAAAGGTGGAAATGTTATTGGAAAATCAGACAAAATTGCAGCATACCCAGTGACCGTTCCATACACACCAGACGACCTTGGTGCTACCGTTTACCATGCACTGGGAATCGAACCCGATGCCGAAATAGTAGATAGACAAAAGCGCCCTTCCCAGCTAAATCGTGGCAAAGTAATGGATTGTCTTTTTGCTTAAAAATTCGCATTAGCGCGTAATAGAAAGTTGATTAAATCTAAAACTTTATTACCCGTTAAGATTAATTGAATCAAATGGTCAACATCATGTGCTTTTTACCAACTTCGAATAAGGATTAAAAATGAATCACATTATCTCAAAATTGAATCTCCTGTTTTGTGCACCTATCTTAACCTTAGTATTGCTGAACACCTCTAACTTCGCTTTTGCTGCGGATATAAAACATTCATTTATTGTTTTTGGTGCGGAAACATTTGTTGTAGATGGGGATGGAAAAATATCTTGGCAAATTCCAAAATCTTCAAGAGATGGATGGCTTTTATCTAACGGAAACGCTTTGCTGGCTGTTTCAAAAGGAAAAGAATATCCAGGTGGGGCTGTTCTAGAAATTACCAAAGAAGGTAAAACTGTTTTTGAATTCAAAGGTACTCAATCGGAAGTAAATACGGTTATGCCTTTAGATAACGGAAATATTATGTTTACTGAAGCAGGGCCGAAACCTCGTTTGATTGAAGTTTCCCGCGAAGGAAAGATCATTGTCGATATGCCTATTCAAGCTCAAACAAAAGATCATCATTTACAAACAAGAATGGCTCGCAAACTTCCCAACGGCAATTATCTTATCCCACAACTCTTAGACAAAGTTGTACGCGAATATTCTCCAGATGGTAAAATTGTTTGGGAAGTAAAAACACCTAACTGGCCATTTACTGCAATTCGCCTTCCTGATGGAAACACTTTAATTAATTGTACTATTGGACATCTTGTAATTGAAGTTGATCCCAAAGGGCAGACTGTTTGGTCGTTGTCAAATGATGATTTGCCGGGGAAACCGATTAATGATGCATGTGGCGGTCACCGTCTTCCTAATGGAAATACTGTTATCACATCCCACCATGCAAAAGCAAATGAAACAAAACTTATTGAAGTGAACAGGGATAAAAAAATAGTGTGGACTTACACGAATAGTAAAAACGCAAGTATCCATCACTTTCAAATTTTGGACACCAATGGCGTCGCAATAAGCGGTAAGCCACTTCGTTGATAAATAATTAAGCATTTAGCATCAAAAACTTGAAGAAGGTCAGACTTAGAGGGATATGTGGCTTATACCTAAAATAATGGTTTGCAAAAACCTATTAATTTAAGTAAAATAACAGGTCTGCCTAATATTCTCACCCCATGATGTAAGATTACTTTATGCTTAATACTAGAATTGTTTTTAATATACTCGCTTCGTATTTCTTCTTTCATGCATTATCAAATTTTATAAAAGCAGAAGATTTCACCTTCTTCGAGTCAAACATTAGGCCCATCCTGATTGAGCATTGTTACGAATGCCATGCAGAAGGAAAAAAAGTACGGGGAGGCTTGTTAATTGATTCTAAAGCCTTTTAATGAAAGCTATACTGCATCAAGGCGATTTGAAAATGCCTCCGAAAGGGAAACTTAGCCCAACTGCAATAAATAATATCAAAGAATGGATTGCAAAAGGCGCTGCAGACCCCAGAGAAAACAAATCCAAAATAACAACAGAGGCAATTGATTGGAATAAGAGTAAAAACTTCTGGGCTTTTAAACCAATTAAAGATTCAAAACCCATTACTTCAAAAAACACTAACAGCTTAATTGATACATTTATTTCAAATCAATTAATTGCAAAAGGTTTATCAAAATCAGTTCAAGCAACTCCTAATGAACTCATACGAAGGCTAAGTTTTACCTTAACAGGACTGCCACCCTCTGTTGAAGATGTTGAAGAATTTAATCGGGACAATTCCGATGCGGCCTATTCTAAATTTGTTGATAAATACCTTTCAACAAAAACATATGCGGAAAAATGGGGAAGACACTGGTTAGATGTTGCAAGATATGCAGAAGACCAAGCACATACGTTCGGAGTAAAACCTAACAACGATGCGTATAAGTATCGAGATTGGGTTATTAAAGCATTTGATAGGGATATGCCATTCACGGATTTTGTTAGATACCAAATTTCGGCGGATTTAATTCAAGAACCAGAAAGAACAGAAAATCTTGCAGCTTTGGGATTTTTTGGTTTAGGCGCGCAATATTACAAAAACACAGATGCAGCACGTGCAATTGCAGATGAACTAGACGATAGGATTGATACGCTTTCCAGGGGTTTTCTTGGCCTAACTGTTAGTTGCGCTCGTTGCCATGATCACAAATTTGACCCTATCCCAACACAAGATTATTATTCAATAGCAGGTGTATTTCATTCTTCAAAATTAAACAACACACCAGTATGCTCAATAGAAGAATTGAAAATATACGAGAAAGCAAAGCAGAAATTAACAGACTCCGAAAACAAGTTAAACTATTTCATTCACAGCGAAAGACTTCCCTTTGTTGAAAAGCGTTGTTTAGATTTTGAAAAATATTACGTGTTGAGTTACCAATATATCGACAAAAAAAAATCTGATCCCAAAACCTCTTTCAATGATTACCCCAATGAAAAAGTCATGCTCGAGAAATGGGTGAAATTTATTGAGAAGAATAAAAACAATAAGAAATTTTCGTTTTTCACAGATCCTTGGAACGATATAAAAGAAAACTCAACACAAGATCAAAAGAAAAACGCGGCAACGAAAGCTAAAGAATCACTTTTAAAAATAATCCGTAATGAAAAAACAACTGCAGCTAAAGATAAACCGAACAAGAATTCTGAAATTTACGCTGTTTTTTTTGAAGCAGACGGAATATTAGCTTTAGGGGAGTCTTGGAAAAAAGAACTTAATAAAGAAAAATCTGAAGAATTAAAAAATCTTGAAGACAACAACCGAGAGTTAAAAAAGATTACGCCCGACAACTTACCTGTTGTAAACGCTATAGCAGAATCAACTCCATCAGACTTGAAAATTTATATACGAGGAAACCCAGCTAAACAAGGTGAATTAGCCCCAAGGCGCTTTCTTAAAATATTATCTGATGATAACCGTAAGAATTTCGCAAAAGGAAGTGGTCGCACGGAACTTGCTGATGCCATAGCAACGGCTGATAATCCGCTTACTGCAAGGGTAATAACAAATAGAATATGGGCATGGCATTTTGGTAAAGGAATAGTGGCAACACCTAGCAATTTTGGAAAACTAGGCGAAGCTCCTTCAAACCCTGAACTACTAGATCATCTTTCACAATATTTAATCAACTCTGGTTGGTCCATAAAATCATTACATAGATATATTCTTTGCTCTGATACATTTAATCAATCATCAAAAAATATCGCTAATAACATGAACATTGATCCAGATAACACCTACTTATGGAAATTCAACAGAAAGCGACTTGATATTGAATCTTGGCGCGATTCCATCTTAAGTGCAGCAGGATCATTAGATAAAACCATTGGCGGGCCAACTTTCAACCTTAGCGATGACAATTCAAAAAGAAGAACACTTTACGCAAAAATCAGCAGGCATGAACTAAATTCACTTTTGCGAATATTTGATTTTCCTGACCCAAATATCACCAGCGAACGACGAATCGAGACTACGGTACCACAGCAACAATTATTCATCATTAACAGTCCTTTTGTTATTGAACAATCCAAATTGCTAGCAAAAAGAATTCAAGCTATTTCCAAATCAGAATCAGAAAACATTAACGCTGCGTATAAAATATTATTTTCGAGGCCGCCTTCACCAAATGAATTAGAGTTGGCAATGTTTTTTCTTCATGCTAGTGAAGAAAACAATGATAAACCAATAAACAAAATGGACCGCTGGGAACGAATGGCACAGGCCCTCTTGGCAAGCAATGAATTCATGTACATCGATTAAACTAGGAAGAACTTAGCAATGTCTTTATTAACACGCAGAGAAATGGTTCATAATCTGGGAGCAGGAACTGGTATGATAGGCCTAACAAGCCTTCTTTCAGATTCAGGTTTGTTACAAGGCGCTCCTAGCGGCGGCAACCCTCTAAGCCCCAAAGAACCGCATTTTAAACCAAAAGCGAAATATTTGATTCACCTTTTTATGAATGGTGGCCCTTCGCAAGTTGACACCTTTGACCCAAAACCGTCTTTAATCAAATACAATGGCCAGCGCCCCGATATCGCAAATAAATCCACTGAAAGAAAAACAGGCGGCTTAATGCAATCGCCTTTTAAATTCAGCAAGCATGGAAAATCTGGTGTTGAAGTTAGTGAGATATTTCCGGGAATAGCAAGTTGCATTGATGATATCTGCGTTATTCGATCGATGCATACTAATATCCCTAATCATGAACCTTCTTTATTGATGATGACAAGCGGAGAAACCCAACCAACCAGACCGAGCATGGGATCATGGCTTCTTTATGGACTTGGAGCTGAAAACAAAAATCTCCCAGGATTCGTGGTAATGTGCCCAGGCAAACCAGTGGTTGGGCCACAATTATGGAGCAGCAGTTTTCTACCTGGTGTTTACCAGGGCACTCATATCAACAATTCAACCATGGACCCTAAAAAAATTATTCAAAATGTGTCTAACCCTTCTCTTGGAAAAACATCCCAACGAGAAATGATGGATTACCTTTCAAAAATCAATCAAATGCATCTCGATAAAAGAGGTGGTGCAGATAATCAACTTGAAACTAGAATCCAATCTCTTGAAATGGCTTTTCGGATGCAGTTTGAAGCCCAGGAAGTATTTGACTTAAACCATGAACCTAAAAATATCCGGGAAGGGTATGGGAGTTCACCTTTTGCACAAGCTTGCCTTACTGCGAGAAGATTGGTTGAACGAGGCGTTAGAGTGGTGCAAATATTCACTGGAGGCGGTCAACCCTGGGACAATCATGATGATATTGCACAACATCGCCAACTTGCCCAGCAAACCGATCAACCGATTGCAATGTTATTAAAAGATTTAAAATCCAAAGGTATGCTTGATGAGACTTTGGTTTTGTGGGGAGGCGAATTTGGGCGTACCCCGACTTCTGAAGGATCCAAAGGCAGGGATCATAACAATCATGGTTTTACTGTTTGGCTTGCAGGTGGTGGTGTCAAAGGCGGCTATGTTCATGGAGCTAGCGATGAATTTGGTTTTGCAGCCGAAGAAAAGAAAATGCATGTACATGATTTGCATGCCACCATGCTTCATTTAATGGGTATTAATCACGAAAAACTAACCTATCGTTATTCAGGAAGAGATTTCAGATTAACCGATGTTGAAGGTACCGTTCACAAGGATATCATTGCTTAATCAACGGAACAGATAGCGAAACTCTACCAGCTATGAATAAGCCATTATGATCTGAACGTTGGATTATTATTTTGTAAAAAAGTTGATTTATCATTTAACCAATCTTGCTTGGAATATACAAAAACAGATGAGTCAGTTTCTTTAACTTCAAGTTGGACAAGAATAAAACCCATGGCGGTAATTTCACCAAAAAGATGCCAAGATAGATTTTCAACACTCGTAGGCTCATTGAATTTTTTAAAGCGAAAATCTTCGCCAGTCCGCTTCATGTGATCACAAAGCGTTAAGTAGAGTGGATCATTGACATTTATCAGCATGGCATGATCGTAATAAGATTTAAGAAAAGGTTCTATCTTAGCATCAAAATCAGAAAAAAGGGTTGAGATCGAACCATTTCGTTCAACCTCAAAGGAACATATAATACCATATCGATGCCCGTGAATATTTCTGCATTTATCGTGCAAATCTTCATTACGATGAGCAGCATAGAATTTATATTCTTTTCTAATGATCATGCGGAACCTAGGAAGATTTTTGGTTAATCAGGGAAAGGACTTCAGCTCTGGTTGATAAATTAGTTTTAAACACACCACGCAAAACACTAGTAATTCTTTGTCCATTAAATCTGCTATCGTTTGAGTCATTCTTTCCTGAACTTGGGGTCTTTTAGATACATCTTCAACAACCCGAGCAAGTTTACTAAGGCCAACAACTTTACCATTTGGAATGTATGCGATATGGGCAACACCAGTGAAGGGTAGCAAATGATGTTCGCACATACTGGTAAATGGTATATCCTTAACTATTACCATCTCATCGTAATTTTCAGGAAATGTAACACGCAAGTGCTTGCCTGGGTCACCTTTGATACCAGAAAACATTTCAGCATACATTTTAGCAACACGAGCAGGGGTATCAATCAAACCAGGTCGATCTGGATTTTCCCCAATTGCTTTTAAAATCATTTTTACGGCAGTTTTAATCAAATCAAAATCAATTGTATTTCCGTCCATGTTATTTCCATTTTTCTCAGAAATAGCGGTTTTGTTTAATAAATCCGATTCCGATTCTTCTAAAAAGTCAGAAACTGAAGCACTGTTCATGTTACATTTAATTGACATCAAAACCTCCACGATTCTATAACGATAACTAATTAATTATTAGTCAGATTACCAAACGATTCCAAGGAATATTAATAAACATAAAAAAACCATAAAGTTTTAGGGATTCTTAGAATGATCAGTCATCCATACGGACACCGATCGAAAGAATTAAATTAGTAAATCTTTCTGTATCCCCTGTTTGAATAGTAAGGATATGGTCGTTTGTAGCTACAGCCTTATAGAAGTCCCATTTAGGAATTGGCTTAAGGTCAAAATCTAAGCCTGACTTTTTAATAATTGACCTGAAATCGTTCCATGCTTTCGGGTCTTCTTGTAAACCATAAGGACCGGTTGTTTCATACATCATGGTATTTATTTCGTCTATTGGAACAGCAGACAAAATAACCTCGAGCACTTGAGCGCAAGTAAGCATGTTTGGTGAAAAATTCAAATGAATGAGTTCAGCGTTTGGCCCCAGAGTTGTGGAAGCTGGGTAATGGCCATCTGCAATTAAAATTTTAGCATGGTGCCCTGCCCTACCAAGAATACGATTAATCTCAGGATGAATAAGTCGGTGCATCAACATCGAAAATCCTTTCAGTTTAAGGACAATCAGCTTAAACAAAACAATCATGTACTTATAACGAAGATGACTCAATCATAAGTGTAAATCTTAATTATTCCAAAACAATGTTTGCAAACATTTAATTAGAAGAGTGGCATAGGCCCCCTTGGGCAAATCAAACCCAATTCTTACAGCTTTTTTACCCTTATTAAATTGGTCATCAAGAACTTCATGATTAATATTGGTTGGAAAATAAAAAGCCTTCCGCTCACCTTTTGAGAAAAATAGTTTCCTAGTCCCTGAGATTTTCATTTCTTCAAGTGTTAGTCCTTCCACAGCCATAACCTCATTAATTATTTTAAAGAATGGGTCATTTTCTGTCATTTTTAAACGAGAAGATGGCAGCGGAATAAAGGACTCTTCCATTATTTTAATATTCGCAATGGAAGCAAATCGAACCCCTGGATATAACCCAAGTTTTAGTTTGATTAAAAAAATTTCTGATTGTGTAAAATTAATGTTAATCCATCGAGCCAAAATATTGTTCCATAAATAGCTTTGGTATGCGGTAACATACATCCCGCCAAGTTCAGGCCGGAGCCTTTCAGCAGCACCTTTAAAATCTTGGGGATTAAACGAAAGGTACTCAACCAATGTTCGGGAATGACCACGCGGTAGAACGTTCTTCAATCCGGCCCAATCTCCCCATTTTTGAATCAGAAGTGCTTTTTCTTTTTTTGCCATCTTGTTATCATGAGTGTAAGGCGAAGTTAGAGCAATTTTTAATGCTTGTTCGAAATCACCAAGGATCATTTTTTTGGCAATAAAATCGGTTTTCAAAGAATCAATTGACCCAAATCGCTGGTCATCAAAATAATTAGGTATGCCAGTCTCAGGTAAGGCATGAAGAATATTGTCTGTTTTTTTAGCTTGGTCAGAATTGATATTTCTTATGATGATACCAAAGCGATTTCCAGCCAAATGACTTGCATCGTATGGCCCGGATATTTCACCAAGATATTTCACAACAACATCTGAAAGATCTAAATTCTTTTTGGGACCATTTTTAATTGAAAAAAATTGAGTGGTAACTGCATGCTTGTCTTTAAGGCCACCAAACGATATTTGCCTACTTTCTAATTTCCATGATTTCTGTATTCGTTGAATTGCATCGGGAGTGGTCGATCCTTTTTTCTTGAGCGAATAAAGCGAAAAACCGCCATGCCCGGAAGGCAAAGTTTCTGTAAGTTCCTCTACAGAAAAGTCTTCAGGAATTTGTTTTATTTTTGAGTTAGACACAGCTTATCTTATTAAACGAGAATATTTATTGTTCGGTTGACGAAACATCTTCATCAGGAATGGCCCCGGGAGTTCCATATTCATTTGTTTTTGGTAAATCCTTGAGTGATTTTAAACCATAAATTTGGAGGAACTTGCGAGTTGTGCCGTATAAAACAGGCCGTCCAAGAGTAACATCTCTTCCGACGATTCGAAGCAAGTTTTTTTCAACTAAATTCCTAATCACTTCCGATGAATTAACCCCGCGTATTTGCTCAATATCAGCACGAGTAATTGGTTGCCTGTAAGCTGCGATAGCCAAAGTTTCTTTCATCGCTGAACTAACTTGAACTTCAACATTTCGTGCGTAAACTCTCGCAAGCCAAGGATGAAATTCTTTTTTTGAAAGCAACTGAAAACCGCCCGCAACCTCTTCGATGTGAAAACTGTTATTCTCAACTTTGTATTTTTTTTGCAATTCTTTTAATAAACTTCGCACTTCGGAACTGTTCTTACAACCTAAAACAGAAGCGATTTTCTTTGTTACCAAAGGTTCATCTGCTAGAAAAAGCAAAGCTTCTAATGCAGCAACTGAATCTGTTCGATATCCTTCAACTTCAGATCCATTAGTTTTTGGTTCATTGCCAATGGTACTGCATGAATTAGGTTTTTGGTTCTTCCAGAAGTAATCAATAACCCTATGTTTGTTGTTTTTATTAAACTTTTGGATTACTTTTTGCTGAATCATACTTCCAGTCCAGTTTGTTAAACTAGGCAATTCGCTTCAATAAGGGGTTGCACCCAAGTGTCATTATAGGGTAACCAAGTCTTAGTAGTTTACCAATTTAATTGGTAAAGTTTTAAACTTAATAATTAATCTTGAACAATTAGGTATCACTATGCAGGAACTAGATTTAGCTTGGTTTTTAGCATTATTAGGAACCCCCCTAGTTTTTGCATTAATTTGCTACTTTTCTTTGTTCCGTTTAAATCAAATCACCCCTTGGATTGCTGCCCTTGGAGGTGCGTTAACCTTAGGAATCTCTTTAGGCATGGCCGTTCAATTCAAATATGACACGGTTGAGCAATTAGGGGTGCTTGATGATGAAACCACCCGAATGCAAACCTCCCTTTTTGAAAGAGGGAAGAATGTAGATTTAGTTCCTGGTTACGAAGTCTACAAAAGCTTTGACTGGGTCACCAAAGTTCGTTGGTTACCTAAATTAGGCATAAATTTTGTACTCGGTCTTGATGGCTTAAATCTTGCGATTATCGTTTTAGTCGCTTTAATTTATTTTGTCGCATTACTTGCCGCATGGCTAGGTTCAACCATGGAAGGTAATTTTTTTCCATTACTATTCATTTCCGAATTTGGATTGCTAGGCACACTACTGGCAATTGATGGCGTGATCGTTTTAATTTTTCTAGCAATAAGTATTTTGTCTTATTACTTCTTGCTACAGAACTGGGGAGGAGAAAACAAAAATAGCTCGGCTTTTATTTTTGGAACAATCAATACTATTGGACTTTTGATTTTAGCAGGAGTTTTAACTTATTGTTATAAATCGGATTTGACCAAGTTTGCAAATAAAGGTGAAATCGAAATCGCACAAAAACAAATCGAAAGAGCACACCCAGATTGGTCTGAAAAACAACGCACCGATTACTTGTCTTACCACTCTTTCAATATTTTAGCATTCCAGCGCGCTGGACTTGAACAAGTCGTACAATCACGAACCAATTTAAGTAAAACCGCAAAAACCAAACATACATTTTCGCTACTTGCTGTTCTGGGAGCAGCATTACTATTAGGATTCTCTTCTCCATTAATGGCTTTGATTTTTAAAACATACCAAGACGCTCGACTCCCGGTAGCCATGCTTTTAGCAGGAGCATTTCCATTACTTGGCATATACATTTTCACCCGATTTGGCATTCAAATATTCCCTGCAGGTATAGTTTCATCAGCGCATTGGCTAACATGGGTAATGGTGGGGATAACAGTGGCAATAAGTTTCATGTTCTTATTTACAAATTCTCCCGAACGCTTTATCGCCTTTCTTTCTTGCTGGTTACAATTCATTTGTTATTTGGGCGTAGTGAATTCATTTGCAGGAACTCCAAACATTTGGAAAGCAAAAACATTTGCTGGTTCGCTGATATGGCTCCTAGGCGGATACTTGTGCATAACAGGATTGGTTTATTTGTGGAAACAATTAAAAGACCAAATTCTTGTTGATATAATTGATTTCAAAATTGGAACACTAAAAAAAGCCCCTATTATTGGTTGTTCATTTGCAATTTTATTGGTTGCAGCTCTTGGGTGCCCAGGATTTATCAACTCCCTCGGATTATTTTTATTAGCAGGTTCTGTGCTGCAATTTGGGTTTATTCCTGCATTAATTACAGGTATTAGCTTTATTCTAGTGATCATTGGATGCTATCGAATTTTAAATATTATTCTTGGCGAGAGCCCTAGCACTCCACCCCTTAGTGATATTAAACTTCCACAAATTATTTTAACCTTTGCCATAATCATACCCATTCTTATCCTGGGTATATTCCCAAACTTAATGCTTTCTTGGTACATGCCCAGCACTTCGGCGATATCAGAATTGATTCAAATCACATTGGTAAAATAAACTACAAGAGTTTTTCATGCCCCTATTTGACACCCACGCCCACCTTGATGATGAAAAATACTCTACGGACCTAGCTAGTATTATCGAGGGATTCACCAAAGAAACAAAGAATAGGGTTTTGTGCGTAGCTACCGGAATAGATTCAAGCATACGTTGCTTAGAAATTGCAACTAACTATTCAGGGGTGTATTTCAGTGCAGGGATTCACCCTAACTCCATTACGCAAAACCCAGAGAATAGCCTTGAGTTATTGGATT
Organism: Planctomycetota bacterium; assembly: GCA_026692965.1. Classification (GTDB taxonomy): domain Bacteria; phylum Planctomycetota; class Planctomycetia; order Gemmatales; family Gemmataceae; genus UBA969. The sequence continues at coordinate 11,529 of JAPLNF010000334.1, forward strand.
TATTTATAAAAGAAAAAAAACCGATTGCTCTTGGGGAAATCGGTTTAGATCGATTCAGGGATTACTGCCCATTCGATTTACAAATCCGTTTCTTCATATCGCAAGTTCAACTTGCCAGAAAATACGACTTACCAATCTTGATTCATTGCAGAGATGCTTGGAATGACATGCTGCCTATTTTAGAAAATGATTTGCTGAACAATGGCCCTATTAAAGGGATTCTCCATTCGTTTACGGGTACGTATGAAAATGCAGAAAGATGCCTAAATTTAGGATTGTTTTTATCATTTGCAGGAATGATTACGTACAAGAAAAATGACTTACTTAGGGATGTTGCAGCCAAATGCCCAATCGATCGAATTTTGGTTGAAACCGATGCGCCTTATCTTGCCCCTGAACCTTTTCGAGGCAAAAGAAACGAGCCCTCTTATGTAAACTACACCATTAAAACCCTAGCAAGCACATTAGGCATTTCTATGACGGAGCTAGAAAACCAATTATGGATTAATTCCAATAAAGTTTTAAATCTTCCCAACTAAATTACTGCGGGGTAACCCCAAAATCCCGGATAGTGAAAAGCGGGATGAAAGGGCAACGAGGTTCGATCAATTCTCTAGCGCCTTGCAGTCGGTCAACAATACAAACCACTGCGACCACTTTACATCCAATTTTTTCAACCTCTTCAACAGCTTCCATTGCGGAACCGCCAGTGGTAAGAACATCATCCAAAATAATTACTTTTGAACCTGGGGCTAACACCCCTTCAATCCTTTGCTTACTTCCATGTTCTTTGGCTTTTTTTCGTACAAAAAAACCTTCAAGGGATACTCCATGCTGCTGACTTTTCACCAGCGTAGCTGCGGTTATAGGGATTGCTCCCACTTCTAAACCACCAATAGCATCCGGCTTTAATGGTGCAATAATCTCCCAAAAAAGCTCACCAAGGAGGTCAATAACTAAAGAATTGAATAGAGCTTTTTTGCTGTCGATGTAATAAGTACTTGTTTTACCTGAAGCTAAAACAAAATGCCCTGTCTGAAAGGCGCGAGACTTAAAGGCTTCTAGAAGCTTTTGTCGTTTAGAATCCATTGAAAGAAATCCCGTAAAGGCGGATCATTTTTGAAAAACGGCAAGATCCAAGCCGGGATTAAGCTTAAGATCTTTATATCCATAAGCCTCTTCAAGAGGAGCACTTTCTCCATCTTTTGGCCAAGAATAATTTTCTATACGAATCGGAAGTTTATTTTCTTTATCAAAGAAGACAATGTTTTTATAAAAAAGAAAGTACCCATCAGTATTAACAGGGTGTGTCAATTCTAATCGTGTGCAAGGACGATCATAGCAAACCACGTCACTAACTAAGACTTCAGTTGCTTTTCTTCTGCCTTCTTCAATCCAACCATGTTCCAAAGTCTTTATAAGCATTTCCATGCCTGCTTCAGAAACATTATGCCTGTTATTTGCAGCCGATTTAGGGTCATTAATGTCTAAGGTAATAAAGCCCACTGCGCCTAAAAATCCTGCGCCTTTGACGCGCATTTTTGAAGGATCTTTAGTTGTAGTATACATAGCTTCTTGCCCCTTGCTCGATCTGGGTTCAGACCATTTCATGTGCAAAAAGAAAGGTTTTCCCGCAGTTGCCTGCAGTTGAATCGAGGCCTCTGGTTGTAATTTGCCTTTGATTCGTTCAAGCTGAAAAAGTGTAGCGTTATAATCTTTAACATTTTCAAACGATTTCACTGCTGCAAGAATAAATTCAAGGGGTTTATCCATAGAATCGTTTGATTTTGACGGATGCTTTTTAATCTCTTGTATTATTTCTTCTTCTATTTGCTTTAAGCTATTGTCTGGCTTTGCTTGTGTAACATTCCCCGTAGCGATGATGAATACGCCAAGGATTCCACCAAAAAAGATATATGCCAACCTAGGAAAGCGGCCTTGGGTAATTGTTTGCATCATAATACCAAGAGAATTTATAATTATTAGTCCTTATAAATAAATAACACAAGAAATTGAACTTGTTCGATGATGATCAATAGAATGATTAAATTTAATGCTTATTCCAGCGTTAGAAATAAAACAAACTACGGAATCAACAAAGACACTGAAGTTATATGCCATGTGGGCTCAAAAGTTCAATAGTGTTTAGGATGCAAATGTATGAATAACATTGAAAATATTGTGGTTTTTAAAGTTACATCAGAGTTTTTTGAAGAAAATGGATATATCGTTCATCTTGAAGGAAAACTTAAGGCGATCATATTTGACCCGGGTTCGGATGTCGATCAGTTTTTAGAATACCTTTCAGTCAAAAATATAAAGGTGGAAGCTATTTGCCTAACGCATGCCCATCCCGATCATATTGCTGGTGTTTCAGGCATAAAAGCGGCCTTTCCCGATGCAAAAATCGCAATCGGTATAAATGAAGCCGCTGCCCTTACAAACCCAAATTTAAATTTAAGTTCGTTGCTGGGTTTTGAAATGGTATCGCCCCCTGCAGATATCACTCTCAAAGATGGCGAAGATACAGAGTTTGCAGGTATCGCCTTCAATATTCAAGAAATACCTGGTCATTCCCCAGGGCATATTGCCTATATTGCCAAAGATTCAAGATTCCATGTATTCGGTGGTGATATTTTATTTGAAGACAGCATTGGCCGTTGCGATTTTCCGGGAGGGGACTTCAAAAAACTAGTTAGTGGGATCAAGCAAAAACTACTATGTTTGCCTTCAGACTCTAAGGTTTACCCCGGCCACGGTTCAACTACAACAATAGGTGAGGAAGCAAAAAACAACCCATTTCTCAATTAACGAATCAATTCAGACAAATTGATTTTTTGCACAGCATCCCATGCTTCAACCGTACCCACTGGATACCAGAAACCTGCTGGTATTACATCCACCCGTTGTTGTGTTGCCAAGGTTGATAGGTAATCGGTTATCTCGTACTCTCCCCTGCTAGAAATTCCAAGTTCCTGTGAAAATACCGATTGAGGAAAATGATAGGCCCCAGTGTTTGCCATAGCTGGACCTTGAATTTTCGGTTTCTCAGTCATCTTTTCCAAACTTCCATCAGGATTGTAAGATGCAACGCCAAAATTCCATGGATCAACAACCTCTTTCACAATGACTCCGGCAGGAACTTCAACAAGATTTTTTAAATCCTGAGCACCATAAAGATCATCACCATTTAAAACAATAAAGCTTGAGGTTTTTACAAACGCCCTGCAACTTCGCAACGCATCCCCAGTTCCTTTAGGAGGATCTTGGCGAACGATTTGAAAATCCTTGAACCATTTTTGCTGATGCATAAACTTTTCAATTTGTTCGCCCAGATAATGCACCACCACAACAACCCTTGTGATCTCTTTAGGCAAAGAACCTAAAGTCCAATCTAAAATTGGTCTACCTTGGATTGGTAGTAATGGCTTTGGCGTGGTAAGCGTATGAGGGCGCAATCTGGTTCCAAAACCTGCGGCCAATAAAATTGCATCCATGCGTATCACCTTTAATCTAAGTGTTCTTTTTTATTCTTCTTGATTTGATAATCACAGGAGGTTTCTCGTTTTTTTGTTCATTTGCAATTTCAGACTGCAACTCAACTGAAATTTTCTGGGCATTACTTGTTGCCAACTCAAGATATTTTTCCTGACTACGGATTCTTGGAGTATTACCTTTGGGCGCAATCTTTTTGTAAGACCCATCAGGCTGTAATTCCCGAGCCTTAGTATTATCATTAAGAGAAATATTTAAAATCTCAGACATGATTCGAGATTTCAAATCAAGCGGCTCTATTGGAAAAACGACTTCCACTCTTCTGCTAAGATTTCTGTCCATCCAGTCCGCAGAACCAATGTAAACCTGAGGATTCCCGCCATTTTCGAAATAATAAATTCGACTGTGTTCGAGAAACCGATCCACAATAGAAATAACACGGATATTTTCACTAACCCCAGGCAACCCAGGCCTAAGATTACAGATTCCTCTGCAAATTATATCTATTTTTACGCCTGCATTGCTAGCCCTGTACAGTGCCTTTACTATCGCAGGTTCCAACAATCCATTAATCTTAGCTATAATTTTCGCAGGTTTACCTTGTTGAGCAGAGGATGCTTCCAATGCGATTTTTTCCAGCATGAAATCTTGAAGCCTACTGGGTGCAACAATCAATTTCTTCCACTTTGGCAACTCACAATAACCAGTGAGATAATTAAATAGAGCCGAAACATCTTCACAAAAATCGTTGTTGCAAGTGAAATAGCCCAAATCGGTGTACATTCTAGCTGTTTGAGGGTTATAGTTCCCGGTAGAAAGATGAACATACCTTCTTAGTCCATCATCTTCTCTTCTAACCACCAAGGCCGCTTTGCAATGCGTTTTTAATCCAACAAAACCAAAAACAACATGAACACCAGATTTTTCAAGTTCTCTGGCCCACAATATATTTCGCTCTTCATCCAGCCTCGCCTTAATCTCGATCACGGCGGTAACCGCTTTGCCATTGTCTGCGGCCCTTTGAAGAGAGCGCACGATTGGAGAATCGCTGCTGGTTCTGTATAGAGTGAGTTTAATCGCAAGTACTTTGTCATCGTTTGCAGCGGCTTCAATGAAATCCATGGTGTGGCCAAAAGTCTCATATGGATGATGAGCGAGAATATCTTTGGCACGAATCGCAGACCAAGGGTTACTGAATTTCACAAAATCAGGCGAAAGTTGCGATACAAATTGAGAATCATGAAGGTGCGGGAAACCAGGCAAGCCATGCACTTGAAATAACCCGGTCAAATCTAAAAATCCTTTGGTTCGATAAACATCCATCCCATCCAATGCCAACGCTTTAACAAGAAAATTCTCGACATCAATGGTTGCAGATGACTCTATTTGTAAGCGGACGGCCATACCCCTTCTTCGCTTACGAATCTCTTCCTCGATGGTTTTTAGCAAATCTTCAACATCATCATCTTCGATTTCAAAATCACTATTGCGCGTAACTCTAAATGCAGTTGCGTGGTCAATAATCATCCCTGGAAACAAATCAGGAAGATGAGTGCGAATAATAGTCTCGAGAGTTGTAAAAACATGCTTGCAGCTTGGCCGTCCCTGAATAGGTAAAGGAACATACCTTTGCAATACTGCGGGCACTTGAACAACAGCCATAAGGGTTTCACCACCTCGTGGCCTTTGTAATTGCACAACCAGATTAAGCGATTTATTGAGTAGGTGCGGAAAAGGATGAACAGGATCAATAGCCAAAGGGGTCAAAACTGGAAAAATCTCTCGGTTGAAGATTTCTGCAATATGAGCTTTATCTGTTTCATTAAAATCCGCCTGTTTAATGAAAATAATCCCCTCTTTTTCAAGAGCAGGATAAATATCATTGTGCAGACAATCGTAAGCTTCGGTTGTCATCTGGCTAACATTAGCACAAATTTTTTCTAACTGGATTTTAACTGGAGTCTTATCTGCACCAGAGCCCATTGCAACACCGGCCTGAAACTTTTGTTGCAATCCCCCTACCCTTACCATGAAAAACTCATCTAAATTTGATTCGAAAATAGCAAGAAACTTTAATCTTTCCAACAAAGGAACCGAGGAATCTTTCCCTTCTTCAAGCACCCTTCGATTAAATTCAAGCCAACTTAATTCTCGGTTCAAATACAATTTTGGATCATCAAACTCAGATCCAGTTTTACTATCGGTAGCAATGATGTTCATTTTGGCACTCTGATAAAAATCCATGTTCATATTTCGTTCTGCTGCGCCAATACTGGACAAACAGAACAAAACATTTGCATCAAGATACCTTAAATTAAAAACTTACTTGCTTGCAGATTTCAACATGTCGCTAAAAAACTCAATAAGGTCGCCCTTGTTCTTTGCCTTGGCAAATTTTAACCCGGCCTCGCAAACTTTCTTAGCCTCCGATTTTTGATTCAACTTGATCATAGTTTCTGCTGCAGCAACCAATAATTTGTCATTGTCCAGATGCTTAGCAAGAATCTCATCTACAACCTTGATAACCTGAAAAATATCATTCACTTTTGCAAAATTTTTCATTTTTGCAATTTGCAGTTCTGCAGTTTGCTCTGGAAGATTCTCTGACTTCAACTTTGCAATCGCTGTATTTAATAAATCGACCATCGCAGGCTTGTTGCCGTTGTCGATTTCCTTTTCAGCAAGATATTTAATAATTGAAACAAACAGGCCATGCCCAGGCAACAATCCTTTGCCAGGCATCAGCTTTGCAAATTTATAAGCAAGTTCCTGAGCATCCAATGCAATCGCTGCTCGGTATGCTTCTTCCAATTGTTCAAGATTCATATCCTCAGAATCAACACTAGCAAGTTCAGCAGCATTCATATTTTTTACTGGCTTGGATGCCAAATCTGCAAGTTGCGCTAAGTTTTCGCCCAACGAAAGTTTATGCCTTAGGCGGTTAAAGTCGTACAAGCTGGAATCTTGGGTTTCGAGAATTTCTTCGTAAAAGTCGATAATACCCGCAAGCTTTTTAGCTAATACGGGGTGAACACTTGCGTCAACGGGCGTATTGCCCAGCAATGATTTACGGGGCTGATTAATCCACGATTCTTCAAAATATTTTTCCATCTGACCAGAAGCCATTTTCTTAGCCTGCTCTTGATCTTTAGCTGCTAAAGGAACAATGGCTGCAGGAAGCAAAACGCTACCAAAATCTGCTGTATTCGTAGTAGAAACGATCTGATTAATTGGGATTTGAAGCTTAGTAATAAACTCGTGCTTTAAGTTCTCGATTTTTTTCGGGTCATAGCCCCATGCAACCATGGTTTGCGGATAAATGGCAAGGTAGCCAATCACCTTTGAAAATTCCTTTGTGGGAACCCCTGTGGTTATCAATCCTGAAGCGCTTTCTTCCAACAAGAAAAAAGTAATAGTGCCATTTTCTTTATCTTGATGAAGGGGAAGAATTCTGCGGGTATTTTGCAATTCAGATAGCCATTTGGAAACCGGTTCAGGGTTCGATAAAGGTATCCCGATATGATAATTTACATAGTCACTTTCTTCATCCATGCCGATTGCAAACTTTAGGACTTCCTGCAAGACCCCCGCCTTGCGATACAAAGTATCATTCTTTTCCTTCTTGATGAACTCGTCTAAAGCTTGGGAACTTTCCTTGTTCATGCCCAGCCAGGCAAATGCAACAGCAAGGTTAAACTTTGCACCATTATCCGCAGGGTTTTCCTCAATCTTCTTTTTGAAAATATCGGGAAGACTTCCAAGACGAATATCTTCCGACTCAACGAAAGAGGAGTTATCAACAGATTTTTCAGTTGGAATAAAAGCAATATCATTACGAATTATTTTAGGTAGGCGTGACTGCGGCCCGCTTAAATTAACGAGCATTTCTTTAAGCTGGGTGTTTGCTGGAGCATGCCTTGCTGCTATTTGCAAAGCAACTTTAGCAGCCAATGGTTTATTTCGATTCATCTCACAACGAAAAATAAGGTTATAAACCCGCGCAAGATCTTCCTTGGAATCAATGTGATAATAAATAGCAGCCTTGCGTAAAAGAATCAACGCGCCGTCCCATTCACCCTCATCAATTCGAAGCCCAGCTCGAAGGTAATAGCCGAAAGGGTAATTAGAATTTAATTTAAAGGCTTTTTCGAGTTCTGCCTCAGCTTGAGTGGGTTGCCCGCTCAGCAATAGCAACTCAGCAAGCCTACCAAAAACTTCTGGGTTATCAGAATTAGTGGTTTGCAGGGTCTTCATTTGGGCGACAGCGCTTTCCACCTGCCCTTTCGAAAAGGATTCATATGCCTTTTCAATAGGTCCCCAAACCGAGGAACAGCACCATTTGAATTTTTTGCCACTGCCACAAGGACATGCTGAATATAGGTCCACTGCCATGAAAATCCCCATTGATCAGAGTAAAACCGATAGTATTTTTATATGTTAGAAGAAGTTGGGGTCTAAACATAGTATTTAATGCAGAAGATGCTGGAAATACTAGGTAAATGATTTTGCGGGTCGTTTCAAAAATAAGGGCAATTTTTGACGACTATCCCATTAATGTTTGAGAACGCCAATTGACACTAAGGCCTTGGTGTCTAAAATGTTAAAAATGCGAGGGCGTATAGCTCAGTTGGCTAGAGCGCAGCTCTGATAAAGCTGAGGTCCTTGGTTCAAATCCAAGTACGCCCATTAATTGTTTTGGTTTAAATTTAAGAAATTGAACTTGTAAGATTAGTTCGAATTCTTTAAACTTAAATCATTACATACTGGGGGCTTAGCTCAATTGGGAGAGCGCCGCCTTTGCAAGGCGGATGTTATCGGTTCGACTCCGTTAGCCTCCATTTCTTTTAAAAATAACTAAACCATTGATTTGGTTAAATATTTTTGTCGTAATTACAGTCTTTACATGGCTTCGTTCTGAGCAATTTTTAAATTTCTACATCATTACATTTGATGATAAATGTTTAATTGAATATCAAAGTTACACTTCTTAAAAATAAATAAGATCAAAATCTAAATTCTTGGACCCAGTTAGTTACCTAAACTATTTGATAATTAAAGCCGTAACGATAAAATATTTTTATTTATAATCACCAAAGATCAGTCAATTATTTTTGAAGTTAGTCAATATTTTAAAGTAGTATTAGCAATTCTGATAATTCGAAAATTTTAAATAATTGGGCATAACTACTGATGAACAATATTTTCATTTTGGTAATTGGACTCATATTTATTTTAGTTTTAATGTTGATTTACAAACAAATCCTCAAAAAAATCCGCATCATCGAAGATATACCAACATCCTCGATCAAAGGTGTGTTTATCGGATTAGTTGAAATTAAGGGAACGGCTGAAACTGAAAATGAAATTCTTTCCAAATTTACATCAACCCCTTGCGTCTCTTATGCTTGGGGAATTTCTGAGCACTGGGAATACGAAGTTACGACCGAAAGTACTGACAAAGATGGCAATACAACAAGTAGTACCTCCACAAAATCAGGGTGGACAGAAATCGAAGGGGGTATAGTTTTACAACCTTTTTATCTTAAAGATGAAACCGGAGTTATTCTGATCAACCCGGAAAAGGCTGAATTGGAAATGACGGAAAGCTATAACTTTGAATGTACTAATGCAGATTCATACTATTTCGAATATGGTCCTCCAAATGAGGTTTCGGATTCAACACATAAAAGACGATTTTTTGAAAAAACTTTTTCTCTGCATGAAAAACTGTATATCGTCGGCCAAGCAAAAATCCGTGATGATGTTGTAGCTCCTGAAATCACCTTTGACTCCTTGTGTCCTTTTTTTCTTATTTCCAGTAAAGATGAAAAACAAATCAACAGCAACTTGCGATGGAACACTTGGGGTATTGTTTTTTTGGGTTTCTTAATTTGGATCGGTACCTTTTGGTTGTGGGAAAATGCAGAAGGAAATCAAAAAAACCTAAGTACCTATTTTAAGAATTACTGGACTTATATTTGCACCTCAAGTTATTTCGCAATGCCTCTTTTCGTGTGGTTTTTTCAAGTTTTTAATAGCATGGTAGATCTTCGTAATCGAACCAATAGGGCTTGGTCCCTAATCGATATTGAACTTAAAAGACGCGCTGATTTATTACCTAAATTGTTCGAATGCATGCAAGGAATACAGGCTTACGAAAAAGAAACTCAAACCACGCTGACAATCTTACGAAACGAAATATCCAAAACAGAAAACTCGAGCGCAACTTCTTTAATGGGTCAAATCAATATTCTTGCAGAAGCATACCCTAATTTAAAATCTTCTAAAAACTTCTCCGCTTTGATGCACGAACTTTCGAACACAGAAGATAGAATTGCTCTTGCCCGTAATTATTTCAATGAAACTGCCACTTGGCAAAACACGAGGATTGAAAGAATCCCGGAAGGATGGATCGCACGCTTAGCTGGCGTTTCGCTAGCAAAAATTTGGAATGCTGAAGGTTTTGAACGCAGCAATGTTGATCTAAATTTTAAAAGTTGATAAGTTTATTCGTCAATTGTAAATAAGAAATCAACATAATTAAACTAACGAGAGCAAAACATTAATCGAGAAATCATCACTTCTGAAGTAACTTTTGAAACCAGTAGGTCAGGCGGACCAGGCGGTCAAAATGTGAACAAAGTGGAAACCAAAGTTAGGTTGCATTTTAAACTTTCGGATTCTAAAGCATTGTACCCTGATCAAGTTTTAACAATTGCAAACAACACTGAAGTAAAGAAATTTTTAGATTCAGAAGGTTGCATAGTAATAACAAGCCAAAAGTATCGGACCCAAATTGGGAATAAATCCGATGCGATTCAAAAATTATGCCTGCTTTTAAAAAATGCTCTTAAGCCAGTAGTATCCCGCAAGCCTACTAGAATCCCAAACTCCCAGATCCGTAAGCGACTGCAAAACAAAAAACATACCTCAGAAAAAAAATCATTCAGACGCAACGACATTAAAGATTCAGATTAAAAGAACTTAAAGGTTTGATTCCGCAGCTTTTTGCACATTTTCTAACGAAAAAACAAATAAGAATAGTATCATCAAATCAAACTTGTGGAAAAATAGTTCAACTTAACTACGATAAATTAACCTTTGGAGAAACTGATGATAATAAAAGATTCGAAAATTGAAATAACCACAGCCACCGGTTTAATGAGAACCTATTTATATTCTCCAGATGAATCAGGAAGACCAGACCGGAAACGACCAGACCGGAAAAGACCAGGCCTAATACTTTATTCTGAAATATTCCAACAAACACTTCCAGTAAAACGATTGGCACTCCAGTTTGCATCCATGGGCTATATTGTTGCAGTACCTGAAGTTTATCACTCCCACGAACTTCCAGGCTGTGTCCTTGGTTATGATGAAGCAGGCAAAAACAGGGGTAATGAACTTAAAAAAATTATTGCAATGGCTGAATTTGATGCAGATATTCTAGCAACGGTGGAAACATTACAAACTTATCCGGCATGTAATGGAAAAATAGGAGCAGTTGGAATTTGCCTAGGAGGTCACCTTGCATACAGAGCAGCCCTATTGCCCCAAATTCTTGCAACCGCTTGTTTCTACCCTACAGACCTGCATTCGGGAACTCTAGGCAAAGGCGACCACGCAGATTCGCTTGCAAGGGCCAAGGATATCGAAGGCGAAATGCTTATGGTATTTGGAAAACAAGACCCACATGTACCTTTGGACGGAAGGCAAACAATTTATAAAGCACTTGAGACTGCTGGAGTTTGGTTTACTTGGCACGAATTCAATGCCGCACATGCGTTTTTAAGAGACGAAGGCGAGAGATATGATCCTGCCGTAGGGAAACTATGCATCAGCCTTGCTAGTGATCTTTTTCAAAGAAATTTATAGGACTAAACTGAATTATTTTAATCATCTGAACGGGGAGCTTGTTCTAATCGTTTTTTCGAAAGTACATTTTGTTTTTGGCGTTCGATAGCTCGAGCGCGGGTTTTTTCTGGAAGATTATCAAAACAGTACGGGCAAGAAACACCTAAACGAAATTTTGATGATTCACGATCCTGCGGCGAAACAGGATGCCTACAAGCATAACATTGCTCATGATCCCCTACAATCAAACCATTACCTACTGCAATTCGTTGATCAAAAACAAAACATTCGCCATCCCAAAGGCTTTTGTCCGCAGGTATTTTCTCAAGGTATTTAAGAATGCCACCCTTTAAATGAAAGACCTCTTTAAACCCTTGTTGCAGCATGTAGGATGAAGCTTTTTCGCACCGAATGCCCCCGGTACAAAACATGGCCACCTTTTTATGTTTATCAGGGTCCAAGGTATCGCTTACAAATGCGGGAAAATCACGAAAACGCTTCGTCTTAGGGTCTATTGCACCTTTAAACGTACCAATATCAACCTCGTAATCATTGCGTGTGTCCACAATTATCACTTCAGGATCATTGATTAATTCGTTCCACTCTTCAGGAGAAACATAAGTTCCAACCAATTCATTTGGGTCTACGGTAGAAACACCCAAGGGGACTATTTCTTTTTTCAGCTTTACTTTCATGCGATCAAACGGTGGTTCGTTTGTAAATGATTCTTTATGTTCAATATCGTGTAAGCGAGGTTCTGCTTTAAGAAATGAAATTAAGGAATCAATACTATTACGAGAACCAGCAACAGTGCCATTAACCCCTTCTGCAGCAAGTAAAATAGTACCATTGATATTTAAAGAGAGGCAAAAATCAAGAAAAGGGGCTTGTAATTGTTGAAAATCGGGTAATTTTGCAAACTTATAAAAAGCTGCTACTACAATTTCTGACATAAGTTCCCATCGATACGAATTATTACTATTACGATTTACCTGAAACTATTTAAGGCTTGCAAGAGCGCCAGTACTATCACCAAGCCTGTCGATATTAATATCCATTCGATTAAGCATGGAAAGCCAAAGGTTATTTAGAGGAGTTTCCTTAGAAAAACGCAAATGCCTTCCAGAGGAAAGAGTGCCACAACCACCGCCAGCAAGCAAAATGGGGAGGTCATCGTGATTGTGAGCATTACCATCAGAATTACCACTACCATAAGCAATCATTGAATGATCCAAAAGATTGCCTTCGCCTTCTTTGGTGAACTTCAATTTCTCAAGGAGATATGCAAGTTGCGAAACATGAAACAGATTGATTTGTTTAATTTTCTCTTTTTTCGCTTGATCATTACCATGGTGAGACAAATCGTGGTGACCTTCAGGAACCTTAATGAAAGGATAAGGTTTATTACTGCCTTCATTGGCCAAAACAAAAGTTACAACCCGCGTAATATCGGCTTGGAATGCAAGCACGATAAGATCACACATTAATTTAATATGCTCTTCAAAAACAGCAGGAATGCCTTTAGGGGGTTGAGTATCAGGAACTTTAATTGCAGGAAGTTTTTCAGAACGCTTGATACGAAGTTCAATATCGCGGATTGCGGTAAAATATTCGTCTAGCTTCCTAATATCTGATTTACCAAGTTGGTTAGCAATGTTTTTTGAATCATCACGCACATAATCAAGAATGCTTTTATTTCGAGCCTCCCGTTTTGCTCTACCAGCATCTGGGCCAGTTGCAAAAAGCCTTTCGAAAACTAATTTTGGGTTAACCTCTTTAGGAAGAGGCTGTGTGGACGAACGCCAAGACATAGTGGATGAATAAACACAACTATAACCAGAATCACAATTCCCAGCCATAGAACCCTGCTCACAACCAATTTCGAGGGAAGGAAGCCTAACCTTGTCACCTATGCGAGAAGCGGCCACCTGATCGACTGAAATACCAGAACGGATATTGGTACCATCCGTTTTACGGGGCTGGGCGCCGGTGAGGAAAGCGCTTAAAGCACGAGCATGATCGCCACCGCCATCACCATGGGCCCTTGCTTTGTCAGCAGTAAGACCACTTAACACCAACAGTTTGTCTTTAACTTTAACAAGAGGCTGAAGAATTGGCGTAATATCAAAATTAGTGCCTTCAGATTTTGGAGTCCAATCGGCCATATTTTTGCCGTTGGGCACATAGAGAAAAGCCATGCGATTCGGGGGAATATTTTGGCTAGGGTTTGCATTGGCCCAAGCGGCGACTGGCCCCATAGCCTCGAGCCAAGGCAAAGATACAGAAATCCCCAAGCCCTTAAGGATAGTTCGGCGGGATAGAAGGCTAAATGGTTTCATCGAAAACTCCAATTGAATTCATTACTTAACCTATTATCCACAATTAATTTTACCAAATGCAAGGCAGAAAAAGAGTTATTTTACACTTTGACCTACCTAATTCTCAACTTTCAAACATTTTTGAAAAGCATTGCTTTGCACAATTGCGGAAACCAAAGAGGAAAACTTATAGTTATTATCGGAAACATGCTTAACAATCTTTTCGATAACTGGCCTATCGTAATATTCCAAACCTCTACCTAAAGCATAAGTCATCATTTTTTCGGCTAAACATCGTGTAAAATCATCTTTTTTAAGATTAACAATGTTTTTAAGATCTGCAGGTCCTTTAAAAGTTGTGCCATCTGAAAATTCACCCGAAGCATCGATATCAAAATTTCCATCTTTAGCTCTAAAAGCACCAATTGCATTGAAATTTTCAAGCGCAAAACCAATCGGATCCATTTTTGCATGACAATTAGCACAACTAGGATTTTTGCGATGCTGCTCCATCCTTTGCCTAAGGGAACCTTGGGCGACCGATTTATCATCTGCAGACAATTCAGGGACATCAGGCGGCGGGGGCGGCGGGGGCGAACCAAGAATTTGCTCAAGAACCCAGCGCCCTCTTTTTACAGGGGAAGTTCTGGTTGGATTCGAAGTTGCAGTAAGAATACTAGCCTGAGTTAATAATCCCCCGCGAAATTTATCTGAAAGTGCAACTCTAATAAATTCATCCCCCCTGATAGGAGTTCCACCAGTTTGAACAATTTTTTTACCAACCATATTACCTTTGGTATCAGCAATCCCGTAATGCTTAGCTAACGTCTCATTCAAGAATGTATAATCTGAATCAATCAAATCTAAAATACTGCGATCTTCTTTTATAATCGAAGTAAAAAACAATTCAGTTTCCGTTTTCATTGCTGAACGAAGCTTTAAATCAAAGGAAGGGAAAAGCTTAATATCAGGGGAAACTAAATCTAATCGTTTAATCTGCAACCATTGGAGAGCAAAGTTCTGCACCAAAGCTGAAGCTTTTGGATCCTGCAACATCCGGACAACTTGCTTTTCAAGATTTGCACCGAGTTGTTTTTTTGATGCCAAATCAAACAAAATCTGATCAGGCATGGAACTCCAAATAAAATACGAAAGCCTTGATGCAATTTGAAAATCATCAAGTTTTCTTACTTCAGCACTAATCGACTTTCCATCCATCTCCAATTTAAATAAAAATTTGGGAGAACATAAAACCGCTTGCATCGCAAACTGCATCGCAGACTCCCACTTTTCGCCCTTCTTCATTGCTTTATCAACCAAAGCAATTGAACGCTGAATCTCATCAGGATTAGGCGGCCGCCTATATGCCTTAAAAAGAAATCGAGAAATAATCTCACGCGTTTGTAAATACAAGGATTTTCGAGAATCAGCTAACAACAATTCGCGATGACTGGACGGCCGACTATCGAGAGGACCTTCAAGCGCCATATACTCAACAAAGGCTTTATCCCCTACCTTACCAGGTACATTTTTGTAAAGAGCTATAAGGACTTTTTCTCGAACTTTCATTGCAGGGATTTTAACTTCAATTACCTCAGCATTGGTAGGTTTGTCAGCCTTAATCTCAAATGTTTTCAAAATCAAAGAGTTCTTGGGGAAATTGCCAGCTAATAATTCAAGTTCAGAATCAAGCGACTTCGAAGAAAGATTTTTGTCGGAAATTAAAACTGCTAAACGGACAGGTTTTGAATCAACACTATTAGCGTATACTTTGGCCCGAAAAACATATTCACCGTCTCCTTCCCACATGTAACTTGTATGCAAAGGGCCGGATAAATTGTTTTCCTTCGAATCTGATTCCATCCTTCTAAATTGACCAACAATAATTTTGGCAGCGGCCTGATCCGAAAGCGAAGGTTCAGTATACCTGCTGGATAAATGACGCTTAATAACAGGAGCAGGATCAGGCACAATCGCCCTGCTCATGATAGTTTCAGCAGCAGAAAGATAGCGTTCCATCAAAACAGGAGATAAAGTTAATACATCACCTATGTTGTCAAAACCATGGCCAATATCATCCGAGGGAAAATCATCAGTAGGATCAAAATCAATACCTATTAAATCGCGAACCGTGTTTTTATATTCAACACGGTTAAGCCTTCTAACGGTAACATTACCTGGGTTAGGTTTTGCATTACGATCATTAAAATCAAAAATCGACTGAACTAGGGTAATGAAATTTTCAGATTCTTTAACAGTGGGCCTTGGTTTACTCTTTGGAGGCATCTCGCCAGAAATAATATTCTTAACAACATTATCCCAAACTTTTCGATTTTTAATCAAAGATGCTGAATCTTTATAGCCATCAAGAGATAATTCAGCTTTAGGTTTAGCTCCGGAGTGGCAAGAAAGGCAATTTTTCTGTAAGAAAGGCAACCCTACAGAAGAAAATTCAGGCCCTTTATTTTCTGCGTTGGCAACAGGATTAAAAATCAAGAATAAAATAATTATAAGAATGAGATTGTAACGATTATTGGTGAACATAAAGCCTCATAACCCTAACGAAAAAAATCTAAACAACTATTATAATATTAGCAAATACTGGCAGATTTAAAACACAATTGAATTATAGGTTGAAGATAACTTTAAAAGTTCAGAACGTTTGATTGAAAAGAATTAGCAACCTAAAGAAATATAACTATGGGAAACATAATTACTAATTCAAATGAGCGAACATCAAATGAACAACAGAATAAAAACATCGTCCCTTGGTGGTTATTTTTTAATGTTTTGGCACTAGATGCGCCTATTGTTGCAATTGTTTGGCAACATTTTCTTGCAGAAAACTTTGAAATCGAAATTTCAATAACCGAAAAAGCCTCACTTTTTTTTACAGTCTGGTTTATTTACCTTTTGGATCATTTTTTTGATTCGCGGAAAGAATTTTACACAACTCAAAGACATCTATTTGTTGCTCGAAATCAAAAGATGACAATTGCGATGATTACTTTTACATTTGCAACTTCAATATACTTATGCTTTTCGCTTTCGAAATCTTTAATATTAGGTGGACTGGTATTAGCATCCTTTATTTGTATTTACCTGATGTTAGTTCATGCAGGTATCGCAAACATAAAGTTAATGTGTAATTTTAAAGAATTATTAGTGGGCATTGGCTTTGGTGCAGGAGTAGCCTTACCTGTAATCATTTCAAATATAGAAATAAAAACATGGCTGCCCGCGGTATTATTATTTTGTTTGTTATGCTGGTTAAATTGCAGGTTAATTGACACTTGGGAATCAAATCGAAGTTCACTTTCAAAAATAGACCTAATATTAATTTTATTTATATTTTATTTAATGCTCATATGCCCAAAGGCTATTTTATTTGCAGCAGCACTCTCCTTAGCGTGCTTGATTCTGGTCAATAAATTTTCAGGTTCAAAAAAAACCGAAATATCAAGGGTTCTTGCAGATGCATGTTTATTGTCACCTTTGATATTCTGGAATTGTCCATGAAAAAAACAAGTTTTGATAAATTGGCACCGTGGTATCACTTTCTAGAAACGATTAGTTTTGGAAATCACCTTCAACAATGCAGGATAAGCCAACTTGTTGAATTAAATAAAGTAAAGAATGTGCTTATATTAGGTGATGGAAATGGGAGATTTCTTGAATCATTATTAAAATCAAATAATAACGCTAAAATCGAATCACTGGATATTAGCAAAAAGATGATAGGATTGGCAACCGCTAGAATCAATTCGCTAGCCAATAGTTCAAATGTGATTTTTATTCACAGCGATGTTTTTGATTGGGATTTCCCAAAAGACAAATATGACTTAGTTGTTACCAATTTCTTTCTAGACTGTTTTAATTATTCAGAATTAACAAAACTAATAGAGAAAATTTCCCTTAGCTTAAAACCTGAGGGAAAGTTAATTTATGGTGACTTCAGCGTGCCAAATTCATTATTTAAAAAAACGTTGACTTCACTACTACTGTTAGGAATGTATCTGTTTTTTAAAATTTTCACTCGGATATCCGCAAACTCACTTTATGACCCAACATCCTTATTGATCGAAAAAAAATTCATTCTAAAGAATGAAAAATATTATTTATGGTCCTTTTTGAAATCACAATTATGGATCAAAAACTAAGGACTACTATCATCTTATTATTACTGCTTTTATAAATAAACTTTAAACTGTAATTGAATTTGTTAAGATTAATTCCTAGTGTTCTACAATTACATGCAATCGAGGTTTATATGAAAACAAGATTAGTAGTAGGCGTATTAATCGCAAGTTTAATAACTTGCTCTTTAAGTAGTTCACAAGAAAAAGCAAGCACACCAAACTTAGCTGGGAGTTGGAGTGGGAATTGGATTAGCGAGGGTTCTGGCCATAAAGGCCCTATGAAAGCTGTTTTTAGATCTGTAGGCAGTGACTCTTATGAAGTCGCTTTTTCAGGTCGCTTTTTCAAGGTTATACCCTTTAGATATAAAGTAACTTTAATGGTTACAGGCAAAGAAGGCGATAAACTTATTCTCACTGGAAGCCAGAAGCTTCTGGGTTTTGGAACCTTTGAATACAACGCACTCGCTGATGATGGTTCATTTATAGCAAATTATTCGACCAAAAAAGATAACGGCAGATTTGAACTTTATCGAAACCGTTAATTTATTATAAAAAAGCCCTGCTTGAATTAATATCAAGCAGGGCTTTTGGTATAGCTAAGTTTTTACTTAACAGCTTTTTTCTTATTGTCTTCAACTTGCTTCTTAACATCCACATTTTCTGTATTTACAGTTTTAGCAACCTTTTCAGAAAGCTTTTTCGCTACTAAACCACTTGGATCGCATCCTGGAGCAATCGCAACAATTTTGCCACCTTTTTCAATTAAGAAATTAGTAGGCATTGTTTTAGTATCGAAAATTTTCCAACTATCACCTTTGGTATCGACAGCATAAAGCATGCTAATATTCTTTGCTTTTGCGTAGGTTGCCACCTTAGCATCAGGTTCTTTGAAAATCGCAAGGGATGTCAAACCTGATTCTTTATAAGCATCATGAATCGCTTGGAAATATGCCAACTCTTGATCGCAACCTGAACAACCACAAGTTAAACGAACAAGAACTGCACCCTTGGCAGTTAACTCCGCGAGGTTAATTTCTTTGCCTGATGCATCTTTTATTTTAAAAGCTGGAGCTTGGCCGCCAATTTCAACTTTCTTAGCTGGTACCTTAGCTGGTTCTTCCCCAATAACAGAAAAAACCAAGCTTAAACTTACTACTAAAGACATTAATCGCTTCATTTACAAACTCCTAGGTGGGAACAAATAAAATGATCAATAACACGTTGCATCATTAATATCGTATTAAGTGACAAAAAATACAAGCTTTTTAACTAAAATCCCTCTAAAAGTTTGAATTAAACACATACTCGTATTAATAAAAATGATTTATGATAGAAACATTGCTTGAATGAACCTATTTAAGGAAATAGTTTATGCCATATATTCGGGTTGATCTACTATGTTTTATTCTAGTCCTCAACCTTCCGCAATACTTGAAAGCTGCTACTGATAAACCGTTGAATATTCTAATTCTTTACGCAGATGATTGGCGGCATGACACCCTCGGGTGTGCTGGTAACCAAATTGTAAAAACGCCTAATTTAGATGCCCTAGCAAAAAAAGGGATAAGATTCACTCGAAATTGTGTCACCACATCTATTTGTGGTGTAAGCAGGGCAAATCTTTTAACCGGTCAATGGATGTCGAGACATGGCAATCAAGCTTTCGCAATGTTTAAAACGCCTTGGGAAGAAACTTATCCCGGCCTCCTTAGACAAAACGGGTACCATGTTGGCCATATCGGCAAATGGCACAATGGAGCATTCCCCAAAGAAAAATATGATTACGGGAAAAGCTATGCAGGTAACCATTGGATTAAACAAACCAATGGCGAAATGATTCATGTAACAAAAAAAAATGAAGATGATGCGCTAGATTTCTTAAACACAAAACCAGATGATAAACCCTTTCTTCTTACTGTTTCATTTTTTGCAACCCACGCAGTCGATGGGAACCCAAAACAATATCTCCCACAACCCCAAAGCATGGAACTATATAAGGAAGTAAAAATTCCGATTCCAGTTGCCGCAACCGAAAGTCATTTCAAAAAATTACCACCATTTATCGCAAATGAAAAAAACGAAGGCAGAAACCGATGGCACTGGCGTTTTGACACACCAGAAAAATACCAAGAATACATGAAAAACTACTATCGCCTTGCAACTGAGGTAGATGATACCAGCGGCAAAATAATTGCGGATTTAGAAAAAAGAAAACTGCTGGATAGTACCCTAATAATCTTTACCACAGACAACGGTTATTTCCATGGGGAGCATGGACTAGCTGATAAATGGTACCCTTATGAAGAAAGCATACGAGTTCCTTTAATTGTTTTGGATCCAAGAATGGCAAAAAGCAAAGCTGGAAAAACCAATGATGATTTTGTTTTGAATGTCGATCTAGCTCCAACAATATTAAACGCTTCAAAGGTAAAACCCCCACTTACAATGCAAGGGAGAAATTTTGCACCGCTTTACCTCGAAGATAATATTAAAGATTGGAGGCGGGAATTTTTCTATGAACACGCAATCATCAAGAATAAAGATTTTATTCCCGCTTCTGAAGCCTTGGTAAGAAAAGATCTGAAATATATATTCTGGCCGGATTTTAATACGGAAGAACTATACGACCTTAAGATCGATCCAATGGAAGAAAACAACCTGATTAAAAGCGAACTGCATCAAGAATCATTAAAGTCGCTAAGAATTCGATTTAAAGAATTAAAAGCAGATGCCAAGTAATATATTTTGAAACATTGTTTATTAAACAAAACTATTTCGCTCCCACCTTGGCACGAGCAATAGCAAAATCAACAAGTTCTTGCGAATGGAAGAACCCTTCGAAAAAATTGTGGCCCTGATCTTTGAGAATGATTAATTTCACAAGTTCTTGCTGATTTTCCAACTTGTATTGGTTCAAAAACTCTAAAGAATTTTCTTTTAAAGGAACAACTTTATCGACATCCCCATGAATTAATGCAACAGGGATTTTAGCTTTTGCCAACACACTAATTTTAGAAATTGGATTTAATTCACTCAGTTTACTTTCTAATTCACTTTTACTTAAATCATAAGCCGGGGCGGCTTTATCAATACCTGGGTAAGTACGAAAATCAAACACAGGATAAATCCCAATAATTCCGGAAACTTTGGTTGGGTTTTCAATCGCCCAACTTGAAACCCATAATCCACCCCTGCTCCTCCCAAAAAGACAAGGCTTAGGTGAATATCCTTTTTTCTGAACGAGTTCATTGTATAGGGCTGTAAAAAGCAAGTTACTTTTAGGCCCGCCATACCCTTCACCAACATCTATACCAGCAACTGCAATGCCTGCATTAAGAAACTGCTCATGCATCCATTTTTCATGCTGATCAGGGTAAGAAGGCAAAGTGGGTGCATAAATAATCCAAGGTTGGGGAGTAGTCCGTTTAGCCTGATCAGGCAACAAAACAAACGCTGGTCGATCAGAAACAGTAAAAGTTTCCCCTGGCAAAATAAGATTTTTCTTTTGCCCATAAGAAATTGAGGTAAATGATAAAAACAAAACCGCTACAAATATCAAACTTTTATAAAACAATTTAAAATCTCCATGATTATAGGTTTTCTAATTTTTCTTTTTGATCTCTTTGTTTTCTTTGAACTCTGTCAGTAGATAATAATCATCCAAGGTGGATTCAAGAAAAGGCAAATTACGAATACCTGTTTTCAAAACATCGCCCGATTTTCCAGTTACCTTAAAAAAACCTGCAATAGCTTTTGCATCAGGTTTAATCAAAAGCTTCACAGGGCTAACGGTTTTAGCCGTAATTTTAAGTTCTTCGGCAGACCAACCTTGTGGCAGATCTTGCGCTTTAAAAACAATATCTGCAGAATGGCCTGCAACTCTAGAAAACTTAATCGGCACTTCAACCGGTTTATTATCTTTGGGAGCGAAACTTTCTCCATCTATGGAAAATTCAAAATCGGGAACAATCGGAATAACACTCATTCTATAGTAATAAGTTTCTCCACTATGATTGTGTAAATCTGTGATTTTCAGGAATGTTGGCTCACCTGTGGAAGTAACATCAACAGAAGCATCACGGCTGGCAGCTACGTCATCGTCAACTCGTTTAAGCTCTTTACCTAAACCATCTTTTTGAACAACAAGAGGGTCAAGATCGGAACCAATTGAACGAGCATCAATTTTAAGTTTATATTTGTCACCTTTTTTAAATCTAAGTTCAAAAGAATGCTCTTTTTTACCATCAAGATTACCACTGATAATGCAAGGTGACTCTAAAACCATTGATAGTTTATCTATTGGGAACACCAAAGAAGGATATGGAGTGCATGTAACAGATAAGTTCCCAGCGGCCCCTGTTTTATATATTCTAGTTTCGGTCAGGGATGGAGAAGCATTTATGTTTAATGAAGCGAACTCTTTAGATAGGTTCCAACCTTTTAGCTGAAGGCTTTGAGATTTGCCTGTTTGCAAAGATAAAGGAAAAACATGATCAATGTAAGGCCCTGTGGTAATTGTTAAACGATAAATATAAGTATCTGCACCCGAAAATCTTATTGTGGTATCTGGCGTAGATGGAAATGCGAAAACACGAATGCGATAAGCCCCATCATTGGGCGCGATAAATGCGATAAACGGATCAAGGCCAAATCGGTCATGATTTTCGGCAAGAATAAACCCATCAGGCGATAAGATTTGCATTGCTGCATCCATGGGGGATTCAATGCCATGATTTCCTAAAAGATGAGCAACGATCGTTTGACCTTTTTTCGCATCAACCGCAAACGAATCTGTATCGCCCGCAACGCCTAATTTTCCGTTAATTAGAACCGGGCCAGCCCCAATCGATTGCGGTTTAAGATATGTGTTATTAGGCTCAACTTCTTCGATTTCAGGAATTGTACCAACCCAAAAAGCCTTGGGAGCCGAAGTTCCATCTTTATTAAATACTCTAAATAATTTTGGGCCGGGAGAAGCTTTTGGATCAATTATAATTGAGGCTTTATTTTTCTCTTTGAACTCAATTTTAATATCTGAAGAATAAACGACGATTTTCGGAGGCCAGTCGGGAAAGGTGCCATTTAGGCTTACCTGAACCGTAGTACCAACCTGCCCACCCGAAGGAAAAACATAAGTAAGAACCGGAGCAACGGCCCAGCAAGGGTTTTGTAATGTTAAAACGACAATTATAAGGTAAAGCCAATGACGCATTACCCCATAAGAATTTTATCGGGCGCGATGCCCAACTTGGAATATATAGTTGAAGAGAAATGCTCAGGGGTAAGAACTCTTTCGCAAGCTGCGTAACCACGTTTATCAGTGGCACCAACAACCTGACCACCTGGGGTTCCGCCACCCGCCACCATGATAGACATTGCATTTGACCAATGATCACGGCCACCATCTTTGTTAATTTGTGGAGTGCGACCAAATTCACCCAAAACCAAAACCAAGGTGGTTTCAAGCATACCCCGTTGATCAAGATCTTTAACCAATGCAGCAATAGTAACATCGAAACTAGGTAATCGCTTTTCCAAGGTAGGGAAGATATTGGTGTGATGATCCCAACCACCATCATTAAGAACAATAAACGGAACCCCAGCTTCAACCAGTCTGCGAGCAAGTAGAGCTCGCTGGCCGAATTCATTTCTGCCATAGGTTTCACGCACAGAATCTGGCTCGCGCTGAATATCAAAAGCAGCTTGAGCTTCCGCAGAACGCATGAGGTCCAGCCCTTGTCGGTAATGATCGTCCATTGCGGTTGCGGGATCACCAACTTGTTTGTCAGCAAAGCGGACAAATTTATCAACAGCTTGGCGCATTTCTTCGCGGTTTACTTTTCTTGAGCCATCCAATTCTTTGGGAAGACTGACATCGCGAACTCTAAAATTAGCACTGTTAGGGCTGCCATCAACTACAAAAGGGGCATGTCGAGCACCAAGAAAATTAGGGCCGCCTGATCGGGTCATCGAAGGCAAAGAGAAATACGGAGGCAAACCAGGAGGGGCACCCAATTCTGAAGAAACAACAGAGCCCATACTAGGGTGAAAGCTAACAAAAGCACCACAGCCTACAGGAATTCTGGGCGGGGCACCTGTCATCATGTAATGATTACCCGCACCGTGGTTTCCTTGATCATGTTGAACAGAACGAACGATGGCAAGTTTGTCTGCAATTGAAGCGAGTTGCGGAAGATGCTGAGAGTATTGAATACCAGGTATTTTTGTGCTGATTGGTTTAAAAGAGCCCCGGATTTCAGAGGGGGCATCTGGCTTAGGATCAAACATTTCATAATGGGTAGGGCCACCATCCAACCAAACTAGGATAACGCTTTTTGCTTGAACTTTACGGGTTGCGAGTTCACGAGCTTGCAAAGACGAACAAAAGCCTCCACCTAATAAACCACCTAAACCAAGTATCAGGCCATCGCGTCTTGAAGGCATCTTTTTGGTGAAAGTATTCATAAGAAATTCCTTTTTAGTCGACCAAAACAAATTCAGGAGAATTTATCAAAGCCCAAAGCAAATCTTCCAAGGTTTGTTTTCTAGGTTGATTTTTACTTTTCGCAAGCGAAATCAAACCATCTCGTTCCGCGTTGGTGGGAAACCTACAATAACAACGCAGGTATAAATCTTCAATAGCCAATTCAATACTACCCGAACCTGATGCTAATTTCGAGGCAATTCCGTTATCAGCAATGATTTTCGCCTGAATACTTTTTGAATTCATAAGATGTAAAGCCTGTACAACTGTGGAATCGGAACTTCGTTCACACGGAGGATCCTGATTAGGATCAGGCCTGCCAAAGCTGTCTAAAAACTCGGAAGCTGACCGAAAAGTCCACATTTCCATAGCTCGTGAACCTTCAGGCATCGCAGGAAAATTCTCTGCAACCCCGGTAACATCACTTACCATATCCAATAAAACTTCAGCCCGGGGACGCATTCGGTAGTGCCTAGAATGATTACGGGTATCGCCTTGGTTTCGTTCATTGGGTTTACTAGAAAGCGCATAAGCTTTTGAAGTAACAATCGTATAAAGGAGGTGCTTTACATCGTAATGATGCTTGCGAAAATCATCCGCTAAAGCATCTAGTAAAGCAGGATTAGAAGGGGGATTCGTAGCTCTAAGATCGTCAACTGCATCGACTAATCCTCTTCCCATTAAATCGGCCCAAATTCTATTGACTGCAGCTTTTGCAAACAGGGGGTTCTCATCCGAGGTGATCCAAGCAGCAAGCGCTTGCCTTGGGTCTTCATCTTCCGTGAACTCCATTATCTTACCTTTTAAAGGCGCAGGTTTCATCACCTCACCGGTTCGAAGATGTTTGACATCACCTTTTTTGGCGAGAAAGAACATTTCTTCACTACCTGAAATCGGAGCTGAAATACCCGTACCTTTCATACCGATCCTTCCGAAGAATGCCGCAAAATGATAAAAATCATCCTGGCCGTAAACTTCAAATGGATGGTGATGGCATTTGGCACACTCAAGCCTGATACCTAAAAATAGCCGGCTAATAACGGTGGTAAGTTCATCAGGCTGCCTTTTATCGCGAATGACCACGGATGCACCATCGCGAAAGGTACTACCATCTGCTGTAATAATTTGTTTTGCAAACTGGTCATAGGGAAGGTTTTTACGAAAGCAATCGCGCAACCAAGTATGAAGCACAAAAACCGCTTTCATTCCAACATGAAAAGGGTTTGGCCTTAAAAGATCCGCCCATTTGTTAGCCCAGAAATCAGCGTATTCCGGTCGCGAAAGTAAACGCAGTGCAAGCTTTTCTTTTTTATCAGGGGCGGTTTCTGCCAACCATGACCGCGATTCTTCAGGGGTTGGTAACCGACCGATAAGATCAAGATAAACCCTTCTTAAATAAGTATGATCCGGAGCTAAAACCGAGGGGGAAAGCCCCAGCTTTACGAACTTATCAGAAAGCAATCGATCGATGTAATGCTGGGAATCAATTCTGGCAGGTAAATTTACATTTAAAGTTTCAGGCAAAGGCAAAGTAACCAAACAAACGCTAAACTTCTCCATAAACCGAGCCATAATAGCTGCTTCACCAGGAAGCGGCCCCGATTGAATCAAACCTTCTGCATCAATTGAAGCAAGAACGCTTTCACTGGATTGAAAAGCTGCTAGGTGGGTGACATCTTTGCTAGAGCCATCACTATAGCGAGCTAAAACTCGAGTCTGAACCTTGGTTCGAGGAAGCATCTTAACTTCAGAAGGAATTATTTCAATGTTAACAACTTTAAGTTCATCCTGTGTGGATCTAGGTTGGCCATTTTTAATCCATTCCAGAACTTGGGCATAAGCGTTACCATCTTCGGGAAGTTTTTTCCCACCCCCATGCGGAACCTGACCGGAGGCCTTTTTCAAAAGCAAACTATCTTTAGGGGAAGCTGGAAAAATTCGTCGACCGCGTGATTCCGAAGTAAGAGCATAGAAATCAAAATCATTATCGAACCCTAAAAGCGATAATTGAAAACCATTTTGGCCTCTTTGCTTTCCATGGCATGAACCAGCATTACAACCATACCTCGTTAAAATCGGCTGAAGGTCTTTTTCAAAAGTTACTTT
>JAPLNF010000335.1:0-5807 GCA_026692965.1 Planctomycetota bacterium
GTCGGCAAACTGTGTGGTGGTAGTACGCTTGCGGAGTCGCCTGAATGAATGCCAGCTTCTTCGATATGCTGCATCACTCCACCTACCGTGGAATCAGTTCCATCGGAAATACAATCGACATCTGCTTCGATGGCAGATTCTAGAAATTTGTCCAAAAGAATAGGCTTCCCTGGAGAAACTTCCATTGCTTTGGTTACATAGCGTATAAGGGAGGATTCATCGTATACGATTTCCATTCCGCGGCCCCCAAGTACATAACTTGGTCGAACGAGAATGGGGTAACCTACCCTTCTGGCAACATGAATTGATTCTTGAAGATCGTTGGTGATTCCGTTGGGAGGTTGTTTAAGCCCAAGCCTGTTTACGAGGTCTTGGAATCGTTCACGGTCTTCTGCGATATCAATGCTTTCAACACTTGTTCCGATAATGGGGGCACCAGCAGTTTCCAGAGCTTTGGCAAGGTTTAAGGGTGTTTGCCCGCCAAATTGTACTATCAATCCTTTTGGGTTCATTTTTTCGCAAATATTAAGAACGTCTTCTGCGGTTAATGGTTCAAAAAAAAGATGATCGCTTGTATCGTAATCGGTAGATACTGTTTCCGGATTAGAATTAACCATGATGGTTTCGTATCCTGCTTCGCGTAATGCAAAAGCAGCATGGCAGCAGCAATAATCAAATTCAATACCTTGGCCTATGCGGTTGGGGCCTCCGCCTAAAATCATGATTCTTTCTTTTCCTGTTGCAGTTATGGTTTCATCTTCAACTGAAGATTGACCGGTAAGAGCATTAGTGACAGAAGATTCGTAAGTGGAATAATAATAAGGTGTGTATGCTTCGAATTCTGCTGCGCAAGTGTCTACTCGTTTGAATACAGGTAGAACGCCCAAGGCTTTTCGAACCCTGCGGATTTCCATTTCGCTTGTAAGCCAAATCGCTGCAAGTTGTCTGTCAGAGAACCCGTGTTGTTTTGCTTCAAGCATGTCTGCATGATTTACACTGGTTATGTTTTTTAGTGCCCGGAGTTTTGCTTCTTGATTTGTAATATCAAGGATGTTGTTAAGGAACCAAGGGTCGATTTTTGTTCTGTCGTGAATCTCTTCGATAGTCATGCCATCTAAAATGGCGTAGCGCAGATACCAGATTCTATCGGAGTTCGGGATTGCGATTTTAGCAATAATTTCTTCCCGAGAAGGTTGTTTATCGGTTCCCCACAAATCTGCCCTATCGCAACCAAGTCCAAATCTGCCAGTTTCTAAACTGCGGAGAGCTTTTTGTAAAGATTCTTTAAATGTCCTCCCAATTGCCATAGTCTCACCCACGGATTTCATCTGTGTTGTAAGAGTGGTATTGGCATCAGGGAATTTTTCAAAGGCCCATCGTGGAATTTTGGTGACAACATAATCTATGGTAGGTTCAAAGCACGCAGGCGTTTCCCGGGTAATATCATTTCGAAGTTCATCAAGCCTGAAACCTACTGCTAGTTTTGCAGCAATCTTAGCAATCGGGAAACCAGTTGCCTTCGATGCCAGTGCGGATGATCTCGAAACCCGTGGGTTCATTTCAATCGCGACCATATCACCATTAGCAGGATTAATTCCATATTGAATATTGCTACCACCAGTAGCAACACCTATTTCTCGAATAATCGCCAACGCAGAATCACGCATCTGCTGATATTCTTTGTCGGTAAGTGTTTGAGCTGGGGCAACAGTGATACTGTCCCCTGTGTGAACTCCGCAAGGATCGAAATTCTCAATACTGCAAATAATAACGACATTGTCAGCGTTATCCCGCATAACTTCGAGTTCGTACTCTTTCCACCCAATAATCGATTGTTCAATAAGAACTTCGCCAACAGGGCTTAATTCCAAGCCCCTGGTAATCAATTCATTAAATTCATCTTTATTGTAGGCGATTCCCCCTCCAGTACCACCCATTGTAAAGCTGGGCCGTAAAACCGCTGGAAGCCCAACCGTTTCACGAATTTCTTGAGCTTCTGCAAAACTTTTTGCAACGCCACTTGGCGGAACTTTAACTCCGATTTTTTTCATTGCATTTTTAAATTTTTGGCGATCCTCAGCTTTTTCGATAGCTTCCGGGCTGGCACCTATCATCTCCACGCCATATTTTTCAAGTATGCCTTTTTTATAAAGCTCTAGGGCAACATTAAGTGCGGTTTGCCCACCTAAGGTGGGGAGAATTGCATCGGGTCGTTCTTTTTCAATTATCTTCTCAAGGATTTCCCATTTTATTGGCTCGATATAGGTTCGGTCTGCGATCTCCGGATCTGTCATGATTGTTGCGGGATTGGAATTTACCAATATTACAATGTAGCCTTCTTCCCGAAGTGCCTTACATGCTTGAGTTCCGCTGTAATCAAACTCACAAGCTTGGCCAATGATAATCGGGCCTGAACCGATGAGAAGTATTTTCTTCAGATCTGTCCGCTTTGGCATAATAAAACTCGCTACTTTTATATCGGAATGGTAAATCGAATGAACAAAACCAGTCGATTCGAGTATTATTAACTAACAACTCTATTCAATGAAACATCTTAGCCGTATAGGGGTTGTTTCCAAGATATTTTGTTGGAATATTGAAATATCAGTAATCTTGTTAAGAATTACAGGCGTTTTTAGTATGCGAGATTTGTTTCAACACCTTGAATTTACAGGGTTTGGCCCCAGCAGCGTTTTACCTGAGGGTTCTGAACCTGTTTCTGGCCAAATTAAAAAAAATGGACCAGGTGGGCTTAAGCATCAGGTCAAAGTGCTTGTTCCTAAGGAACCCGGTATTTATGGGTTAGTTGATTCTTCTGGGATTCTAATTTATGTGGGAAAAGCCAAGAATTTAAGAAAAAGGCTGCAATCTTATTTTCTTAAAAAGAAATCGAAAGAAAAAAAGCTTATAAGACGGGCAGTCTTAATCTGTTGGCAAACTTGTTTTTCTGAATTTCATGCTTTTCTAAGGGAAATTGAAGTCATTAATTTGTTCCTTCCCAATGCTAATGTAATGGGAGTCGCCCATAGGCTAAGGCCGGTTTACCTCGTGCTAACGTCAAGTGAAGCCCCAGCGATCAAACTTCTAAAAAAACTTCCAGGGAAATATTTGGAAGCCTTTGGTCCATTTAATCAAGGTAAAACCTTGCGTAATGCTATAAGTATTTTAAATGAAACTCTAGGTCTCAGGGATTGTGCTGAAAAAATACCAATTCATTTTGCTAATCAAAAAATTTTGCTGGAAATGCTGCCCCAGTTTGGTTGTTTACGCTACGAAATTGGTAATTGTCTTGGGCCTTGTGCTGGCGGTTGTAGTCGAACAGCTTATTTAGAAAAAGTAAGGCAAATAAAAGAATTTTTAAAAGGTGAAACTGCCCCGGTTCTTGAGATTCTTCATAATCAAATGATTGAATTTGCTAGTAGCTTAAAGTTTGAATTTGCAGGTCTTGTTAAACAAAAAATACAAACGCTTGAGAGATTTAGCCAAATATTGCAGAAAGTGAAAGATTCAGGAAAACTAAATTTTCTATATTGGCAAAAGTTGGGTGATGGGCGGTTTGTGATAAATAGTATTTGTGAGGGTATTTTGATTCATGCGGAAATAGTCGAGCAGTTTAAAAGTAAACTCCCACTACCCAAATCTTTGGTTGAAAAAATAAGACGAAAAGTCAAAGGTAATAAACAAGTATTGTGGGAATCCTATCAGAAACTACTTATCCAGCGCTGGTTTAAAAAAATGAAAAATGAACTTGATCAAACAATGCCCTTGCCAAAAATGTAGAATTCGAGCGTTAAAGTTTGCCCATCCCTCCTTCTTATACAATTGGTCTTGCTTGTTTTTAATTCATTGATATACCCCGCAAAAGCAAATTGGATTTTTTGGTTGAATCAGGGGAAATAATACAATGAAAACATTTTTAATATTACTTGTTATTCCTGTATGTGCATTAGGGCAGTTAGGGTGCGCTCATCACCGGGATCATGACTATCCACCACAAAATTATTATCAGCAGCCTCCAGCAAACTATTGTGTTCCACAGGCCCAAACCCAACCTTGTATGCCTGTGCAGGGGGCATCTTATAGCCCTAATACTAATACGCAGGGGAATTGGGCCCAACCTAGGGCTAATTGTGCGTGCCCATGATAATCTTTGAATAAAAGATAAAAGTTTGATTTGAGTAGTAATAAACAATTGGCTAATTGCTGGTTGTTTGTTACTATTTGTATCGAATAGGATTTCGTTTTTAGGAAAGGACTTTCAGATGTTGAACCGTTTAGTTTCATTTTTTATACCTGTAATTTTAGTCAATCTTCTTCTGCTTGCAGGCCCAATTTCTGCGAATGCTTTATATCAGGATGATGTGAGTTTAAAAACCTTGATGGTTTATAACTTTGTCACAGGTGAAGAAGCGGTAAAAAATAAAATTATCGAAGTATTAAAAAACAAAGAGAATGCAAAAAAATTAATTGAGGGTGCGCAAAAATTAAATCCCGCTGATTCGAAGAAGCTTAATGGTAATGCTAATTGGTTTCTAGCAAGAGTAGCCCAGGAATTGCGGGAAAATGACGCTGCTGTTGATTTTTACAGCAAATTCCTGGTTGATGCTAAAAATTTAGGGAGTGGTCAAAAAATGGCCGCAGGTTACGGACCATTGATTCAGATCCTTTTTGATACAAAAAAATACAAGGAATGTGAAAAATTATGTTCCGAATTTTTGGATATTACACTTGAAGATGAAGCTGCATTCATTCCAATTTTAAGATTAAAGCCAGTGGTTTTTCGCAGAATGGTGCTTTGCCAATCGCGGTTAGGCGAAATAGACAAAGCAATTGAACGCGTTGAGAAACTTTATAAAGATCAGCCTGATAATTGGCTTAACCTTGAGCTTAAAGCTCGAATTCTTAGAGAAGCTGGCAGAATCGCTGATGCAGAGAAATCCTATCAGGATCTCATTGTAAAAATTGACTCGGATAAGCGCTTAGGAAAGGAAGAGAAAGAAGAGTTTCTGGAAGAAATTAAGTACACGCTTAGCAATGTTTATGTGGAGTTGAAGAAAATCGATAAAGCAGCAGAAATTCTTAAGGCGTTGGTTGAAAAAAATCCGGACAACCCAACCTATCATAATGATCTTGGTTATATTTGGGCTGACAATGATTTAAATCTTGATGAAGCAGAGAAGTTGATTCGTAAAGCAATCGAGATCGAACGAGGTTTAAGAAAGAAAATCAAGAATCTTAAACCAGAATTTGATAAGGATAATTCAGCATATCTCGATAGCCTTGCCTGGGTGCTTTATAAGAAAAAGAATTATGTGGAAGCTAAAAAGCTTCTCGTTGAAGCCATTAAAGATGAGGAAGGCCAGCATATAGAAATCTTGGATCATCTTGGTGATATTCATAATGCACTTGGTGAAAAAACAGAGGCCACTAAGGTCTGGAAAGATGCAATCAATTCCGCAGGCACTACCAAGCGGGAGCAGGATAAGAAAAAAGAAGTAGAAAAAAAAATCGAGAAGAATAAGTAGTTTAGTAGTTTAACCTTTAAAGCTGGGCGTTTATAAAAGCTCGGCTTTATTTGGGTTGATCCTATACTTGAATTATTGTTTTCTAAATTATGTACTGCGGCTTTTCTAGTGCTTTTTTTACTAGGTTGTTTTCTAAAAAATGACATCTCCGGTCTCAATATTTTTTGATATTTCCTTGCCCAATGCTCCTACAT
This sequence comes from Planctomycetota bacterium, assembly GCA_026692965.1. Lineage (GTDB taxonomy): Bacteria > Planctomycetota > Planctomycetia > Gemmatales > Gemmataceae > UBA969. The sequence continues at coordinate 5,720 of JAPLNF010000335.1, forward strand.
GGTTTTATTTCTCGTTGATTTTAGCTTGTGCTCTTTTTTTTAAATTCAATCGTTTATTTAGTTTTCGCAATATTGATATTTTGTCGAT
>JAPLNF010000335.1:5847-37278 GCA_026692965.1 Planctomycetota bacterium
TGATTTTGGAGGGCGGGCATGATCAACGTGTTTATTTTTCGTGGTTGCTCTTAAGTTGTCTTTTCTGGATGGTGCGATGCTTGTTGGATCTTCTTTTGGAAAGAAGACCTGCTTTTAAGCCCAATCTTAATGTACCTGGTATGTTGTTACTGGCCTTTGCTTTTTATTTCAGCCTTGTTGCTGTTGCGATTCGTGAGCCAAATTTACCTGACCAACGAGAGTCTCGTCCTCAAACCCCGATAGATAAAATCCGAGAGCATGGCGAAAAAATTATTGAAAATCGGGGCGGTGCTGAAGTTGATGTTTCAAAATTAAGGCTTTGGGTTGAACGAGGTTTGACTTTGTTTTGTCACCTTCTTATTGCGGTTGGTCTTATTCTTGTTTGTTGGTTTCATTATGATGATTATCATCTTGGTTTTGCTAGTGCAACTTTGTATTTCTTGTTGCCTTACACCTATCTAATGATGCCTTATACCGGATTAAAAATTGGCCGATGGGATCACTCTTGGTTAATGGCTTTGATGGTTTGGGCTCTTGTGTTTCATAAAAAACCAATAGTATCCGGAATATTGATGGGTTTATCGTTTGGGAGTCTATTCTTCCCGTTGGTTTTATTGCCTTTATGGTTGTCTTATTATCACGATAAAGGGATTTGGCGGTTTGTAATTGCTTCAATGGCATCTTTTCTTGTAAGCAGTATTGTTTTTGTTTTAGCCTATGGTGGAAATACACAATATCTGGCTTCTACATGGATGATTTCAGATTGGATTCCGTGGAAGGAGCCTTTGTCAGATACGCAAAGCTTCTGGCATGGGGTTCACTGGGCGTATCGGCTTCCAGTTTTTATTCTCTATGCGGTAATGGCATTATCTGTTTATTTTTGGCCAACTCCAAAAACATTAGGAAATCTGATTGCGTTGTCAGCAGCATTGCTGATAGGTATTCAGTTCTGGTATGCACACATGGGTGGTGTTTATATTTTGTGGTATCTGCCCTTGTTGATATTAGTTGTTTTCAGACCAAGTGTGTTAATTCAACCGAAACCACTTGTTTGAGTATGATTTTTAAAGGATGGATCTGTAATGGGTTTCTCTCGAATTTTAGGATTAATTGTTTTGATTGCAGTTATCGTTATTCCAACCTATGTTTCAAAATACCAGCAAAAGCAGTATCGAAACTTTAGAGTTGTCAAAAAAGGAGTCTTGTATCGAAGTGGTCAAATGACTCCAATTGGTTTAAAGAAAATTGTCGATGAATATCATATTAAAGCGATTGTTTCTCTAAGGGATTCGTACAGTTCTGAAGCTCCGCCCGATGTTCAAGAAGAAGCTTTTGCTCGCGAATATGGTGTGAAGTATCTAAGATTGTCTCCTAAAAAATGGGAGAGTGATCATGGTGAACCTCCAGTAATGGAAAATGTCAGGCAATATTTTAAGTTAATGAAAAACCCAGATAATTATCCTGTCTTGGTGCATTGTTTTGCAGGGATTCACCGTACTGGTTCTTATTGTGCATTGTATCGGATGGAGTTAGAGAAATGGCCTAATGAAAAAGCAATATCGGAACTTAAGCAATTGGGCTATGAGCAGTTGGAAAACGAAAAAGATGTATTTAAGTTTCTAAAAGAATTTAAGTCTAGTGAGTGATTTATGAATTAGGTTTGTAATAAACCTCTAGTGCTCGGATAGCTTTTTTCCAGCGGTTTCTTTTGTTAAGCCTCAATTCCGAAGTTAAATTTGGATTATATGTTTTGCCTTCCTGCTTAATTGGTGAATTATAATCATCGAGTTTCATAAACCCAGAGCCTAGACCAGCTAAAATTCCTGCCCCGATAGATGTCATTTCCGAATTTGTACTTGTCTGGATGATTACACCGGTGGTTTTTGCTAATAGATCATTAAAATATTTGTTTTCAGTCATTCCGCCATCTGTCGCCAGTATTTTTAAAGGGTTGGAGCAGTTAGCTGATATTGCATCAAGTAAGTCTGCTACTTGGTGTGCAACCCCTTCGAGTGCCGCCTTTGTGATTTCTTTTTTTGTTGTTTTTCTAGTCAATCCAAGAATCGTTCCTTGGAAATCACTATTCCAGTAAGGGCAACCCAAGCCTGAAAGTGCAGGGACAAAAACAATTTCTGCATTATGGTCCGATTCCAAAGATAATATTTCAGATTCCGAAGCTTTTTCAAATAAACCTAATCCATCCCTTAGCCATTGAACTGCTGCGCCTGCAATAAAAACGCTACCTTCTAGGCAGTATTGAAGTTTATTGCCTGTCGTTGCTGCCATGGTGGTGAGTAATCCTGTATCGCTTTTAATAGGGTAGTCGCCTGTGTGACTCAACAGAAAAGCTCCGGTACCGAAGGTGCATTTTGCTTGCCCAGGCGAATGGCAACGATGCCCAACCAAAGAAGCTTGTTGGTCCCCAGCAACACCCATTATCGGAATTCCATCAGGAAGAAAATCGAGCCCTAAGGTAGATCCAAAATTGAAAACACTAGGTTTAATTTCGGGTAGAACTTTTTTGGGAATATTAAAATCAGAAAGTAACTCATCATCCCAATCCCCAGTGTGAATATTCATCAAAAGAGTTCGTGATCCGTTTGTATGATCGGTATAGAAAGATTTTCCTCCTGAAAGGTTCCAGATTAAATAGGTATCAATGGTTCCGGCAATAATTTTATTGTCATTGCATAAAGATCGATTCGGGTCATAGGTGTTTAAAATCCAGCGTATTTTAGTTGCTGAAAAATAGGGGTTGAGCAGCAGGCCGGTTTTCATTCTGATTTTATGATCAAGATGAATGTTATCTTTGCAATAATCTGACGTTCGTGTGTCTTGCCAAACTATTGCGTTGTGTAATGGTTTACCGTTGGAATTATCCCATACGACCGTTGTTTCTCTTTGGTTGGTAATGCCTATCGAAGCTATTCGTGAAAAATGGTTTGGGTGTTCATTTTTGAGATTCAAAACAGTTGATTTCACACTTTTCCAAATCTGTTCCGCATTGTGTTCGACCCACCCTGATTCTGGATATATCTGTTGAATGGGGGTGCTGCTAAGTGCAATAATATTGGCGGAGCAATCCATTAAAACTGCTCGGGATGAAGTTGTGCCTTGATCAATTACAAGAATAATGGGATCGGTGTTCATGATAATTAATAATCCATTGGTTCAATTCAACCGCATATGTTTATGTTAGATTAAATGTTTGTGCATTTAATAAGAAACTATTTCCACGAAAATAATGATAATACATGAAGATGCGAATGAATTTTGCAGGGTTTTCTTGGGCTGTTAGTTTTGGAGCGTTGGCGACTCTAGCCTCATTGTCTATGGAGAAAGCCAGTTTATCCAGATTTGAAATTGGGCTACATGGTTCTGCTTATTATTTTAGCATAGCCTTGGGTTCGATTTTCATGACAAAGTTAATCAGGAGTATGGGAAACATTACGATGATCGTGGGGCTGTTGGGCGCTGCGATAAGTGTTGTTTTGTTTGCGTTTGCTAATTCCTCTTACGAATGGTTGTTGCTTCGAATGATAAACGGTTTTTGTGCTGCAATGGCACTCGTGCCTTTAGAAACTTTGGTTTATCAAAATGCAGGTTCATTAGAAAAAGCAAAGGTATTTGGTCTGTTTGAACTATGTTTGTCGGCAGGTGTTGGCATCGGTGGAAGTTTTGCACCTCTGTTGGAATCAATCCAAAGCGGTACCGGTTATATACTGTTTGGCCTATTCCCTTTATTTGGTGTAATAACATTGCATGGAATTAAAATAAAAATAGAGAATGCTTCGAAATTGGAAGCTATCAGTTTTGGTGATATCAAAAAAATGTATTTATGGTTTTCTACAGCCTTTACTCAAGGTTTTCTTGAGGGTGGATTATTATCGTATCTTGGCTTGATGATAATAGGTATGGGATACGCAACAAATCAGGTTTCAATTGTATTCGCGAGTATGTTTATAGGTGTTATTTGTTCAATGCTATTTATAACTCGACTTGCAGATACTATTGGTCATAAACGTGTATTATTATTAACCCATGTGTTATCAATGCTATGTTTGTTGTTGATGGGTTTTACAGAATCGCTAACTGTAATTGTTGTTTTCATATTTTTCGTTGGATTAACATGTGGTGGTCAATATGCGGTAGCGCTTGCTTCGCTTGGAATGCAAGTTGATAGCATAAAGCAACCATCTGCAAATTCGGCGTATCTTACCTTGAACTGTGCAGGCAGTGTTGCGGGGCCATTGGTCATGGGGTATTTGGGAAGTGGGGGTTTATTTGGATCAATATTTATTATTGGTTCAATTCCAATTTTTATTTTACTACTTGTATGGCTTGTGAATATCTGTTGCTATAAAAACAAGGTTGCAGTTAAAGTTTAGTAATTACCGATCATATTTAAGAGACGAAATCCCGATGTTGCGGAATTCAGAAAAAATCAACCTGCCAGTTTTACAGAATTGGGATTGCCATGTGTGTGGAACATGCTGCAAAGAGTATTTGGTTCGATTAAGTGATGATGAAGTGGAAAAAATCAAATCTCAGAATTGGGATGTTAATAAGGATTTGGGTGGTTATCAACCTTTTCGAAAAACCGGTTTATTTAAAAACAAAATAAATTTAAATCATCGTCCGGATGGTAGTTGTGTGTTTTTAGGTGAAAATAATCTTTGCAAAATTCATGGAAAGTTTGGTTTGGATGCTAAACCCTTGCCTTGCCAGGTTTTTCCGTATGTTTTAATTCCGACAGGTAACGAATGGTCGGTTGGAGTGCGATATGCCTGCCCGTCTGCGGCAAAAAATTTAGGAACCTCTGTAGTAAAACAGAGAGATTCAATTGTAGAGTTCAAAGACAAACTAATTGAACGAGAAAAATTCACGATCACGCTTGCAGAAAATAAAGTTAAGCCGATGCTTTCTGGTTCTCAAGATACAAGTTGGGAAATTGTATTTGCTATTAGAAATAAATTAACTGAAATAGTGAGAAATGGGAAGCATGACATCAGCCATTCTTTGCGCTGCTGTGTTGCGCTTTCCAATGAATTGAAATCAACAAGCATGAGTAAATTAAAGATTGATCAAGTTACCGAGTTTCTTGACATTTTTGGTAAGGTTACAATTTCTGATGTTCCTGTAGATGCGTTTGCTATTCCATCGCCGAGCTGGGTTGGGCGCGTGTTATTTAGGCAAATAAGCGCACTATTCACCAGAAAAGATCATGGGCCCAATCGTGGAATAGCTAATAAAGGAAGAATGGCCCTTTTAAAAGCTGCTATTCAATTTGCTAAGGGTGCTGGGAATGTTCCCAAACTAAATGTTTGGATTTCTGATACGACTTTTGAAGACATTGAATTAAAACGTTGCGAATTGGATGAGGAATCTAACGAACTTTTAAAGAGATATTATTTGATAAAGCTTGAATCATTGCAATTTTTTGGTGCTTCGAATTTTGGGATTCCTTTTTGGGAAGGGTTGAACATTTTGTTACTCACCTATCCCATTATTATTTGGACTTCCTTGGCCCAAAATTCCCAAGACCCCATGGTTGATAGAATTCAACGAGCTATTTCTCTTGTCGATGATCACTTTGGATTTAATAAGATTTTAGGAGGATTACGCCAAAGATATGGCTTTAATCTTCTAGCCCAGAGAAATGAAACAGAGAAACTCATTGCTTGGTATTCAAGGCAATCGCTCTAGAAAGTTTGGTTAGCATTTTCTTAAAACGCCAATAAGAATTCCCAAAATTCTCGCATCATTACCAGGCAAAATAATAATTGGATTCATGGTGCTGTTGCAGGGTTCAAGTCGGATCTGCCCTCGATCTAAAAAGAACCTTTTTAAGGTTACTTCGTGATCAATCATTGCGACAACTCTTTCGCCATTGATTGCAGTTTCTTGTTTTTTAACGACAATGAAGTCCCCGTCTTGGATGTGATCTTCAATCATGGAGTAGCCACGAACTTGAAGTACAAAAATATTATCCCCTGGAAACATATTTTCCAAAACCAAGGTTTCTTCTTGGGGGATTGCTTGAATGGGAGAGCCCGCAGCTACTAATCCCATGAAAGGTAGCCCCTGTTTCGGCTTTTTATTATTGATTAATTGAATGGCCCTGGCAGAGAATCCCTCGCGTAGGATCATCCCTTTTTTCTCAAGGGCTTTTAAATGGCACATAACCCCATTTGGAGATTTAATTCCAAATGCGGAGCCTATTTCGCGTACTGTAGGCCCATAGCCTCTTATTTCGATCTTTTCTTTTAAGAAATTGTATATTTCTTTTTGTCGTGGGGTGAGGCTGTCTAGTTCTGCGTTCATTGTGAAATCCCTTATACTGAACTTAAGTACAATATACATAAGTATATGTAATGTAGATTTTTAAAAATACAAGTATAAATTATGCTTTTCAGCTTTTTTCTTAAAGCGATTCAGGCTTAAATTGAGTATCGTTTTCCTTTTATTGAGGTTCCTTTGACAGATAATACCCACCTTTTCTTCTTAAAAAAGCTTCTGGACACCAATGTTTTTGATCAATCCGAGGCAATTACTATTTTCGAAGCGCTAATCGATGGGAAATTGGATGAGACACAATCTGCAGTTTTCTTGACTGCCTTAGCTTTCTGCCCTGATAACCCTATGTTTTTGGCGAATGCTGCAGCCCAAGTGCTTAAAAGAGGCCAAAAATTGCCTTCTTTTCCTCATAAAGATGCGCTGGATACTTGCGGAACTGGTGGAGATTATTCTTCATCGTTTAATATTTCGACTACCGTGGCATTTATACTTGCTGCCTGTGATGTCCCTGTAATCAAGCATGGAAATCGTTCTTCCTCAAGTAATTCTGGAAGTTCTGATGTGCTTCAGTACCTTGGTGTTCGAATTGATTCACCTCCTGAAATAGCGGAAGAAACTTTTAAAAAGCTAGGTATTTGTTTTTGTTTTGCGCCTCAGTACTATCCTTTTTTAAAAAATCTTGCACCTATTCGTAAAAAGCTTGGATTTCGGACCATATTCAATCAAATTGGGCCTTTAGTTAACCCAGGTGGTTCTGGAACCCATTTGCTCGGAGTTAGCAGAAATTCTTTTTTGGATCTGTTTGCACAAGCCCTTTTACAAATGGGCAAACAAGGGATTGTGGTTTGTGGTGGTGGGAAAATGGATGAAGTTATTTTAGATGCTCCCAATGAATTACGAATAATCCGATCTGGGGCAATTGCTGCTTCAACATTGTTGCCCGCTGATTTCGGGTTAAACCCTGTTTCTTTAAGTGAAATAAAGGCCAATTCGATCGAAGAGAGTGCTGGTATTATCATTGATATATTAAACGGAAGTATTATTCCGGGAAGAGATGTGGTTTTGGCCAATACAGCGTTGGCACTTTTTGCAGCTAATAAAGTTAAAAATGTAAAGGATGGCGTTGAATTCGCTAAAATTGCGATTGATCAAGGAAAAGCAAAGGCAATTCTAGACCAGCTTAAAAGTTTCGTTGTTTAAGAATCTGTTGATTCGTTTTAAATTCCTATCTGTATTTCCATTCCGGGCCAACCAGCCATCTTAAACTTCCTGTACCTTCGCGGGGTAAACCATGGAATTCTAATAAAGCTGCTCCACATTTTTCCATTTCGATATTTGCTCCGGAAGCACCGATCAGCCAACTTACAAAAACTCCAACATCGGGCATGTGGCCAACGAGGGCGATAGACTTGGGGTTATATTCTTTGATAATTTTGCAAATGATTTCTGGATGCGCACCAGGTTTAAGCTCTGATCTTTCAAAAAAAGATTTATTTTGACTAAAAACTTCTGGGAAAACTAATTTCGAGGTTTGGTTGGTTCGGATAAGGGGGCTTGAAAGTACTATTTCAGGTAAAAAGTCAGCTTTTAAAAGCCCCTTTTTAAGCCTAAGTGCTTGTTTTATGCCCTTTTCGCTAAGGGGACGGTCGAAATCTGTGCGAATGGAGTTCCCGTTTGTATCTAGGGCATCTGCATGTCGAATCACTAAAATTTTCATCAAAACCTCTTATTTAATATGCCTTTATTAACCACATTTTTGATTATTTCATCCTATTCACTTCGCATTGGGGTGGGCAGTTCAATGCAGTATTATCTATAATTTCTTTTTGATGTAGATAAGAACAATGAACCAAGATTGGATAATTCAGAGATGATTCGCAATGACATTCGAAATCTTGCTATTATAGCCCACGTTGATCATGGTAAGACGACTCTAGTCGATCAGATGCTAAAACAATCGGGAATGTTTCGAGATAGTGAGTTAAAGGGCGTTTGCATTCTTGACTCCAACGACTTAGAAAAAGAGCGTGGTATTACCATTCTTGCCAAGAACATCGCATTGAAAATTGGCGATACGAAAATTAATCTAATGGACACGCCTGGGCATGCGGACTTCGGAGGCGAAGTTGAGCGTGTTTTGAAAATGGCTGACGGTGTTTTGCTTCTGGTTGATTCTGCAGAAGGCGTAATGCCACAAACTCGATTTGTATTGCGAAAAGCGTTTGAGTGTGGACTAAGGCCAATTGTTGTGATCAACAAAATCGACCGTCCAGATGCGCGAATCGATGAAGTTCTTAATGGTATCTTCGATTTATTCGTGGAACTTGATGCCGACGAAAAGGCTTTGGATTTCATGACTATTTATGCTTCCGGTCGGGAAGGAATTTCTACCACCGACATGAGCATTCCGCCAGTAGACTTTAAACCATTATTTGATGCGATTTTAAAGTATGTTCCTGCTCCTGATGTCGATATGGATGCCCCGTTACAAATGTTGGTGGTTACTCTCGACTTCAGCGAATTTACTGGAAGAATTGCCATTGGTAAGATTTTTGCAGGAAAAATTCGTAAAGGTCAGCGTATTGCCCATTTGAAAACCGATGGAACGAAAATTGAAGACACCGTCACCCAATTGTTTACCTTTGACCGATTGGGAAGAATTGAAGCAAATGATTGTAGTGCTGGCGATATTTGTGCTTTGATTGGGTTAGAGGATGTCGATATTGGTGATACGATTGCGTGTGTTACTAATCCTGTTGCATTACCAATTATTACGGTTGATGAACCAACGCTTAGTATGGTTTTTCGAATTAACGATTCCCCATTTGTGGGCCAAGAAGGCACTTATGTAACCAGTAGGCAATTGCGTGATAGGCTTTTCAAAGAGCTTCAATCGAATGTTGCCTTGCGAGTTGTTGCGGATGAAATTAAAAAAGATGAGTTTCACGTTTCTGGTCGTGGCTTGCTTCATCTTTCAATTCTTCTTGAAAACATGAGGCGTGAAGGATTTGAAATATCGGTGGGGAAACCACGGGTTATCAACAAGATGGTGGATGGCGTTGAATTGGAGCCTGTAGAATTTCTCGTGATCGAAACGCCACCTTCTTCCGTTGGTACCGTGATGGAACTTGTGGGTAACCGCAGGGGTGAATGTTTAAAGATGGATGGTCGTGGCGCAATGACCCATATCGAGTTTCTTATCCCGGCTAGAGGCCTTATTGGCTTAAGAACTCGGTTGATGACAGGCACCAGTGGCGAAGCTATTGTTCACCACAACTTTTATGATTACCAACCTGTAAAGGGCGGTGTACCTAAAAGATCAAACGGCGTGCTTATTTCAACCGATACCGGCAGGGCAACGCCTTATGCAATTGACATGATTCAGCCTAGGGGAACATTGTTTGTGCCTGCAGGTAATGAAGTTTATGAAGGTCAGATTCTTGGTGAGCATTGCCGGGATAACGATCTTCCAGTGAATATTTGTCGTGAGAAAAAGCTGACAAATATGCGAGCCTCTGGTTCGGATGGAGTTTCTGTCATAAAACCACCTCGGGTTCTAACTTTGGAACTTGCCCTTGAGTATATCGAAGAGGACGAGTTGGTTGAAATAACACCCAAGGCAATTCGATTGAGGAAGATTTACCTCAAAGAAAACGATCGTAAAAGATCGAATCGAAGTAGCTAACAATTTCATTCTACCGATTGAAATGATAATTCAAAACCCTTGGCTAATAACCAGGGGTTTTGTTGTTATTGGGATGTGAAATACAGGACTTACTTTTTTAGGTGTTGAGCAATTAGGCTAAGAGCGTCAAAAAAGTAGAATGCTGCTGTGTAATGCCCGCAGTCATACCATTGGATTTGCTGTTTCCCGCTTTTTTCCCAAAGAGCCTGAGCCATAATGGGGGGAACAATAACATCGTTTCTGCCTGCGATTTGTAAAAGTTGCTTAGTTTTAAGGTTTTCTGCATGAGTTAAAGGGTCTACAGGTGCAAGAAGATCAACTAGTTGTTTTTTTGTACCTCCAAATAACTCGAAAGCTTTTCTAGGAATAAGGGCTTGGGGGTGATCATAATACCCCTCAATTAATCCGCCACCCCCTAAAAGTACAACCACTTTGGTGACCGATGGTTCCATTTCAGCGCTAAGGGCACCGATCATACTTCCCAAACTGGTGCCAGTGATTCCAAGTCTGGTCTTATCGACGTCGTTGCGTTGTTCAAGCCAAGCAACAGCAGACCGAATATCTAAAACGGTTTGCTGGATGGCTTTGAGGGTATGTTTGATATCCGGAGATAGAAGGCGGACCTTGCTTTCAGGGGGCCTCCTAGGCCCATAATAAGCCATTTGAACAAAAAGGCACCCAATTCCCCTTGAAGCAAGATAAGAGGAAATAGTGCGGGATAATGATTGATCACCGCCTGTAATATCAAGAACAACCGTGGCAGGGAATGTTTTTAAATTTCTAGGCACATAATATTCTGCATAAACCGTGTTGTTTTCAGGAAAAGGCGTCGTTATCAGGGATGGAAAAGTAAGGGTAAATACATCCACATTGGAAACCGGAAGCTGATGCTTGGGTTTCAAGATATAGTTGAGTTCAGCTTTTTTGAGGTGATAGATTTCAGGTGTTTTTGGAGATTCAGGCTTGGTGCCAACTTTAAACGAGCCCTGCTCTTCCATAAAAGTACTTGCATTTAATTGCGATGCACAATTTGCCACCATAAAAAACAATGCGATTAATATGGTCGTTTTCATGTTATTCCAAATGCTTATGAGTTTTGATTTAACCCATCATATCACGGAATGATTCAAATAAATAACTGCTATCGTGGGGCCCTGCAGAGGATTCGGGGTGATACTGGACACTCATTAATGGCAGCGTTTTATGTTTCATACCTTCGAGAGTGTTATCATTAAGATTGATGTGAGTAGGTTCAAGGCTTTTTGGCAACGTATCCATACCCACTGCGAAACCATGGTTTTGTGAGGTTATTTCAACTTTTTTACTGGAAAGGTTTAACACAGGTTGGTTTGAACCACGATGCCCAAATTTTAATTTGAATGTGCTTGCACCACAAGCGTGAGCTATTAATTGGTGCCCAAGGCAAATGCCAAAAATAGGTTTTTTGCCTATAAGATCGGAAATAGTCTTGTGGGCATAGGTTACAGCGGCTGGATCTCCTGGGCCGTTGGAAAGAAAAATCCCGTCTGGATTTAGATCAAGCACATCTTGCGAAGTGCAATTTCCGGGAAGTACAGTAACTTTACATCCAATTTGAACCAAGCACCTTAATATATTTTGCTTCATGCCGTAATCTAAAGCAACCACATGGTGGGTTGGTTTAGTTGGAGTTAGGTAAGTGACTAGAGAGCTGGTGAAACCTTCTTTCCAAGTTGATATAGCCTTTGGCATTACTAATTGCGCAAGATCTGCACCAGCCATCGTTGAACTTGAAATTGCCTTTTGAACTAGCTTTTTGTTGTCCATTTCAATGCAAGAAAGGACACCTTTCATTGCACCACGAATACGGAGTCTTCTAACTAAAGCCCTAGTATCAATCCCTTCGATACCGCAAATCCCTGCTTTTTGTAAATATTGGCTCAAACCATTAGTAGACCGGTAATTGCTTGGTATTTTTGTTAATTCTCGAACCACAAAACCTTCGACCTGAGGAGAATTAGATTCGACATCTTCATGATTAACCCCGTAATTTCCAATCAAAGGGTAAGTCATGGTTACAATCTGGCCTTTATAGGATGGGTCTGTGATAACCTCCTGATAGCCAGTCATGCTGGTGTTAAATACTACTTCACCAGTAGATTCAACCTGGGCACCAAATCCTTTGCCGGTAAAAACAGTCCCATCTTCCAAGGCTAGTTTTGCAAGCATGAGTTGATTGTAGCTCCCTTTACTGAAAGAAGATTCCCACATAAACTTTTTACGGCTAAAGCCCAATCTTTCCAAGATGGTATCAGGCAAAAATTAGGATCATAATTAAATCTGATCCATTGCGACCATATTTTTGAACTTTTCAAGATTAAATAAAAGACTTTCTAAAGGCAGGCCAATGACATTTGTTATTGAACCTTGCGAAATTTGTACCCAAGGATCATTTTCTTCCTCGATGGCATAAGATCCGGAATGATTTTTCCAAGATCTTGTTTCAAGATAATGCTCAATTTCTGCAGGTGATACTTTCTTAAACGAAACAATGGACTGTTCCTGCCAGCACAATTGCAAATTTGTTGGTTTATGCCAAAGAACCACCCCGGTCCATAATTCGTGGTTTCGACCAGACATCCGAGAAATCATCTCTTTGGCGTCTTCTCGGTCTATAGGTTTTAGTAAAGGTTTCCCATCTATCCATCCAATGGTATCGGCTGCAATAATAATTCCTTGTTTAACTTGCAAACTTACTTCCTGGCCTTTTAGCCAAGAAATGACTGCAACTTGTTCCCTAGGGGATGAAAAACCCGAGGAAGGTTCTTCAATATCCGGTTTTATTATTTCAAATGTGTTGAAAATTCTTTTCAGGAGGTCAATTCTTGAAGGTGAAGAACTTCCAAGGATTAAGTTTTGCTGGCTTTCCATGCTTGAATTGTACTTTCTACCAGAGGAAACATTTTTTCAGGAACAAGATCATCGAGGCATATCATTTTAGGGCATTTGGTAAGGTAACTGCCTTTGCAAGGTACGGAAGTTGAAACAGTATTATGAAATTGGCCATATGGGCCATTCCATTCAACCTTGGTGCAAAGAAAGGGAGCAATAATATTTTTCTTCTGAGCAACAGCAATATGTAAGGGGCCCGTATCGTTGGAAAAGACGAAATCCATTTGGGAAATTACAGCAATAAGGCCACGAAGAGAAGTTTTGCCCGCAAGATTTATTACGGGAGTTTCGGGCGCAAGCAAGGTTGCAATTTCTGATGCGTTTTTGTTGTCATCATTACCGCCAAAAAGAATGATGCTTCCTGAAGTCTCAGATTGTGCTTTTTGTAGTACCTTGGCATAGTAACTTGAGGGCCATTGCTTGGTAAGCCATCTCGCTCCCGGGCAACAACCAATCCATGGTTTGGGCATCATGGAAATCAATTTAAGGATATTTGCATTTTCAGTTTCATCAACCGGAAAAGATGCAGGCGGGATTTCTCCCTTACAGCCAAGAAATTTTGCTGCCTCCCAATACCTTTCAACCGCATGCATCCCCTTGGCTGGGTAGTTAACCAGATGGGTGTAAAAATAGCTTGAGCCTTCTCTGCAATCTTCAAGGCCGACCCTTATAGGTGCTCCACTCAGTCGGGTAAGAATACCGGTGCGAAGCAAGCACTGTAGGTCGATTGTCAAGGTGGGCCTAAGCGCCCTTATTCGCTGAATCAATTTCCAAGAGGAAGATAAACCCTTCCCCAAATTCTTTTTCCAAATATTTCGATCGAAGCTAAAGACCTCATTAATATCTAGGTGATTGGTCAGAATAGTTTCGTAAGATTGGTTAACAAGCCAAGAAATTTTAGACTGGGGGTATGTTTCTCGAATACCCCGTAAAAATGGTAAACTATTGGCAATATCACCTATTGCGCTAGGTTTGATTATCAAAATTCGCGCGGGATCAAAGTCTTTTAGAATGAAACTTGCTTTCATTTCGAGTTAATTGTCCATAGAAGATTTAAAACCCAAAGTACTTTAGGGTTTCTTGTTCAAGGATTCAAAAAAAATCTTTACTCTTTTGTTTTGTTCCTCAAGTAAAGTAATTAATTCCAATGATTCTTTAGGGCCTATGGTTGATTTGTTTGGGTCGTTTTGTGAAGGGTCTAACTGGAGATATAAATCTCTGGAAAGTTTCAGGTATTTTAAAAGCCCTGCGGTATCTGATTCTGCAATGCAGGTGTCTAAACTTGAAATAAGCTTTTCATTTTGTTTTGTCAATTCGCTAAGGCTTAATTTTGGTAAAGAATCGAATAAAAACTTTCTCGATTCCACCACTTTAGCAGATTTATTTAACCATAAATCCTTGAACCCCTTCATATCGCTCTCAACTTCAGGAGCATCTGTAAAAATCGATTCCAGTAAAGCAATTGCTTGTGGGAAATCACCATCGGCAGCCATACGTTTGGCTTCAGTGATTTTGTAATCTAAGATTTTTCGTGCAGGTGAGTTTTTGTCCGTCTCAATCTTGACCAGTCTCCCTTGGTATTTGTTTAATTCAGCTATATATCCAAGAAGAGCGTCGAGTTTTTTTTCTCCAAGTTTGATTTCGGTATCATTTGTAATTTCAGGCCACTTTAGTTTTAAATCATGGAGTCCAGTTTTGATGTTATTGGTCTTTTCAATGCTGAATTTTGAAAGTTTCTCAAGCTTTTCGATCCTAGTCTTTAATTCCTCGTCCTTGAAGTTGGGCTTATTTAATTCTTGAAAAAGTGCGCCCATGAAAGCAAGTTGATCCTTAACCTGAATTAACCAGATAAGCTTTTGTTTTTCGTAAGGTTTTTCTGGCTCAAAATTTAAAGTGATTGATTCTTGATCGTTGGATGTTTTGAAGAAAGGGAATTGAGCAACTATATTTTTGTTTCGAATTATTTCAACAAATGCAACGCCAGGGAATAAGTTTTCAGAATTACCAGAAAAATCAAATACTCCTTGATTGTTTGTTTTTGATGATAATCCTGCCTGATTCGATCCAACCTTAAAAGCAGATCTTAACACGACATCAACTGGGAAATAGTTGCTGGGAATATTTGGATCTTGGCTTTGTTCTTTGGGTAGTATTTTAAATCTGACATCGATAGATGCACTAGGGATTTTAATTGCTTTTAGACCGATTAAATCTGGTAGTTCTATACCAGTATATAGCCTGGAATTAAACTTGATTTTTTTATCAGTTGAAACAACGGCGTCTGTGAGTTGTAAAACAGTCCATTTGTAAATATTATTGGATTGGTTCGTCTGAGTTCTTCTTAGAATCTGAAAGTAGTCGCCTTTTTTGGGTGAAAGATAATCCGATTTTAAGTTGCCTTCTATTTCGAATTGAAGTTCATAAATATCGTCTGTTATTTTTTTTGCGACCAGTGCTTTTGGTACAAAATATTCTTTAAATAAGTCTAAAGTTTTTGAGGGTATTTCTTCTTTTCTTTCGCAGGTTGATTGTTGTGATGGAAAAATTATGCCTGATTCGTTGTCAGCAAAATTTATTTTGATTATAAAACGGTTTTCTTCGTGCGTGATAAGTAAGGTTGCCGACATACTCTGATTAGTTTGATTTTGTAAACTCAATAATTTTTTCGACTCAGTCAGTTTAAATTCTTGTAGTAGAATAATTCCTTTAAAGGTTTGTTTAATTCTGCTTGAAATGGATTCTTGGATGAGGTGTGCTGTCTGTTTGGTTAAAAAACCTTTAGTTTCAAATGCAATAAATATTTGAAGAGATTTTTCTTTTGGAGAATTATTTAAAGTAATACCACTGCATTTGTTTTCAAATAAGCATGATAAAAAAGTCAAAACAAAAAATAGCCAAACTTTTTGCATATCAATTTCCGCAATTATTTAGATTGCTTTAGCGAGATCATCAAAAAAATCAGGGTATGTTTTTGCAACACATGATGGATTACAAATAGTAATTCCGGGGGTTTTTAAACCTGCTATGGCGAAACTCATGGCAATCCGGTGGTCGTTGTAAGTTTCAATTTCAGCGCCATGTAGTTTTGAGGGATGAATAATTATGCTGTCGGGGAATTCTTCAACTAGCGCACCAATCTTTCTTAATTCGTTAGCAAGTGCACTGATACGATCTGTTTCTTTGTGTCTTATATGGCCAATATTCGTAATCTTGGTTGTTCCCTTAGCAAAACATGCAACTACCCCAAGAGTCATAACCGTGTCGCTAATATCATTCATGTCGATGTTAATGCCGTTTAATTCTTTACCAGTAATAGTTGTTGAATTGTTGGTTTGAGTGACCGTTGCTCCCATAAGTTCAAGAGCATGAACAAATTTTAAATCGCCTTGGAGAGAGGTTTTTCCTAACCCTGGTGTTGTAACACTGCCCCCTGTAATTGCTGCAGACGCATAAAAATAGCTTGCTGCAGAAGCGTCGGGTTCAATTTGGTATTCGAATCGGTTTCCTGCTTGATTTCCTTTAATCAGATACTCTCGGTCAGAAATTTTGGTTGTGTTTATTCCCCAATCATTCAGCATTGCCAAAGTTATGCCTATGTAAGATTGAGAAACAATTTTGCCTTCTAAAATAATACGGGTATCACCATTTGCAAATGGGGCAGCCATTAGAATTCCGCTAATAAATTGACTGCTCATTTCTGAATTAATTCTGGCAATTCCTCCGCACCAACCTGAGGTTTTTATAATTACAGGAGGACACCCGTTATTATTTTCACTTGAAGAGTTGATATTTAGGTCATTCAAAGCTTTTAAAAGATCATTGATGGGCCGTTCTTGCATTCGCTTGATGCCATCGAGTTTGTACGTGCCATTTCCTAGCCCCACCATTGCTGTCAGGAAACGCATGGTCGTGCCAGAGTTTCCAGTGAAAAGATTGGCATTTGAGGAGGGGATGATCCCTGGAGCTTTAGGGGATGAAACAATCGCTGTGCATTCCTTCCAATTTACGGAAAGAATAAAGCCGAGCTTTTCCAAGCAATCCACCATGATTTCAGTATCTTCGCTGCGTAAGACTCCACTTAGATGAGTTTTTTGTTCGCCCGAATTGAGCGCCGCGATCACGAATGCTCGATTGGTGATGCTTTTTGAACCTGGTAAATGGCATACTAAATCAATCGGTTTTTTTAACGGAGTGATTGTGGTTTTTTCTGGATAATCTTGTTGTATTTTCATGGTGTTAAATCTTCATAAGAAACGCGTACTAGAAATAATCCCTTTGCTGGAGCTGTTGGCCCAGCATATTTTCTTTCCTTTAACTCTATTAGCTCAAGAATTTTATCCTCGGGCCAATGCCCTCTTCCGATTTCTATAAGTGTTCCAGCTATAGCCCTTACCATATTATAAAGAAAACCGTTCCCTTCGATATTAAACCATATCCAAGGTCCCATCCGGTTTATTGATGTTCTATAAATTGTTCGAATACTATTTGTGCGATTTGGCCATTCTGATTCGAAACATCGGAAATCATGAGTTCCGATAAGTTGTTGTGCAGCTTTGTGCATTTTTTTATGGTCGAGTTCCTGTTTTACGAGGTGGCAAAATTTCCTGGTTAAGGGGTCGGAAATTCCAGATTGCCTTATTACATAACGGTAATGCTTTTTCTTGGCATCTTTTACTGAATGAAAATCATATGGAACCTCTGTTATTTCACTGATGGAGATATCATCGGGCAAAAGTGCATTTAGGCCTAACAGTATTTTGGATTCACTTAAATTCGAATCAACCCTGAAATTTGCAACTTGAGCAATGGCGTGTACCCCGGTGTCAGTTCGACCGCTTGCGTAAAGTGTTATTTTTTGGTTCGTTATTTTTTCAAGGTGCTTTTGAATGGTTTCCTGAACGGTTCTAAAGCCAGGTTGGGTTTGCCAACCCTGAAATTCTGTGCCATCATAACTAATAATAAGTTTTAAATTTCGCATAATAAGGATTGTTATTCGCAAGCGAAAGTATTTCCATTGGGGATATGTGCTGTAATGGTGGAATCGAAAAACTTTTTCCTAATCATTTGAAAACTTCACTGGAAATAACCATTGATTCTTAAACTAGTTGTATTTCTTTCATTGTATCTTTTTAAAGCTTTTAGGGAATAAATTAATCATGAACGATGATGGTCCGGAAAAATGGATGAGCTTGGCCCTTGATCTCGCAATTCGAGGCCGTGGATTCGTAGAGCCTAATCCTATGGTTGGAGCTGTATTAGTTAGAGAAAACATTGTGGTTGGTGTTGGTTGGCACCAGAGGTTTGGGGGCTTACATGCTGAAATCGAAGCTTTAAATCAAGCCGGTGATAAATCTGTTGGAAGTACTTTGTTTGTTTCCCTCGAGCCTTGCTCGCATCATGGGAAAACTCCGCCTTGTGCAAATGCAATTTTAAAGGCCGGGATATCCAAAGTTTTTGTAGCAATGCGTGATCCGAACCCACTGGTTGCTGGTAAAGGCATTGGTTTCTTGCAATCTCATGGGATTGAAGTGAAAGTTGGGGTTGGTAAAGAAAAAGCTGAATTTATTAATGCCCCATTTATTAAATACCATTTGCATGCAAAACCATTTGTTATTGCGAAATGGGCTATGAGTCTAGATGGTAAGATTGCGACGAAAACCGGTGAATCAAAATGGATTAGTAATGATAAATGCAGAGAAAAAGTCCATCAATTGCGGGGTTTGGTGGATGCAATTTTAGTTGGTGTTGGAACAGTAGAAATTGATGATCCCATGTTAAATGCAAGGCCAGAGGGGCCAAGAAAACAAATACGAGTTATTATCGATCCTAAAGCCAGAATAAGCCTTTCTTCACGAATCGTGCAATCTGCTAAGGAATTTCCAACAATAATTGCTGTGCGTGAAAATGTTTCGCAAGAATTAAAATTAAAATTACAAAATTCGGGATGTGAACTGCTCGAATTTACTTCGAATAATTCTGCTGAAATTGTTGATGAACTTTTAATTCTGTTGGGAAAAAAAGGTATTCAAAACCTATTGGTGGAAGGAGGCGGAAAAACGCTGGGGAGTTTTTTTGACGCATCTCAGGTTGATGAAATTCAGGTTTATATTGCCCCATTTGTCATTGGTGGTACAGATTCAATCTCGCCTATAGGAGGGGTTGGAATTCTTGAAATGGCCCAGAGGCGAAAAATAGCTTCTTTTGCCCACGAGATGATTGATGATAATATTCTGTTATCGGGTAGACTTAAACATTATGAATCAAAATAAAGTTTTTGGATGATTATGAAAACTACTTCTTGGCAAAAGCAGCTTTGGAATAAATATTCGCCAAATTATGAGTCATTTACCTCGTTGTTTGTATCGTTTATCGTGCACATTGCATTGGTTACGTTAATTATGATGCTTGGTTGGGAAGGGCTAAAAAAAGCAATAATCGGAGATGTCAACCGAAGGCTTGGAGTTTCGTCAGTAAGGGTTGGGGGTGGCACTTCGTCTGGTTCCCCTGATGCAAAAGAAAATGATGATACGATCAAAACGCCTCCTAAATTCAATATTCCAGATAAAGAAAGCATGCCCGAAATTCCATTAAAGTTGGATCCCTCCCCGACAGAAAAAATTCAAGTTGATAAAACGGGCGGAAAATCCTTGGTGGAGGATGCGAATGCCAAAGCTCAAGAGTTATCTCGGATTGGGAAAAATTTAAAAAGTAAAATGATTGAAGGTTTGAAGGGTGTTGGAAATATAAAAGGAGACGGGGTTGGCGAGGGTCGGGGTGAACGAATGCTTCGGTGGATAATGGTTTTTAATACCACAAATGGCTCGGATTATCTTTCACAATTAATGGATTTGAATGCTCGGCTTGCTTTTCCAGATCCAAATAAGCCAGGTAAATTTTTAGTTATTTCAAACCTTGGTGCTAAACCTATAACGACCATGGAATTAGATTTGTCTTCGGTAAGTGATATTTTTTGGGTGGATGATAAAGCACAATCAGTTGCAAATTTATCCCGTGCGATGGGACTGCAAATCAAAGCTGAAGCATTTGTTGTGCTTATGCCTGTTTCTGTTGAAGAAAAATTGCAGAAACTAGAAAAAGCATCGCTTCAAGGCGCTAAAGAGGATGATATTCAAGAGACTCGGTTTACAATTAGTAAAACCGCGGGTAAATACGAACCTGCAAAGGCGGATATTACTTTCAAGAAAAAGTAGGGTTACTTTTCTAGTGCTTGGAGTATTTTTTGAAAATCTGCAGCCCTTGCTGCATCTTGAATAGATATCACTGCTTGGTAAGGAACATCATCGGTGTAATATAAAATCAAATCTTTGCTTTTTAATTTTCGTGCAGAAGCTTTTAAGGCAGAAGTAAGATTGTTACTTTCAACGGATTGTTCATTGATATAGAAAATCGCTTTTTCACCATCTTTTTTTATCACAACTTTAGTTTTTTGATCAGCTTGAGAAGTGCTAATTGCTGGAATTTTTGAATCTGGATTCGTTTTAGCTGCTTCAAGATGTTGAACTAATTTTGCATAGCTAGTTAACAGGATGAAAAAGACCAAAAGAACCAGGCAAACATCAATTAAAGCATTCATATCGATGTTGTCATCTTCTTCGTGCTTGATTGTTGATTTTGATGCGAAAGTTTCATCGAATTCTGGATAATCTTGTAGAGTTTTCCATACGATTTCTCCTTCTTTTCGGATTTCATCATGGATAGAAATTAACCCAGATACAATAAGATCTTGTATTTCGATGGACTCAAGTAGAATTGATTTTGAGTCGGTACCATAGTTTTTCAAATCCCAAAGGCTCATTTTTTTCCGGTGACTCCCAGATGAATTTTAGAAATATCATCTTTGCCAAATGATTTTTCAATTGAAGTTACCAAGGTGCGAATGGTTCCAGCAGATATATCTCCCGGAGCATACACAGTTACTTCTTTAAACCCCTGCCCTTTTTTAATTTCATCTTGAAGATAAGCAATCAATTTATCTTGGGACTCAAATTTTGTTGATTGGTCTTTTTTTCTTTCTGCAAAACCGACTGTGTAAGCTTTGTTGTTCTCTACTTCTATCCAAGCTTGGTCTTTTATGCCCTGCACGCTTGCATATTCTGCAATCGGAAGTTTTGTGGATGTACCTGAACCTAAAGAAGATGTGCTCATTAAAAAATAAACCAAAAGCACCAAGCTTACATCTATTAATGGGATCATATCGATATCATCATCTACGCCTTGATGCTTTTGAAAAGAATGAGATGGGGATTCCAAGATCTCCGGTTCAGGATTTTCTTTTTGTGGCAAGCTGTTTACAAAAGAGGGGTGTTGGCCAACTTCGAACCAATCTGCGGTGCCAGCAGGCCGTATTTTGTCACGAACCACTAATCGCCTTTCCCCAATCCATTGAATAATAGTAGCCGCAGGGATCTCTCTGATCACCTGATTAGCTTTAATAATCCACACATCATAATATTTGGCATCTGGCAGCATAATTGATTTAAGGTTTAAGGGGAGTTTTTAGTGTGATTGCCATTTCAATAAATTTTTGAACAGTTTTTTTTATTTGAAGTTCAAAATCATTGATTTGAGCTTTGAACATTACATGTGAAAATACAAGGGGTATTGCAGTAAACCAAGAAAAGTAGAAAAAAGGGCTAAACCAATTGAGCCAGCTTGTTCTGAAACGCCTCCTTGAGCTTCTTGTATTTTCGTGAAAGTTCCAATCATGCTGATAACTGTCCCAAGTAAGCCAACCATGGTTGCGATTTTTGCAATTGCTAGCATTGTTGGTAGCAGAAAGTTAAGTCTTGGAATTATTTCGAATTCCACGGCGTTGTTTATTTCTTTTCTGGAAGCGGGTATCCCATTTCCCAGGCCTTTAATAGCAGCGGAAAACAATAATACGCCCAGCCAGTCTTTTTGATCGTTGTTTAATGTTATTGCTGCTTTTATGCCATCCTTTAGTAGTGTGGCTTTTAATGTTTCAATATGTGCTTCAGTATTTTGCAGAAGCCCTCGATTGAGAAGAATTCGCCAGGTGATTAGCGCAATTCCACAAACCGACATGGCAAGCATGGGGATTGCGAATATCCAATCATTGATTACAAACATCCAAAATGATGACATTGTGAGTCCTTTTAAAAGTTTACTACTTTGATTATTTTATTAAGTCCATCAGGGCAACGATAGGAATAATTGATTTCTTTCTCACACCATTTTCCCAATTGAAATAATTTGGGTTCGGAATTTGATTGGGCAACAAGTTGGATCGCAAGAGGTAATCCAGATTTAGAAAGTTGGCATGGCATGGACAAAGCGGGCAGGCCAGTGAAACTCCATGGGGAATTAAAAGCTGGATCGCCTGTTGTTTCGTTACTTGGGGCCTCCGTGGTTGTTGCAGGCACCATATAGCAATCGTGTTGCTTTAAGTTTGTTTCGAAATAATCCTTCCAGTATTTTTGCTGATTTTTGCAGGAAATATAGTATTCGGGTTTGACCTGGGATCCTTCTTTAATCAAGGATGTGATCCTAGGCGGATAATCTTCCGGTCTTCTTGAAATCCAGTACTCATGAATTTTAAATGCTTCATAAGACATGATAGCGCGATGTTCTACGATTGATTTTGCAAATGTCTCAGGCAGTTCGATGAAAGTTGTTTGAGCGCCTGCTCTTTGAAGTTTTTTAATTGTTTCATCTAGCATTTGGCGGATTTCTTCAGATGCATTATCCCAGAAAAAAGATTTGAGAACAGCAATGCGGGGAGGTTTCGAGGTATCGGGTTTTATATTTCCAGATTGTGTTACTTCTTCCCAAATGATTTCTAAATCTTCAATTGTGGGCGCCAACATTCCCATGTGATCCATGGATTGAGCCAGTGGTAGCACGCCACCAAGGGGCATCCAGCCAAATGTTGGTTTTATTGCAGCTACACCACAGTAGCTAGCTGGTCTTGTAATTGATCCCCCTGTTTGAGTGCCTAAAGCTGCGGGTATCATTCCAGAAGCCACTGCAGCGGCAGAACCACTGCTTGATCCACCAGGCGTTTTTTGAAGGTTCCATGGGTTTCGAGTGGGGGGTGGATCAAAGCTGGCATATGCTGTTGTTACGGTCTTGCCCACTAAAATAGCGCCGGCTTTTCGTAGCCTAGTGACATGCAGCCTGCACGCGTTGGCCAATCGTTTACATCGATGATATCTTTAACACCAAACGGGATGCCGTGCAGTTTTCCACGATTTAATCCTGAGGCAATTTCTTTAGTGGCAATTATGGCATCAGCTTTTGCCTGTTTTAGGTCCAAAAATTCCCATGCATTGATGATGGGGTCGATCAGTTTGATTCTTTCCAGATATTTATCTAAAAGAGAGATCGGTGTAGTTGAACCTTCTCTGATAGACTGGTATAAGCTTTGGATGGAATCCATTTGGGTACCTGCGAATTTCTTGGATGACGAAAAGGTAAGCATAACATGATAAATGTTGCGGTTCTAGGGGCCTCTGGGTATACAGCGCTCGAAGTTATAAAGATTTTACTGCGCCACCCGCAGGCAAAAATCGTTGCATGCATTTCTAGGCAAGAAGGCACCCCTTTAATTTCAAGTATTCACCCTTCCCTTGCAAAAAGAATTGATTTGCGCTGCGAAGAGCTTGATCTAATTTCATTAAAAGAGAAAGGTGTACAATGCGTTTTTAGTTGCCTGCCTCATGGGGCTAGTATGGAGGTGATTCCAAAACTGATTAAAGCTGGCATCCGTGTGATTGATCTGTCTGCGGATTATCGATTAAAAGACCCTGTGATTTATAAAAAATGGTACGGTGAAGAACACCTCGATCTTTCAGGTTTGGCCAGTGCTGTTTACGGTCTTCCAGAATTTAATTCGATGGATATTAAAACTTGTAATCTTTTGGCGAATCCTGGTTGTTATCCGCAAACAGCTATTCTTGGATTGGCCCCTTTATTGGTTGAAAAGTTGATTCATCCGGAACAAATAATCGTTGATAGTAAAAGTGGGGTTTCTGGAGCAGGGAGAAACCCAAAGCAAACTACGCATTTTCCTGAATGCAATGAAAGTGTAAGCGCCTACCAAGTTGGCAAGCATCGGCATACTCCTGAAATGGAGCAGGCTCTAGAGAAAGTTTCTGGGGAAAAAGTTAAAATTATGTTTACACCTCATCTTATCCCAATGGATCGGGGTATATTTTCGACAATCTACGCCAAGCCTAAAAAAGAAATTTCTGAACAGGCGATAAATGAGTTGGTTAGCAAATTTTATAAAGATAAACCGTTTATTAGGCTTGTTGATCATCTGCCTGCTACTAAAGATTCGGTTGGGACAAATTATGTCGACTTACATTACAAAGTTGCTGGTGATTATATCGTGGTGCTTGCAGCGGAAGATAATCTTATTCGGGGGGCGAGCGGGGTTGCCGTGCAAAATTTTAACCTGATGTTTGGGTTACCCGAAGTTACAGCTCTTCTTCCTTAATTTTTAGTTAAATCCCTATTGACAAGATTCTACCCTAGGCTATTTCAAGTCCCATGTTGGGTTATTTATTCATAGGGGGATTTTGTAATGAAAAGAAATTTATTGATCTTAGGGGCTTTGATTGTTTTCAGTTCCACATCTTTTGGCCAATCTCAAAGTAATCCTAATGGAACTATTACGCAAAACGGCAATAGTTGGAATCCTTTTGCGTTTTTGTTACCAAACCAGCAAGATGCAGCACAAATGCAGCAAGCGCAACTTGCAAATGCTCGTTTGGCGCAACCACAAAACTTGTATCCTCGAGATTCTACCTTGATGGATTTCTTTAGCCCGTTGCCAAAATTGAGCAATTCAACTCCAACGGGTTATTCCAATTTCCCCAGAAGAAGCCAACTGCCAGGCAAAGATTATTTACGGGGATTTGGTTATAGGTATGGTGGTCAGTAAAATTCGACTTTTATAAAACTTTTCTTTCATAAATCCTTGCGGTTTGGTATAAACATATATCAAACTTGGAGGATTTATGGTTATTTTACGATTTGCTTTTGCGTTTCTTTTATTGTTGTGCTTAACCTTTAGCTTTTCATTTGGTCAAGATAAAGATAAAAAAGCAGAAGATAAAAATGCTAAAGCTGATCCCAAAGAAAAATGGATACCCGTTGGGCAGGTTGTTGCCATATTAAAAGAAGTTCGCGAAAGCGATAAATCCGTAGTTATTTCTATCCAAACCCAAGGATACAGTCCGCAAGCAAAAAGATTTGTTGCTAAGATGGAGAGTCACACTCTTTTTCTTAAAGATGATGTTAAAATTCGTTTATTAAATCCCCCTGATGCATTTGATGATAAGGGCAGAGCTAAAAAATATACACCTAAAGAGTTGAAAGAACTCAAGGGGGATGATTTAAAGACTCCTGGGTATCCAGCTGATTTTTCAGATTTAAAAAATGATTCAATTGTGAATTTAACACTTATGCAAAAACCATTAAAACCGGTTCGTGGTGGGGCAACCGGTCTAGTAGGTGTTGCAGGAAAAAAAGACGATCCAGAGTTAGCTAGAGAACTGGGGCCCAAAATATCATCCAT
Organism: Planctomycetota bacterium; assembly: GCA_026692965.1. Lineage (GTDB taxonomy): Bacteria > Planctomycetota > Planctomycetia > Gemmatales > Gemmataceae > UBA969. Next base: position 31,326 of record JAPLNF010000335.1, read on the forward strand.
AGTTATTTTGGGCGTTGTTCCGGATAATGCTTATAAACGATAGCAACTAGTATTTAGCTGCACCTGTATCCGATTTAAGCCCAACTTTTGCAAGTGTTGAAGCAACACCATCCATCATCATTTTTAATTCGCTGTTGATTGCGATAAATTGCCAGCCTTGTTCTATACGAAGTTGAGCCTCTTCGGGGCTCATGCAATGAATCCCAGGCGCAACCTTGTTTCGTTTGCAGGCTTCTAAAATGGTGTTTAATGCAGCATTAAATGCATCCGCAGATGGTCCCTTGCCATCGGCAGTTCGCATACTTGCTGCAAGATCATTGGGGCCTACAAATATGGCATCAATACCAGGTACTGAAAAAATACTATCCGCATTATTTACTGCATCAATATGCTCACATTGCAAAATTACCAATAATTCATCATTCGCCTTGCTGAAATAATCTGGAGCAGTTGCTCCAAAGTTTAAGGCATGAACATTGCCACCTACACTTCGAGTGCCTAACGGTGGGTAAAACATTGCGGAAACTGCATCTAAAGCTTCTTGTCTTGAATTAACCATGGGTACAACCACACCAAAAGCACCATTGTCTAATGCTCTTTTAATATGATCATGGCGGTTGGAAGGAACCCTAGCTAGTGGAACGCCATTAGCGTCTGCAATTGAAGCAAACATGTGGGTAGCTGTTTCCCAGCTTACCAAGGTGTGTTCGATATCTACAGTTAGCCAAGAAAACCCCGTCCGAGCCATGAAACGGGTTGCAATTATGCTGCCAAGGGAAAGCCAAGTTCCAAGAGCCGGTTTTCCTTCTTTAAGGGTTTTTTTGACGGGGTTTGTTTTCATCGTTGCATTCCTTGGTTGTTAAAGAAATATCCTTACTAAAAGGATTAGGGTTATTATCGAAATTTACCAGATCTTTGTCTGATAAACCAAAATGGTGGGCAAGTTCATGAATCACAGTTTTCCGGATTTCGATTTTTAATTTAATAGGATCAGGGAAGGATTCTTCATGGGGCTTTTTGTAAATAGTAAGCTTGTGCGTAAGGGAAAGGATATCAATTGCGTCACCTGCCCAAGGGTGGGGAAGTTCCATGGGTTCAAATAAACCAAAAAGGGTGTTCCCTTCTTTAATTTCAGCATCAGAAAAGTGAGCTTTTTTTAATGTTTTTTTTGAAGGAAACTCCTCAACTTCCACCACAACATTATCAAGGTGTTCATAAAAAAAGCTGGGGAGTGAATTCATAGTGTTTTTCACTTCAGCACAAAAATCATTCATGGATAATTGAATCATTTGCTTTTTCATGGCTTACATTTACAAGTTCAAAGTAAGATATAACACAGATTACAGGATCTTTATTGATAAGGGAAATTTATATGCCTCCAAGTTCAAAAAATGTAAAGCTTGTTAACGGTTTGGAGTTTTTTAATGTTGTAAAATCAGAAATCGGGAAAAAAATTGTTGGCATGGATGTGGTTTTAGAAAAAATGGTGGTCGCAATACTTGCACAAGGCCATGTTCTTTTGGAAGGTATGCCTGGACTCGCGAAAACACTTTTAGCCTTTAGTATGTCCGAATGTTTGGATTTGAATTTTAAACGAATTCAGTTTACACCGGATTTAATGCCCTCTGATATTCTGGGGACGCAGATTTATTACCAGCAGACTGGTGAATTCAAAATTAAAAAAGGTCCACTTTTTGCGCAAGTTGTTCTTGCAGATGAAATAAATCGGGCACCCGCAAAAGTCCAATCTGCACTTTTAGAAGCCATGCAGGAAAAGCAAATTACCCTGGGTGACGAAACTTTCCCTTTAGGCAATCCTTTTTTTGTAATTGCAACGCAAAACCCAATTGAACAAGAAGGAACTTTTCCTCTGCCTGAAGCCCAGATTGATCGATTCATGTTAAAAATATTGGTGGATTACCCAAAGTTCGATGAGGAACTTTTGATTTTGCAACGACTTGAGCAACTTGAACAGCAAGGAGATATAAGGAAAGTTGTTGATGCACAGAACTTAAACGAACTTTGTGCTTTGGCTTCAAAAATACATGTTGAAGAAAGTATCCGCAAATATATTGTGGATTTGGCTGTAGCTACTAGGGTTCCACATCAATTTGGACTGAACTCCAATTTTCTTGAACATGGTGTTTCTCCGCGTGGCACGATTAACCTTTTAAAATCGTCCAAGGCGCTAGCTTTTATTCGAGGTAGGGATTTTGTGCTTCCTCAAGATGTGAAAGAAATGGTGCCTAGTGTGTTCAGGCATCGAATGTCGCTTTCATTTGAAGCGATTGCTGAAAATTTAAGTGCAGATTTAATTCTCAGTCAAATTATGGATAAAGTTTCGATTTCATGATTTTCAAATAAGTACATATGTTTTTCTGCATCTGATTTGTTTTCGTTATTAAAGATAGATATCTTTTTATTGAACCTATATTATGTGTTCAGTTGTTTTGTAATTCTTGATTGATTCGAGGTTTAAAATGTTTACCAGACGCTCGTTTAATAAATCGATTTTCGTTGGTGCAATTGGCTCCTCAGTGATTGCAACTTCTTCCCAAGCACAAAATTCTTCTGCCAATGATAGGCTTCAGCTTGGCTTTATCGGTGTTGGTACGATGGGGCGCGGACATTTGGGCAATTTCCTTGGCATGAATGATGTTCAAGTTGTTGCTGTAAGTGATGTTGTTGATGACCGCTTGGAAAATGCCAAAATGATGGTCGAGAAAAAATATTCTCAGCCCGATGGCAAACAGGCTTATAAAGGTTTGAAGGTTTACAAGGATTTTCGGGACCTTATAAACGACAAAAATATTGATGGTATTGTTATTAGTACGCCTGATCACTGGCATGCTCTTATTTGTGTTATGGCTTCTAAAGCTAATAAACACATTTATTGTAAGAAGCCATTGACCCATTCGATTGCAGAAGGAAGGATTATTGTTGATGAAGTAAAAAGGTCTGGCGTTGTTTTTCAGACCGGAAGCCAGCAACGCAGTGAGTTCGGCGGGAAATTTCGTCTTGCGACCCAGTTGATTAGAGCAGGAAGAATTGGGAAAGTTAAGACTGTTCGTATTGGCGTTGGTTCTCCTGCTATTGCTTGTAATCTTGAAACCGAACCTATTCCAAATGGAACTAATTGGGATCTTTGGCAAGGCCCAGCCGCGAAACGTGAATATAACAAGGTGCTTTGCCCTGAAGGTGTTCACACTCATTTTCCTGCTTGGAGAATGTACTGGGAATATGCTGGTGGTGGTTTGGCCGATATGGGTGCCCATCATTTTGATATTGCCCAGTGGGCTTTAAACATGGATAGCACCGGACCGGTAAAGATTACGCCCCCTGAAAACGGTGAGAAAACCGGGCTTAAATACACGTATGCCAATGGAATCGAGATGTTTCATGGCGGCCCTAGTGGTTGTACTTTTGAAGGGGAAGATGCAACGCTATACGTAGACCGCGGCAAAATCGAATGCACTAAAGAAGAAATTCTTAAAGATCCGATTACTAAAATCGATCCTTCAATCATGATTGCAGATAATCATCGCAAGAATTGGCTTGAAGCAATTCGAACTAAAAAACCTACTATTTGCCCTGCTGAAGTAGGGCATCGAAGCGCTGCAATCTGCCATTTAGGTAATATTGGTTATCGAATTGGTAAGCCACTTGACTGGGATCCGGTTAAGGAAAAATTCACTAATAGTGATGATGCAAACAAGCTGTTATTCCGGGAATATCGAGGTCCTTGGAAGATTTAACGCTTTGCGATTAATAATGGTTTGCCAGTTAAATATAAAATTAGAACCCGTAGAAATAATATTTCAAACGGGTTCTTTGTTTTAACTTAGTTTCTTGATGTTAAGTTTGTTCTCTGCTAAAAAGTGTAAACATTCTTCCTTTCGAAAGACCCCTTCGGTTGTACCTTGTGCACGAACGCAACTAGCCCCGAGGGCACTACCAATTTCTAAGCATTCAATATCGCTTTTATTTTCGAGAATGCCTGAAATATATCCTGCTGTAAATGCATCGCCACTTCCTGACCCATCATGGTAATTGATTTTGAAAATCTCTGCCTTATAGCAACCTTGATCATTAAGCAAAATTGTGCCTTGGTTTCCTAAAGTGATAATGCTTGTTTTGACTCCCATAGATTTAAAAAACATTGCTTGCTGAATTGGGTTTTCTATCCCGGAAATTAGTTTAGCCTCTGCATCATTAGGGAGGAAAACATCGACAAAAGGTAGGATGGGTTTTAGCTTTTCTAGATGGGCACCTAGGCCAGGAGTAACCACATCTAAGACTGTTTTAGCCCCGTTCATTTGCGCGGTACGAAAAACTCCTGCTACATGATCTGGTGATAGTTTGTCCATAAGAAGGTATCCTCCTAAGTAGACAACCTTACTTCCTTCAATGTCCTTGTTTTGCAAATCCGTATCTGAGAAACCTTCATTTGCTCCAATTAGGTGGATAAATCGTCTGTCTTGGCCGGTAACATTGATAACCAGAGTTTGGCTCGTTGGGGAATTGGCTTGTTTGATAATTTTACTTATATCTGAACCATTGTCTTTTAATTTTTGAAGAATGACTTTTCCAAAGTCATCATCGCCAATTTTTCCAAGAATCTTTGAATGGACCCCCATTTTTGTAAGGTCTACGCCAACATTTGCGGCACATCCGCCTAAAGTTAAAGCCATTCCGCTGGTTGCTATTAGTTCGCCTTCTGCAGGAAAATGTTGTATCGGTGAACATCCATGATCTAAAACAATGATGCCTGCACAAAGAACTGTTGACGGATTTTTCATTTGTAAATTTCTGTTTTATTCAAGTACTTGGACTTTAGTTATCATCGACTTTAGTTATCATCCTGATAATTGTTTATTGATGCAACGAGGTAATTTGGAAATTATAAATCTTGCGCATTGGTTTACTGTCAGGCTTTTAATGCGGTTAAATAATGGTATGATTAGGCATTATCAAGAATTGGATTTATTAGATGTTTTGCATTATCATAGTAAGCGATTGATTGAAATTAATTAGAATGGAAATGTGATGATTTCTGAAAATGGCGAGAAAAGTAGCTCAACTCGAGGCATTCCCAGTTTACTTCTTAATAAAATAAGTGGTTTGCTTAAAGAATTTAACCACCTTATATATGGCCCAAAGGCTGCCGAATTACTTTCCATCCCGCCCCGCGATTTTTTACCGATCAAATACATGGTTATTTCTTCGGGGGTTGGGCACACTTTGGTTGACGGGTATAAAAATCATTTAAACCAAGAACGCGGAGATGAAGAAACCGGTTGGCTCTTGATGGGCTATCGCGAAAAAAAGCATGCTGTTGTTGTTGCCGCGGTTCCTTCAGGAGAATTTAGGGAAGCAAGTTCAACCCATGTTAAATTTAATTCGCAAGCTCAAGTGGTTGCTGGAAGGCTCTTGCGTCAGCTTCACGATAAATTAGAGGTTCTTGGGCTTTTTCACACCCACCCCGGAAGATTGCGTCATCCTTCCAGTGGTGATTATCAAGGCGACATTCAATGGGTTAAAAAATTACCCGCAAAGCAAGGGGTATTCGGTATTGGTACGGTTGATCATGATTCACCTAGCCGTGGTGATTTTGCCTCCAAGATTGCGATTAATACTTTTTCCATGAATGGCATGCGATTTGATTGGTTTTCTCTTGCTAGCGGTGATTCTAATTATGCTAAAGTGCCTATACGTTGGACTTTGGGGGAGGATCTTGCCAAACCTTTGCATGTTGTTTGGGATGCAATGGAGGTTCATGCAAGCGAAATTGAAAAGGTTCTTGCACAGCAAAGTAAAGCCAGTTGTGCTATAACAAATTCCGCCTCAGGCCATCAACTAACCTTGAGTATTCCTCTTGCGGGCTCGGCAGGTAAAATTTTAGTGTTTATTTTTAAAGATAAGGTGCAATATTTCTTCGAGAAGAACGAACAAC